>NZ_CP098363.1 GCF_030388245.1 Paracoccus sp. TOH
CTAAACGGGTTCAAGGCCCATTACCTCGATCCCACCTCGATCCAGGAGCGCTATATCGAACTGATCGACCTGAAAGAGACCAGAATAGCAAAGCGAGGGCGAAAAGTAGCATAGGGCAGGAACCATCAAAGACGCCGAAACCGCCTGGGCAGCCTTTGATCCGACCACCCTGATTATCCCTCCCGAAATGGCCGAAGCGGCGAGTCTAGTTTGATGAGTATGGCGAAGCCAGATTACTTTCTGTTTTCCAGCGATTGAATCGCACGTCCCATTTTTGGCCTTCGTAGCCCATGACCTTGAATAGTCGTCGCGTATTGCTGTCTACGATGTCAGAGTTGAGCCAGGTGCTTTCCTTAACCAACGCTAAGGCGCGTGGGGTGCTTTTTAGACCACCAAAATTTACCATCTTCTGCCATGAATTTAGTGTATCAGGTCGCATCTGATCTAGACCTATAAAGGTTCTGATACTTCCTAACCGTGCCTTAATTTTTTTTGTGTCAGCATCTTGAACTTCCCCATCCATCCCACAGCAGAATAAGCCATCTTCAACGGGAACCACAAAAGATCCTTGGTGCTGCATCAGGTTGGCAATGGCAATCCAACCAGTTGCCATTTTCAAAATTGGCATTAGGTCTCCAACCGATCTAGCCTTATTTCTTTGAACAAGCCTCCGCACTGCATGTTTAGTCACGTTACACCACAGCATCGTGTTCTCAAATTGACCAAAGTTTTCAATCTCAGCCAATTGGCAAGATAGAGTCGCAACGCAAAGCTTTTTTTTACCTGTGCCCCCGACATCTTCCAAGAAGTTGAGAACCAACAAATCCAGTCTTCTATATCTATCGAAACCTAGAGCATCTAATACAATTGGACGGTATGCACTCAAACGCTCGGCAGCGAATTTCTTTCGAACGCTCTCTGATTTTAGAAATCCGCTGCTCCGATACTTAACCATGCGGGGTGTCGCGCTGTTGCAGAGCGCACGTCTTTTAAGCGCCTCTTCAAAAATACTATGAGCCACTCGCCCTGCAAGACCATCATTAACGCCAATGCGATTAGCTCCAACGGACAATGTGCCTCGTGTCCTCACGCTCATTTGACCCCCGCTTTATTTGGAAGTGTCAGGCTTCGCCTTGCGTTGATCGCTTTACGGCCCTGGTGACAATCTGGCCAATGCCGATCATCCCACCAATACGTATCGCTGTGGCACGTTGCGCGCTCGCTGCACGCTCTCCCCACTCATTCTCTTGAGGCTCGTGACTGTCTTCGATGAAGGCCGCGATCTGTTGTTTCAGCGCCGTGTCATCGAGGGAGCCTTCGCGCGCAGACTTCGCGAGCACGCCGACAAGCAGCGCTTCAAGGACATCTATCGTGCCGAACAGCTCAGCGATCCGCGCTTGTTCAGGTGTAAGTTGTTTGGTCATTCCTCCGCACTCATTTGCAATTTCTTTGGATGTCACCCAGCCATCATCCCAGCAAAGATAGAGCGTCGTCTCCTTGTCCAGGTCGTAAGGATTGTCGCTTTGTCGCTTTCCGGTTTTGTGGTCGGCTTCGCCGCGATCACGAGCGGCCTGCATTGCCTCGGGGTCTATCCTATAGAGCATTCTGCCGCACCTTTTTCGGCCTTGTCGCTTTCGCGCCTGCCGGTGAATGTGAGCGTTCCGATATATCGGCATAGGGGGCAGACAAGCGGCCCGCCATGAGCCGCGCATCGGTCGCGCCGAAATGTCCCGCAGCCCTCGGAGCAGCGGAACAGGGCATCCGGCATGTAGCTGTAGCGGTCGCGTGGTGCCATCCTCGTCATGATCTTCCCCTCTCGTTGCGGCGTGGAGCGCATCGCCTCGACCTCGTGCAGGTTAGCTAACCCCTGTGCTGCCGAACCCGCCCGCCCCACGCGATGTTTCGCGTATCTCGTCGGCCCATCCGAACTCGCCTTGCGTCACCGGCGCTACCACGATCTGCGCTATGCGGTCCCCAGCCTTGACCTCGAAGGGCGCATCCCCATGGTTGACGAGCAGCACCCCCAAAATTCCGGCGTAGTCGCTATCGATGGTCCCTGGGCCGTTCAAAACCGTCACGCCTTGCTTGAAGGCTAGACCGCTTCGGGGCCGCACTTGGATCTCCCAGCCCTCTTCAACGACACATTTCAGCCCGGTCGATACCAGTGCGCGCGCGCCAGGATGTATCGTAACAGTCTCAACCGATCGCACGTCTGCCCCTGCGGCTTCCGGCGTTTCATAGCTGGGCAGGGACGCAAGGTCGTGATCTTTCACAAAGTGAATTTTCGGCTTTTTCATTGCACTGCCGCCCCAGATCCGCGCAGATCGCGAATTGCCCCTTCATCATCATCGGACCAGTCGTCCAAAACCATGCTCATAAGGCCATGATCAGCGGAACGGCCCGTCAGGGCATCGAGCGACTTTCGGAAGGCAATCTTCATGATGCTCTTTCCGTCCTGGTAGCCTGCTTGGAACCCAATGGATGATGCCGATACAATAAGCCAAATATGGTCCGGTTCAGTAATTTCAGAAATGCCCGCGCCCCTCAATTCAAGCCGCTTCTCGTCGGAGCACCACATCTCCCAAACGCCGCTCTCAGATTCTTTCGGCGGCAGCAGGCTACAATCATCCCGATCATAGCGAAGATCGTGATCTGACTCGCCTTCAGAGTTGAAAACTCGGATTTCCATCCCGTCCTTCACAAATATCTCGGG
Source organism: Paracoccus sp. TOH (assembly GCF_030388245.1). NCBI lineage: Bacteria > Pseudomonadati > Pseudomonadota > Alphaproteobacteria > Rhodobacterales > Paracoccaceae > Paracoccus > Paracoccus sp. TOH. Next base: position 2,714 of record NZ_CP098363.1, read on the forward strand.
CTTTATACTTTTCATTACTCTCTCCTTTTCTGGGAAATAAGCCGCTGCACGGCAGGGAAGTGCTCGGCACCACAGCGACCGCATGTCCAGTAAAAATCCAAGGTGCCGCCACAATGCGCGCAGCCGGACTTCCGCGTATCAAATCCGCTTGGGAGGATGTCGATCTCGACCCCTGTTCTATCAGAGGGCGCATCGAGCCACTTCACTCGATTTTCAGCCATTTTTCCGGCTCCCCTTGGATCACGTCATCCCCCTCTCACCTAAACGCCGATAGAGCGTCCTTGTGGTCACGCCAACACGTTCGGCCACTTCGGCAGCGGATAGCGACTGATCGGCCCAGAGCCGCTTCGCCTTTTCCAGTGCTTCGCCGCGCAGCTGCTTCGGCGCTCCACCAACACGGCCTGTTGCGGCTTGCGCCGCCCGCGCGGCTGCCGCGACTTCCCTGCGGTTTTCCAGTTCGGCACCTTGGGCAAATTCTACAGCCGCCAGAGCGTCTGGGTGCCAAGCGACCTTATGCCCACTGTCGGCAACGAGAATCGATGCCTGCCGCTCTCCCACAGCCCGCAGAACGGCAAGAACATCGCTCATGGTAGTGCCAAGCCTGGATGCACTGGAGACCACCAGTTCGTCGCCCGGACGAAGGCTCTGGACCGCATTATTGCGACCCAGCCAGGTCGGTGGATCGCCCCGCTTGAGAGGCGGATCGACAAAGACCGAGACACCTTCCGAAAAGTCATTAATGCCAACCCTTTCGAGGGCCTTCTGTTGATCTTCGAGCGATGGCCCAGCTTTCGACAGTCGGATGTATCCGCGCTTCATTCCCATGTCCCAAAGGTGTGACATTATCTTTTGCACTGGCAATCTGTCATAGGTTGTGTCACGAGTCAATTGCAACCTGTGTTTTGGAGTCCGGCGACCACTTCGCGGTCCAGGACACGGAAGGCGATACCATTCTTGAACTTCCGAAACAGCTGGCCAGCGCTCCCGAGGCCGCAAGTCAACTACTCGCTTGGCTTGCCCCCGTCCTGAACCAGGTCGAACACAACGCCACCCTGATCGGCAAACCGAAGCTGAAGCTGGCCGATCAACTCCGTGTCCACGCGGCCTGGGCGAACAATGACATGCGCCTCGGGGATCAGGAGGCGTTCGAGAGAGGGCATCAGCCCAACTTTCCTGTCATCCAGGCTCCGAGGAAGAATGACACCATCAGGACGATGAGGATCGCGAAAAAGGGCTGAACCCCCAATTCAAGCGGGGTCGCAGCGCAGGTATCGTAAAGCTCGCACAACCCGCTTTCCACGCCGAAAAGATGCAGTCGGATTTTGCCAACCGTCCACACACATGCAGTCACGAGCGCTGCAAGAGCGACTATCCCCGCGACTATCGCGGCGAGGGTGGCTACCCCTACGGCCAAAACCCACGCCGCCTCCTTAAAGTCCATTCTGCGGTCGGCATGGGCCGAGTCTTTGTCTTGTTTCGTCCTCATTTCCGGTCTCCGGGCATTAAGCGTTGTGGTCAGTAGTTGTTGGTGGCTTCTTCGACGTTGGCCAAGCGCTGTTCAATCCGATCAGTGCGGCCTTCCGGGGTCACTCCGAGAAGCAGGGACAGATCGCGCCTTACCTGCTCCCGACCTTGCCTCTTCGGCATGTCGGCCTCCTGCCGGGAGTTCCCGGAGTTGGTCGTGCGGCGAGCACGGCGGCTTAGTTGGATCTGTCTAGAATGATCACGGGTAAGAACAGAGCGACGACCACGATGGCGAAGCCGATATAGAATTTTCCCAAGGCGTGGTCCCCGTTCGAATACATGCGCCGGCCGACAACCATACAGAGGACGGCACAGGGAAGCGTAAGAAGCATCCCAAAGCTGCCAACCAGTTCAACCAGTTCGGGATCAAGGAAAGAGTTGTTCATCCGCGTTCTCCTATTGCGGGACTGGTGTTGGTCCTGTGCCGCGCACGGCGGCAGGGGTTAGTTGGATCAGTCGGTTTCGGTGAGCGCGGTCCTGGGAACGCGAACCACGTCTCCGGTTTTCATCTGCCCGCGTCCGGGAATCAGCGCGTCAGCTTCAAGCTGCACATCCGCGCGCTTAAGGTGGCGAAAGCTGACGGGCGTTATTTGGAAGAAACGAAGCGCTGGATTTCGCGCCATTGAAAGGCGAGTGTCATGCTGCGCGGAACATCGGGATGCGATGACGCCAGTTGGTCGAGCGCGGCTATCGTCCCGTCCCTTGAAAGGGCACTGTCATGCACTTGAGTGAAGTTGTGCAGAGCGTCCGCCACCTCACATGCCGCATCGGACCTGCCTTCCCAAAGAAGCTTTCGAATTGCAATCATGCCTTGACGCAACACTTCAGCTTCAAGGCTTTTGGTCAGATCGTTCTCTGTCATCGGTCCTCCGGGGATTAAGCCGATCCGGGGCGGGGTTAGTTGGAAGGCGTGTAGCAGTCGCCGCTCACCCATTGCCCGCCCGCATCAACGCAAGCCTGGATCGCCTCCTTGAGCTCGGGCACCGTGGACGAGAAGTGGGTGTACACGCCCAAGGCCACGCCAGTAGCTATGATCGCCCCGAAGACGTAGTACCGGGTGCTGGGGCCTGTTTCTTGTTTCATGTCTTTTTCCTTCTGGAGGCGTGGTTAGTTGGAAGGATCGGCATGAAGCGCAACGGCGTGTCCGACCTGGGCTGCGTCTTCCGCCGCATAGCGGGCGCACACCGTCCAGCGTCCGCACTTACGCACCACCGACATATCGGCACCCACTTTGACCAGGACAGCTCCCAGCGCCTCGGCGGCTTCCCTGCCGTCGGTAACAATCTCAGTGTCGATCTGGACGATCATGTGAGCCTCCGGGGTTATTGGTTGTGCATCTGAATTTCAGCAACTTCTAATTGACTTGTGACACAACATCTGCCATTGTGTCAAACACAAAAGTAATGACACGATCAGGATTTCGGGAATGCGTCGAGGATACATCCGGCTTTCGAAGGCAGGGCCAAGCCTGAAGGAGCAACAGGACGCGCTCGCATCTGCTGGTATCGACAACTTCACAGACTTCGGCCCTGTCTATGTGGACGTGATCCCGCGAGGCAGGCCGGCTGAAGCACTGCCGAACCGCCGCCATGCGATCATCAGCCTGGAGCCGGGTGACGAGCTAGTGGTTGCGAGTGCGGCCAGGCTCGGGACTTCCGCTGTCGATGTTCTGGAAGCGCTGGCGGAGATCGGGCGGCGCGGAGCCAGCGTATTTGATGTCGAGCAGTCCCAATTGGTGTCTTGGCACCCCGACGCCTTGCCGGTCTTGGAGTTCGCGAGCCGCGCAGAGGCACAGGGCCGCAAGGAAGTCGCGGCCAAAATGCGCAGGGCGCGAGTGGAAAGCGGCATGATCGGAGGTCAGCCTGCCAAGCTCAAAGGCGCTCTTCTCGCGAAGGCGCGTAGCCTATGGGCAGATCCGAGAATGTCTGCGGCAGAAGTCTCCGAAGAGGTCGGCGTGAGCGTCAGAACGCTCTACCGGCATCTGGGCGACAAGACCGCCAGTGGTTCCAAATAACGCGGGAAGTGACCATTGAAGCTAGGCCGATTTGATATTTTTTCGGGCGGCGTTGGGACTGCGTTCCTCGGCATCGGTTGGGCGGTTGCAGACATGAGTCCTGCCGTCTCGGGCATCTGCTTCGCTTTTGGCGGGGCTGCGCTTGGCGCTGTGATCGGTCGCCTTATGACGCCGCCGCCCGAGGAAAGCCCGTGGATTGACGCTGCGATAAGCTCTTACAGGCAGGTAGGTAGCACAATCCGCTCTCTTGAGCGGTTCCGTGACGAGTGCTTGCCCGACTGCAAGGCCGAACAAAAGGAGGCTATCGTGGAGTTCTGCCGACAAACCAAGCATTCGCTGACGACTTGCACCGATCAACTCGGCAATGTCCAAGAGGATTGGCGCGATTTCGTTGCCGCTCACTGCTTGGAGTGCGGAGTTTACATGGAGCGTATGGACGAAGCTGACCATGTGCCGCTGCCCACAGCACGAGCCAGTGATGCAGTCCAATAAGGGCGCGAATGGAGGCAAGAGTGAAGGTTACAGAGCGACAGAGATGTGCAGCAGTGATCGCTGATGCTATGAGCGCGTTGCCTGCCGACTACCCGCTGAAGGACCGAAAGGCCGCCCTTGCGAGGGCACGGCCTACCTGGACGCGGCAGACAGCCCATGCCGAAAAATCCTGGCAAGCTGCACGGCGCGATTATCTGATCCCATTCGGGTATGAGCCAATGACGAAGAAGGCCAAGGCAAGCCGGGCGGCGGGTCTGCCGCTCTTCGACTGACAACCTCCAACAACGGCGCGAAAGGAGCGCAGCCATGATAGCCGATACGGCACCCACCATCCACCAGTGGAACGCGCTCTCCGCTCGCGTTGGCGGCGACCTGTTCAGGGATGCAGCAAAGCTCGAAACCATGCGCAGCCTTGATCGCGCAAACCCATGCCTCCCATGGCCAGACTTCTGTGATCTGGTTGCTGAACAAATCAACGAAGGGAGGGTAAGAGTATGAGCGGGGCGTTTTGGGCTGGACGTGCATCAAGCCTCGAAGTCGCGTGGCTCCAGTGCTTAGATGCCGCTACTTCCGCCATCCCTATCCCTGAAACATGTGCGGATTTCGATTCTTTGGTTCGAAGAGCCGCGCAAGGCGAGTTCGGGGCAGAAGCGTTTGCAGCTCTGAAAGAGCTATGTGACGCTATTCCCATGTATGATCTGACCGCTGCTATCGACGGCTTCCCACAGCAAGGCCCCGCCTACGCGGCGCTTGGCCCGGTCCTAATGACGCTATCGCAGGCCGGGCGCGGACGGTGAGAAATCCATAAAAGGCGCGAAAGGAGCGCAACCATGCCGAATCTGCCTGTGAAACCTTTGCCTGACGACGCCGTGGACATGGCGGCGCGCGCAATCGCGGCCGAGGTCGCGCATCACATCAAGGCGATGTATCCCGCCGCCGCAGAGGCCGTCGCCTGGGAGAGCTGCAAGCGGTCCCTTACCGGGGTGATCCGCAACGGCATGAAGCGACTAGGCGATGCGGCCGAGCGTGGTGAGATGGAAGCCGAGATCCGTTCGATGCGCAGCCAGCGCGCCCGTGAAGAGGCGATCCGCCGCGACATGGCCCAGGCGGGGACACCAGCAGAGGTCATGTCAGTGATCCGCAGCCATCAGTCCAGATAAGGCGCGGCCGAGCCGCAATGAGAGGGGAAGATGAGAGGCGACACGGTGCCGAGAGCCTGCCAACTGAACAGACACCCTGGATAGGAAAGGGCCGCTCTCGCGGCCCTTTTTATATCGTCAGGTCATTCAGGCTCTTGCCCGCCGCGAGTAGATCTTCAACCCATCGTGGCTTTCGGCCCCGGCCGCTCCAGGTCATGCTTTGATCGTCCGGGTTGGCATATTTCGGGGCAACCGGCTGACGCGAGCGGCCAGCGTCCTCGATCAGCTGATTCAGCGCGAAGCCATGCTCCTGTGCCGCCCTCTTGACCGCTTCGAGCGCTTCGCGCCGCCGCCTGTCTTCGAAGGTGGCAATCGACCTATCCACCTTCGACCGCAATTCCTTCAGCTGCTTCAGGTCAAGTTCTTCGATGTTCATCGTTCCCCCATGCGCTTCTTGTGAGATCATAGAATCAATCGAGCATCCCCATTGCAAGGGAGAAGCGCCTTAACTGGAGCGCCAGGGTCAGCGCAGATCCTCTCGACCTCCCTGGCGCATTTCGAGGACCGTGTTTTGTATCCCGACAGGATCATCGAGCAAGTTCATCCGCAGCAGTGACGCGCCACGCATGTCGATCACCAGGTTGCCGGTATTCAGGATGCGCTGAAAAATCGTCTGGGTCAGATCGATGCTGGCGATTTCCTGAACCGGCACCTTCGCCACGGTGCGGCTCAATATGCCCTTCGCATAGACCACATAGCCGCCCTCTATCGTCAGAGTCGTGCAGGTCCACTGCACAACTGCGATCAGCATCGAGATCACAGCTCCTGCGGCGATGGCTGCACCGAAATACCAGCGCACTCGCCCGTAGAGATCTTGCGGCACTGAAAGCCGCGATAGTGGGAACCTGTCAGGCACCATCCCGCTGAAAGCCAGCAGCATCAGGAATGCGCCAGCTGCGAACAGCCAGGGGACGAGTTTATCCACGAAGAACCACCAGTGCATCCGGTGAACGACCCTTTTCATTCGCCATCCCCCCATGGATCAGGTGACGCAATTCGCTTGAGGAAAGCGGCTTTGTCCTTTCCTACATCATTCCAGAGTGCAGCAATCAGCTGCTGCTGACCGGCAAGGGTTGAGGTTCCCTCGATGATGAGGTCGCGAAGCCCTGCGCGGCGCGTGTCCAGCCCTGCCACGATCCAATCTATCGATAGCCCGCCCTCGATCTCCGGGCTGCGCAGCCGGGTGCTGACGCGGACAACGCCGGGGCCTATGGTGGTCACGCTTACAACGTCGATCTGCTCGCCCTTGTAGCTGTCGAAGGCTCGCGCATAGTCCTCGGCCGCGAACGCCTGATAGGCCCGTGCAACCGCCACCCTCTCGCGGTCATCGAGCACGGAGAGAAGATCACGCGGCAAGCTGGAGCGCAGCACAAAGCCCAGATCGACGTAACGCTCGACCAGCGCCGCTATGGCGTCAACGCGGCCCTGGGGCCGCTGCTGGAGCGCCCTGAGCGCATCAGCGCCCATAGACGCCACTAGGTCCACGGCACGGCGCTCAGCGGCCCCGCGCTCGGCCTGCGAGGCAATCCGTCCCTCGGCCTGGCCCGATGTCTCTACAGTAAATGCCGAGTCCGGCGCTGCCGGTGCCTTCGCGGCCGCGCCAGCGGCGATTACGCCGGCGATCAATATGACCCGGAGCTTACGGTTCATCGCCGGTCCCCATGATGGCGCACACGTTGTCGAGGGAGATGTTGAGGCCGATGCTGTTCGATACCAGCTCGGCTGCATCCAGGATGAAGAAGCACGTCAATCCCCCGAGGAAAAAGACGATGGCTCTTCCGGTGCCACCCTGCCGCTCATGCAGGATGCGTTGCCTGACCAGGACCGTCGCCCAGCCAACCCCCGTGATGCCCATAGACATGAAGAACAGAATGATCGCGGCCTTTACACGATCACACCATGGGCTGGTGTTTGGAGGCGGCAGGTAGGATAGGATATTATAGGTCTCCGTCCCGCCCAGAACGAAGGTTCCCGCCGCGTCCCACATAATCACGAGCGGCACCGACATCGCACCGCCCAAGACGATCAGCATCAGTGCTTTCCATGGCGTAGGTGTGCCCTCGCCAAAGGTCTGACCTCTGCTTCCAGCGCTGACCTGGTGATAGGCCATAATCAGGCCGGATGCGACAGAGAGCAAGCCGCCCAAGGCCATTACCGCCAGGATGAACTCAATATAGTAGGGAAAAACATTGGTCAGCTGGACCAGCGCGGTATCGAGGCTCGGGATCTCCATGTCACCGCCCCCGATTACCGCTGCTGCCCTGCGCCAGCATCCAGATACTCGCGCAGCGCGTTATATTTCGCCGCCAGATCATTATAGCCCTTGATGAGGCGTTCATTGGTCTGTTCGAGAGCGAGAATGCGATCCTCTGCCCGTCTAACCTGGATTGCGAGCAGGTTGGGATCGAGATACTGGTTCGGCACATACTCGTCCACGTCCACAGCTTGCGGATCGACCGGCTTCAACTCCGGCCCCTGTGCATGGACTGCGCCCCCGAAAATCATGCTTCCGAAGGCGACAGCAGCGATCAACTTTTTAGCTTGCATTGAATGAAGTCCTCTGTCTCAACCACCACCGACGCAGCTGCCGCAACGTCGCGCTTGTCCGTTTTCTTGCCGTTCACCACCAGAGCCGGGGCCTCGTTCGCACCCCAGGCGAAGGGATCGGCCACAACGAAGGACGGGTGGTCCGATTTCCCCATGACGCAACCGCCCATGCCGATCATCCGAGTCTCGGTATCATCGGCTGTCGCAGCCCATTTCTGGTAGATGTCGTCAGCCATCCAGATCACCTCGTCGGAGAGATTGTTCGTCTTGCCGACATAGATCTCGACGCGAGCACCACGGCGGATGGCACCAACCAGCGCCTCCGCTTCGTCCTGGCGAAGTTCCCCCTTGGTGTGGAACATGACGACCGTGCGGGCCGCATTGATGGTGTCGAGCAGACACTTCTGGTCACAGCTCGGCCAATCCTGCGTCGATACGCTGTTCCATTCCCAGCCCTGCGGATAGTCTTCGGCAGGCTCCTGTGCCAAGCCCAAGCCGGGCAGCATCGCAAGCAATGCCGCCAGCGCCAGCATGGACGCCGACACGATACCCATGGTTGGCAACAGAATCCCTGTTGCCGCTTTCGCTTTTGCCGTCTTCATCTGGTTTGTCCTCCTGTGGTCTCTGACACCAGTGTCGCCCATGCCGCCATCGGTCGCTTGCGATCCGAGGCGTAAAGATGCGAGCGCGTGAAATCGTCGGCCGCAATTTTTGTCAGATCGAGCACGGCATCCCGGAACTCGCCCATGGCCATATCGGCTGCATAACCGACATCCGCCAGATGGCCGATTGGGTCGGACCCGAGTTCCGCGGCCGATACTCCCCCTCCGCTGCTCGCCATCGGCTGGCTGGCCAGATCGCCCACCGCACAGTTATTTGGCAGAGTCAGCCCATCAGGCCGCGAAATCCCTTGACTGGCATATGCCGCCGCCAGCTCGGCCGGGAAGTTGACCCTGTTTGGCAGGAACGGTTCGGGGTTGATGAAATAGAAGCTGGTCGGCAGAGCCGATGCCACCTGATCGGCAGTGAGCGGCGCGCGTTCCTTCGATCCGGTCCATCCCTGCGGGGATTCCCAGATGCGCGACTCCATACCCGCACTTTGGAGCTTTTCGCCCTGGATCACCGTGCCCAAGTGAAGGTGGACAGCGCCAGGCGAGCCGGTGTCCCCCATGGTGCCGATCTGCGTATCCGGCGTAACCGTCGCCCCGGTCCCTCGCACATCGCGGTGAACCGAGTCCAGGTGCATGAAAATGAACCGTTGAGATCCGTCGCTCGTCTCGATGACGACGCGGTTTCCGCCGCTCCCTGATCCTGCCGTGATGACTCTGCCATTCACCCCAGCATAGATCGGGTCGCCGCGCCCCACACTGTTCACCAGGTCGAGACCCTGATGCCAGCCTTTCGAGGCGCGGCCGGTCCTATCCACACCGTAGGGCGACGACACACGCTGGCCGGACGTGGACATGAGCCGTGAAAGGCAGACGCCGGAAACCGTCGCGGCCTCGGCCGATGCCGCCTCCGCAACTTGCTCGGTCGTGTAGTTGCCGCCCGCCTCGGTCGTGGCGCTACCACCATAACCCGATGCCCCAGCGATGCCCCCATGAGCGGCAGCGCCACTCGCGATCCGGCCCATGACATAGACATCAAGCCGCTCCAGCGTCTGTTCTGACGGGAAGTTCTGTCGCAGAATGGTGTCGAGGTTGCTTAGGTTCTCGCCGGTAAAGCCTGACCGGACGAAATTGTTCATGCCGCCAGCGCCAAGGAAGTGTGCGCCAGACAGCAAGCCGCCTTCCGTCACCAGAACGCCGTTGACTGCCTTCCCCACATAGCCTTTCGTCGTAGCGCTCAAGCTACGCCAGTTCTTCACCGTGAACTCGTCAAACGCCTGGTCCTGAAGCCTGCGCCCAGCTTCGGTCGTAAGGAAGTCCTCGATGGTGCTGACCCCCATTCCCTGGGATTTGGCCGTGAAGACCACGCTGTCCCATTCCCAGGTGCCGTTCGGACTGGCGACATAACCCAGATCGGCCAGCGTCTGCGGCATGAACTGATAAGCGCCTGCGGCCTTGCCGGTGACTTCGTTCAGGATATGGTATCGCCGCCCCGATTCCGGCCCCATCACCGCTGTGCGGTAAGCTGCAAAATCGAAGCCCCCCGAAATGGATTGAGCGCTTCCAGGCAGAGCTGCCATGGAGAGCGTGAGGGAAAGGGCAAGAACGGACAGAGTGCGGCGCATCTTCTACTCCACATGCCGAGGGTGGTTGGGGGGAGATTGCGCCGCCTTCGGCTCGATCATCTCCAGTTCGGTTTCGTTGCCGGTGGCCATATCGACCTGGACCACAGCCTTGGGCCGTTGGTATTCCAGTTGGAGCTTGCCACCCGCCTCGAAGAAGCCCCATGCACTGTCGAGGCTGAAGAAGTAGGCTTGTGGATCGCGGCCTGGCCGCAGGACCACCAAGGGACATTCCGAACCGCCTGCGGCGCAGATGGTGGTCGTCGCCAGTTGCACGGCCTTGACGATTTCACCCTTCTCAGTGCGGTGCAGGAATGTCATGTTCCCGGCGCCGTTGCTGGGCTTCTCGGCAAGGTCAGCCTCGAAAATCGACACAGCGGCATCAAAGTCATCGTCGTTCGTCGGCCCGGCCGCGACCGCGACCTCCGCAACCAGGGGGACGAACCCCTCGTTGCGCCATTGCCATTGCCGCCCGTCCGCCACGATGCGTTTGAAAAAGGAACGGTTATCTTCAACCAGTCCGGTCACATTTCCGGCTCGGAAGATTTCGATCCAGGCCCCATCCGGCACCGACCAGAAGAGCACACGTTTGCCGCCCTCCCACTCTTGCAGTTGTTCGGGGGGCAGCTTCCCGTCGAGATCTAGAGTAGTCTTCTCCGGCGCGTTCACCTGGGCGAATGCAGGCTGCGACAACACACCGAGAAGGGCAGCGAAGGCGATGTGTCTTGCGGTCAGTTTCAACATGGTCTCCTGCGGAGAGTTCTGGAATAATCCATCGAAAGATAGTATGTATTTAGATAGACAGAAAGGAAAAAGCCATGAGTGCCATGAAAAAAGCGGCCAGCACCTATCGCGGTGAATACGGCTACCGCCAGGGCTACGGCTTCGAGCGCCCTCTCCCCGACTATCTCGCGGAGCTAGTCGAAGCCGTTGATGCCGGTCTTCGCCAAGACGACACATTCTCGGCCGTGGCCGAGATCGACCTCGGGCATAGCCTCCCGAAACACCGTCTCACGCTGGACATAGCCGGAATGACCCTCAGCACCCGTGTCGGGGATGATGAAGAGGAAACCCGCCGTCCCGCGTCGATGTTCTCGTCGCTTGGCGGGATTCGCGACATCCTCGCGGGCCTGGTCGCAGCCGGTGGGCTTCCGGCCGAGGTCACGCCCAACCAGGTCCACATCGAGCTGCAATAAGGATTCCCTGATGGCCGAGGATGATGACCGACCCAGAAAGTCGAGAAGAGCTGCCATCGCTGGTGTCTTGTTCCCGTGGCGGAAGCTGAAGGATCTCGATCCGCGCAGGCGTATCCCGAAAGAAAGGATGTCCTGGAACGACGCGGGCAGCAGCTTCAGCTTCGCTCTTTCGGCCCTGAAGAAGCGGAGATCAAGCACCTGTCCGGCCTGTCAGACACCACGCAGCGTGTCCCTGCTTGAGGCCGTCAACCACGAGGGCGGTGACACGACCTATGTGCTCGGCTGCAACAACTGCGACTATATAGAAAATATCGAGATGAAGCTCGAAGCCGTCACCGCGACCATCGACAGCCTGCGCATTGGGGAGCGCCGCTTCCTGATCGCGGCAGCTTGCGCAGCAGGCTTCGGATTCCTCTACTACTTCATGACCGGCTATCTGTTCACCCTGATCGGGGCCATGCTGATTGCGGCGATGATCCTGACCAACGCCATCATCTTCCGGTATCGCGTCTGGCAAATCGTTCACCAGAGGCTCTACGAGGCCAAAGCGCCTCTGGGCGACTGGCTGCGCCACGAGTTCTCTTAAGCTGTCGGCCGACATGGAAAAAAGCTCCCAAAGCTGACGCATCGGGAGCTTTTTTCAGTATTGATGGGTCGAATCCCAAGCTCATTGTCTACCTGATCCAGTTTTCAACCCGCAGGCCGCGAACGCGGGAAAACTCGCCCGTGTTGTCAGTCACAAGGATTGCGCCTGCGGCGTAGGCATGAGCTGCGATCAACAGATCGTTCGGACCAATGGGCTTACCAGCGGCCTCAAGCTCGGCACGAATGCCGCCATACTCTGCGTCAGCAGGCACATCGAGCGCCAGAACCTGCACGCTTTCCAGTATCGCTTCGACATGCGCCAGGAGTTTCGCAGACCCTTTCCTGGCGCACCCATATCGCAGCTCTGCGGCTGTGATGATGCTCACGCAGATCGCATCCGGGCCGACCTCGGCAATGCGCTTTGCCGCGCTGCCGTCAGGATGTCGCAGCAGATCGGAGACGATATTGGTGTCGAGCATATAGAGGGTCAAAGGTCGATTTCCTTGGCCGGGAGAAGCGTCTCGTCCACGTCAGGAAACTGATCCTCTGGTCCGAGCGGGTCTAGTCCGGCCAGCACTTCAAGCAGATTCTTGCGGCGCACCGGCTCGATGATGAGCCGGTTCCCATCACGATAGATGTTCACCCGATCCCCTGGCATCTCGAAGTCTGCGGGAATGCGGACGGCTTGGCTCTTGTTGTTACGGAAGAGCTTGGCTTCACGAGGCTCTGAATATGGCTGCGGATGCGGCATGATCGCCCCTCCTGTTCATGTGTATATGCAGAAACATATACATCATGCTGGGGAGATTTTCAACCTGCACCTCTGCCAGTCCGTCCTACTGAAACGAAAACGGAGCCGGATGAACCGGCTCCTTTTCATATCTTCCAACGGTGCAGATCAGCCGCTGCGGCTACCAGTTATACCCGTGGTATTGATCGTGCCCCCTGCGGCGGCGATCCTCACGATCCGCCTGGATCGTCTTACCGCGATCCTCGTGCGTCATGTAGAGGAAGCCCTTCCCGTAGAGACCCGTGTTGGGGCCAGCGGGAGTGCCGACCGCTGCATCGTCGCCGGGCCAGTCCACCGGATGCGAACCCGGCCGCACGAAGAAGACGAAGTTGAGCACAGCGAAGAAGGCCGTGTTGATGGCGCCCATCAACTTCCGAAGTTCATTCATCGCAGCCTCCTCTTGACAAGTTCAATCTAAATATAGTCTGTATTTCGACCGTTTTCAACCTACATCGCTGATGCGGATGACCTCTCGCGCCGGACCCGCTTGATCTCGACCGTCTCTGCGGCCTTCTCGACCTCGGTGCCCACCTCGTCAAAGGTTCCACCTGGCTTTACCTCACGCTCGCGCAACCTGGCCGAGCGCATCCGCCCAAGATCGACTACCACGTCATTGAGCATAGCACGATAGCCTGGTTCGGGAACTTTCGCCGCCAAGTATCCCTGGACAACCCTGACCGTCTCCGATTCTTTCTCGCCCTGCTCCAGCCGGGAGACCAGGTGCCAATAGCCATCGAAGAGCTTCCGCCCGTCTTCCTCGGGCAGAGCACCGAGCTTCAGTTGCCGTTCCCTCGCCCGGTAGCTCAGGTATGACAGGCAGTCATCCGGCCCCATGCGCCGCTTTCCGCCTTCCAGCTCGAAGCCATAGGCCATACGCCCTACCTGCCCTTCAAGGATGGACTGCGCCGTCCTGCTGATCTTCAGCGCCATGTCGGGATTGCCCGACAGTTGCAGCTCGGCCCGCATCCTGGCCTGTTCATCCGGTGCAAGTGGCAGCACATAGGCCGAGTTCACGGGGCTGACGTAATCGGGATTGTATACCCCGCCGCAGTAGAGGGAGAGCATACGCACAACTTTGACCGACTGCTCCGTGATGACCTTCTTGCCCCGGCGCGAGAAGATCGGTGTGCCCAGGATGAAAGTGAACTTGCCGTCCTTCTGGGCGTTCATGTCGTCATAGCTCAACCGCGACACCGTTTGCAGGCGGCTGGAGGTTTCATCGAGCCGTGTAGCTCCCAGGCTCGTCTGGCGCATTTCCACGTTCTCGATCATCTGCACATAAGCCTGCCCCGCCCGGCTCTCGGCAAACTTGTAGGTCTTGCTCTCCGCGCCACCTGTAATCCGACCGACAAGGGCGATGTTGGTGTTCTCCTGCGTGGCGTTCCCCTCGTTCTCCGATGCTTCCATGAGGTTGTCGATGTTCTGCACCCCAAAGGTGATCGAATAGCCGAGCGAACGAGCCTGGGCGGGGGCGACGGCAAAGCCTTCCACGACGAAATAGCCGTATTCGTCGCAGAGGATGAAATAGGGTGCGGGGCCACGCGCCACTTCCTGGTCGGCCATCACCTGCCGCCATTCGCCGCTGACCGGCCCGGCAAGGCCGGTGGCAAGCGTATTCTTGATCGCGGCGACCGCCATCTTGCCCAAGGGCTGCATGTTCTGCTTGCTGCGCTCCAGCGCGGGCAGCAAGCCGACCAGTATCCGCCGATTGCGGGCCATGTCGAGGAAGTCGATCTCCCCGATGGTCGTGTTGTAGATGTGACCGTAGTTGAACGACAGGTCGGTGATCGGCTTGACCACCTGCATGGTCAGGAACCCATGCTGCTTGACCACCTCGGCGCGGGCTTCGTCTGCCGGTGGCGGCGGGCCGTTGCCGCGCCCCATGAAGGGCTGCGGTGGTCCGCCCGTGTAGCCGGGGATGTTCTCAAGGTAGATCCTCAGACCCCCAAGATATTCCTGCCGCAGGAAATCCTGCTCTTCCTGTGGCAGAACGACCTTCGTGCCGTTGTGATCGATGAAGGCGCAATGGTGATAGAGGTCTTCGACCGCGTTCAGCGGCAGGAATCGCGACATCATCTCGGCATTCAGGATGATATAGCCACGGCCGCTCAGATAGTTCAGCGGCGGGATCAGGCCCTGGAGAAGCGCGATGGCCCGGTCGTTCCACATCGGGTCCGACCCCGGCGCAGCCAGCAACGAGATCAGGATCTCGGTCATCTGGCTCGATCCCATGTTTTGCAGGGGATTGAAGGTGTTGGACCGCTTCTCATGCCGGAACAGTTGCGAATCGAGGCCCCCCATCACATAATTTAGGCTGTAAACGTCCTCATCCCGCCAGAACAGCCGAGCAAGAGAGATGACGCCTTTGAGCGAGCCTTTCATCTCGCCCTTGCCGTCGATCAGCATCACGCCGGAATCGTGGACCAGGGCATTGCAGGTCTCGGCCAACAGCTCTTCCGTCTTTCCCGAACCCGTGGTTCCCGACACCAGACGATGCGTCCTTGCGTCGTTCAAAGAGGCCCAGACCTCGCGGTTGGTTTCCAGGCAGAACCCCATATAGATGTCGCCCTCACCCGGCGCGTTCGACATCTCGTCCAGATAGTCCCGCCCTGTCAGCTTGTTGACGTAGAACGGAACGCGGGCCGGTGCGGACCAGATCTTGTTCTTGTAGCGGTAGTGCTTCCGGTAGAAGAGCACAGCGCCCAGGAAGATCAGCTCAGGCACGAAAGGCATCCAGGAGAAAGCCGCACAGGCCATCGTCAGCGCGATGAAAATGGTCAGCGTCCCGCTTGGGGTATTTGCCTCGTCCGTGAGCTTCTGGCCCAACCGGCGCGTGTCAACACGCCGGTTGTCGAGCTTCACCTCGTCCCGCTTCGAGACGCCCTTATAGTTCGACTTGCCTTCTGCCATCAGTTACCGCTCCCCAGCCGCGCCTGGTTCCTTTTTTGCTGTCTCTCTATGAGCTTGTTGCGCGCCTGGACGGCCCCGCCACCCACGGATTCGAGACCGGCCCTTGCGCCATGCAGCCCCGGAACAGGAGCGGCAGCGCGGGCAGTTCCGGCCAGGTTTTCACCCATCGTCTCGCGGTTCAGCGGCGAGGCAATACCGCCAATCCAGCCCATCACAGCATCCCCGAAGAGATTGATGAGGGAAGAGCAGTGCAGCGCCAACAAGACGGTGGCGTAGCAGTAAAGCCCGACGAGGCCGCAGATCATAACGACCGCCATAATCGTCCAGTTCGGCGTCATCACCATGAGCATGTTGCGGAAGAACACGCCCAGAAGTTCGTTGCCGATCCAGAGCATCAGGATGCAGGCGATTAGACCCGCGATCATTAGGAACGGGCGCAGCAACAGCCCGCAGAGAGTCACCATGACCTTGTTCCACGGCCCGATCATCGACGGCTCTCGCGCTGGAACCAGCCACATCAGAAGCGCAAGAGGTAATGCGAAAACAGCCTCGATCACCAGCATCGCCCAGCTGACAACGCCCGACAGAAAATAAAGCATCGGGATCGTTGGGATCAGCAACATATAGGCAAACGCCATCGCAAGGATGAAATAGCCCAGCGCCTTCACTGGCCCGGTGATGACCCCCACGAGCTTATCCGCGCCCACAACCCCAGCCACCCCTTCTGCAATGGAGCTGCCACCGACAAGCGGTGTCGCGATCCAGAAAAGGTTTGCCCCGACATCGGTGTATTCCATAAATGGGTCTTTGAAGGCTGACCCTCCGGTCGCACTCGGACCCATGCGATTGATAAAGAAGTTATAGAACCCGCGCAACGACTGCCCGCCCATTTCCGCACCCGCATCCTCTCCCAGCGGATTGGTGTTGCTGCTCTCCGCGTCCGCCTGCTTCATCTTGAACAGCACGAATTGCAGGTGGCTGCGCAGATAGTCCATATCACGTTCGACCGGCGCGAAGCTCGCGCGGCTGACCTCGTTGTCTGACCCCCACCAGCCAAAGGTGCTGGTGCCGAAGATTTTCCCGATACGCTCGTTGCGGTCTATCCGCATGTCCAGGTTCGTCTGGAGTTCGCGAACGCTGACATAAAGCTGCGCCATCATCCGCTGCCAGACGGGTGCCATCACCCAACCGTTTGCCGTGACCGAGGCGATCATGTCCTCCTGGATCTGCTGCATCGCGGCCGTGTCGCCCGCGAGGCCGGAGCGGCTGTTGTAGATCGCCAATGCCGCCTCGTTGGCAATCGACTTGATTTCGGCCTGCACCACGGCATCGTTCCGCAGGCTTCCGGTCGTTGACCCCGCCTCCCCGGAATAGATTCTATCCGCCAGCGCCGCAGCGCGGGGCTGCACTATCGAGTTCAGCGTGTTCACGACGCTGTTGTAGACTTGGTTCTGGGCAAGGGTTTTCAGATTGTCTGCAAAGGAATAGAGCGACGTCACAGACCCCGGCTGATCTTCGTCATGCGGGGGCGTGTTGTAGGTGATCGAATACTGGATCGAGCCGCAGATGTCGTTGCTGGCATCCGCACCATCGCCCGTCTGGTAGAACCATTCGTAGCTCTTCGTCTCTGACGCATTGGTGTCCCAGAACAGGCCGGAACTGGCATCCTCGGTTGAGGTCGTTGGCACCCCCATGCGGGTGGTCTGGGCGTTGACGTTGTAGATCCCTGCCAGGCGATCCATGTGCAACTCGCATAGGCGGCCCAGAACCATCGTATAGGTCGCATCTGCTAGCTGGCCGCGCATCGCCCAATCGCCGTTCGACAGGTTGGTTGCGGGGGCGGTGTAGGCCGTCCCGTCCAGCGTCTCGCGCGAATACCTGTTCCATGCTTCGTTCGCGATCCCGCTGCCCCCAACGGCCACGCCGAAGGCCAGCAGCTGAACGACAGAGAAACCGCCCGAGACGGGCAGGAAGAGCAGCGCCGCAGCACCGGCCCGCAGGAAGGTGTTCTTCGTGTCGGCCGAGCGGCCAAGCACTTCGCCGTCAGCAGCCGTGTCTGCCACCAGCGACAAGAAAGTATAGGCCCCGACGAGAACGGCAAGGCACAGCATGATGATGTTCATCGTGCCGATGAATGGCGTCAGGAAGGTGCCGATGTTGTTGTAGGCGTCATCCTGGCCGGAGACGTAGGGCACGATACCCCCGAACACCTTCTCCAGGGCATTCAGCGCATAGTCGCTGTCCGCAACGCTATAAAGGTCAGAGAAGCTGTTTTCGTCGGGTTCCATCGACCGTTATCGCCCTCGCATGGTGGTGTTGCGGCTCGCAGCTTGGCGCTGCACGGGTGCTTCCTCGGGGTTCTCCAGGCCGAGTTCGGTCATCACCCCGCGTGATGCGCCATAATTACGAACAACCTGGATCGTCCGCTCCATGATCTGCGGATCGAGCGGAGCATAGTTCTCGTGGTGGCCAGAAATGGCATGGCCCCCGAGAGGCGCAAGCGTCCCGTGCTGCTCGATGCACCGGGTCCGCAATGCGTTCTCAAGCACCCGCGCGAACACTTCCTCGGGGTCGCGCAGATACTCGATGTAATCCGGCTGCTCGGCAAAATAGCTGACGTTCATCCGGGCTTCCGCCAGCATCCCGTCAAAAGCCTCCATCAGACCGGAACCATGGATGATCTCGTCATATTTCGCTGGATCATCGCCCAGGCGACGGGAAAGCCCGTGGCACATCTCATGCAGGGCCGTGCCCAGGGTGGACTGCGAGAACACAATGGCTCCCGACGCATCCACAAAATCCTCGCCCTCGAAATCCTTGCCGCTTCGGGTCGTCTGGATCTGATGCCCGCGCTTGTGCCGGTCAACCAGGCCCTGCACCACTCGAATCCGCGTGTTCTGCTCGAACACCTCGGAAGGTTCCATGCCGAAGGTGTCGGCAATGAACTCGACGGCATTGGTCAACCGGGCCTGGTATTCCCGCGCCGCCAGTGTCGTGGTGTCGGCCGAGACCTCGAACTTGAAACCATGGACATCGCGCCGGAACCCTTCCGACAGCGGCGCAGCCGCCGCCTGCGCCGGATCGAGGTCCAGCACGAGATCCCGCGCGTCGGGTTGGGCCATCACATATTCCGCCGCTGCACTCGCCTCGACCTGATCCCGGTCACGGCCGAGCGCGATGGCCTCCTTGCGAACTTCGCGCAAAAGGTGCTCTTCGACATCGATCCGGCGCAGTATATCGTCCAGCTGGTTCCGGGCCGCATCGGTCGGGATCGAGGCCAGTTTCTCGATCTGCTCGAAGGTTTCGTCGTCGTAGCGAGCCGAGGCCAGCTTCGCGATGCTGGTGGACAGCCCAACGGACGTGCGTTCGCTCACACGCCCGGCCAGCTCCCAGAGCTTCCCCCCGGTTGCGCCCAGGCTTGCACCGCGGAATGTCAGCTGCCGCTCTCTTGCCTTCTCGATCATCTCGATGGCGCGAGACCGGATCGTGTCCGGCAGGAATTTCAACGACTGGTCGATGTGCTCTTTGCCAACATAGATCGGCCGGTCCACGCCTTCGAGCACTTCGCCCTGGCGCAGGGCTTCGCGCGACGCGATGGCGCGATCCACCGTCTCATCATCGAAAACGACCGACAGCGCCCGCGCGATCTCCGTAAAATCTCGGAAGTCGCCATAATTTCGGATAGCTGGACCATCTTCTGGCTTCACCCATCCGGCCTGCGCGACCGCCGCAACCCGCTCTCCCGTAAGGCGCTCATCCATCGCCGCTTCATCACGGAACGAAAGCTCAAGATAGCCGGAGCCATTGGCCCCGACCCTACGGTCGAGCTTTGCGCCCTGGTCCTGCAAGTCAAACCATCGCTTGATGCTCATGCCGCTGCCTCCTTTTCATAGGGTTTGCGCGATTTCCGATAGATCACGGGGTTGCCGATCTGGCTTCGGGCATGGCGCAGCTTCGACGTGAACTCGAAATTCTCCATCATGGCCGGAGCCTGGACATTGCCGTCCAGGAAGCGCACGGCCTTCACCAGTTCGACGCTGCCGCCTTCCAGCGCGGCACAGCCATCGATGCGGGGTTCCACGCGATGGTCCTTGAGCGCACGATATGAGCCGAAGGCGACTAGGATCAGTTCTTGCGGCTCCGCACCCGCAACGCTGCCCACCAGCCGCTCCGCATAGATCCACCGTGCGCCATCATCGATCCGGTCCTGACCTTTCTCCGTCACGAGGTTCAACACCAGGTGCCGCCAGCCGAGTGCAGGCAGCAGATCGAGTTCGCGCAGCACGTTGGAGAAGGTGATCTCCGACAAGATGGCCTGTGCGCCTTTCGCGACAACGCCACTTGTTTCCTCGCCAACGGCCTCAAGTGTGGACAGATCACTGGCCATCCGCTGCCTCATCACCGATTGACGCATCATGCAGGATCGCGGCAGGCATGATGCAGACCTCCGATGTGTCCACGCCCTGCGCCTTCAAGCGTTCGAGGAACACGTCTCCGGCGATCTTCGGCGTCTCATCAGCCAGCGGTTTCATAGCCCGAACGAAGGCAAGGAGACCGGCTCCCAGCTCGCTCGGGTTCTGCTTCCAGCCAGGCACACCGCTGTCGTATATTTCATCGGGCTGTCCCAGCATGGAGGCGGGCGACAGAACCGAACCAAGATCTTCCTCATCCGGGTCGAATGGCGCGAGGGCGGGTAGCTCGATCATCATTGAGTGCTCTCCCCGGCGACCATCGTGCCAACGATCACCGTCATGCGTTCGGTCGATTCCTCGCGCATCTGCCGGACGCTCATGGAGAGCGACCGGATGCGCGCGATCTCCTTCAAGATGCCCGGCTCCGATTTCGTGACCATCGCTGCCGCCCAGCGCTCATATTCCGCGCCGCCGCCATATCGGGCGACGATCCAGTCGAGGTGTTCCTTGACCCCTTGCGCTGCTGATGTGTGGGACGACGCCCCGTTGGTCCGGGCGCTGCGAATGTAGCCGAGCGAGTAGAGCGCCGGAGAACGATATGCTTCCAGCCGAGCGGCCATCAGGTTTTGCTGCGCCTGTGCGGCGGTGCCCGCCTGGCCCGAAACACCGCCCTCCCCCAGAGAGAATTTCTGGAGAGGCAGGCCGGTCAAGTTATTGATGAAGGCTTGCACGGTCTCTTCGCTGGCATTCGGGTCCAGCAGGGACTTGCGCACGTTAAGCGTCTCGGCGCTCGCCGCAGCGATCCGCCGCCTGATGCTCTCGTCCACGTCTGGCGTCCCGCCCGGCCTGGCGTCGATCCCCTCGGCCGTTGCGAAGGCGCGCGCTGACGCATCCGTTGTCGCAATAGCCTGCGAAAAATCCGCCAGTTTCTCGACTACCGCGCAGCTATCGGGCGGCTGGCCCGCATCGCCATAGGTCTCATAGGCCCTGGCAACCGCGAGCCTCGCCATGTTGGCCGACACAGCCGAGGCATTCGCCTCATTAGCCTTTAGGTCGGTCGTGGCGATCTGGTTATCGACCGTCGCCCTTTGAGCAGTGAGCGCGCGCAGCGCCGACAGGATTTGGTTCGCTGTCGTCTGGTTTTGCGTGGCCACCTCGGCCGAATAGTCGTCAATCGCATTACGAATTGCCGACTGCGTGGACGAATGCTGGTTGCGCCAGGTCGGATCGAAAACCGAGCAGGCGCTTCCGCCCGCAAAGGCCGGAACCGCCAAGGCGGTAAAGCCAGTTGTCACGATGGCCGTCATAAAGCTCCGTTTCATCAGCGCCGCCCCCCGTCTGTCGCCATTGCCTCGACCATCTTGGTTGTCCGGGCGAGCGAGAACGAGGCCAGCCCCAGCTCAAGATCAAGCTGATGCTCTAGCGCGCGGACCTCGGCTACGAGGTTCGCCGCTTCCGCACGGCTCATATCAAGCAGCACGGCGCGAAGCGGCGAGGTCGCCAGCTTCGCGGCCCAATCCGCCCCGCCGTCTGTCCCGGTCCACGTCCCGGACAACTCCGAGATCGCATGATCCACGCTGCCTTCTTCGCGGCTCACAGCTGCCTTCATCAGCAAATACTGCGAAACCGACCTCTGGGCGTCTCGCTGGAAGCGATCCACGTTGCCGACCGCGCCCCCGGCCCCGCCCTGACTGCTTTGGGGAGGCCCCATCAGCCAGTCGATGTATTTGGCGACCTCGGCATCCGTCGAGCTATCGGAGAAGATGGTCGAGGCCGAGGTGCCACGACCATCGCCCACCAGCTCGAACCAATCTGTCGTGGCCCGTCCGTCCTGCTCGACATAGGGCCGGTTCACGATCCGGTCCGCGATTGCGTCCATCCGGCTTTCTTCGCTGGCAAAGGCCGTCGCGACCGCTTGGCTTTTCGCAACGATGGCGCAAGCATTGAATCCGGCATCGCCATATCGTTCCTGCGCGTCCAGCACGGCCTGTCGGTTCTGCGCGGCGACCAGCGCTTGCGCATGGGCCTCTTCTGCCTTCAACCGCACCGCCGCGTCCTGATTACCGCTTGTCGCCGCCTGCTTGGTTGCAACGGCCAACGCCGACATGATTTCGGCGCGGTGCCGAGCCTCGGTCGTTTCCATCGTCGTCTTGTGCTGCTGGACCAGCCTGAGAATGTCGCTCTCAAGCTCGCTCGTCCGCGAGTTCACCCGCATTTCGACGCCCGCACAGGAAGCGGCATAGGAAGCCACCGTCCCGAGCAGCAATGCGACCGCTGATGCGGCCAAAACCTTCTTGCCCATCATTCCAGGCCCTCCATTACCGATCCGCCGATGATCTCGCGCGCCATGCTTCGCTCCGCGCTCTGCTTGAGAGCAATGATGCGGGAAATGGCGCTCTCGGCCCCCGTCTTGCGCACCACTGTCGGCAGCGGTGCCACGCGGTCGATGTAGTCGAGGCTTGTGGCGACCTCTTCCGCGCCTGATGCACCCCCGTTCATGAAGATACTGGCGTTGGTATCACCCGCCTTCGGCCCCGTGTTGTAGCCAACCCCGGCCAGCGCCGAGCACAGCCCCGCGTCGAACTCTTCCTGCGAGCAATAGAACTCGGCGCGGCGGCGGTTCAGCGTGGACTGGACTGAAGCTGCATCCCCGCTGTTCTCCAGGAACTCCTGATCCGCCGCCGCAACAACCGACCCAAGCTGCCTGTTTCGTTCGGAAGCTACGTTGGCCATACGACGCAGCTCGACAGGCGCACAAGCGGCGCTCGTCTGATCGCGGCCGACGACATACTTGTTCGCCGCCTCGCCTACACCATAGCGCCCATCGAACTGCGCGACAGCGGAAGCGTTCGCCTCGGCTGCTTTGAGCGCTGTGCTGGCGACCTGGTTGCCGGAGGCCGCAGTCTGCGAAGTCTTCACCGCGACCCCGCTGATGACCTGTCGCCACACGGCTTCAAGCTTTCCGAGCGCAGACTGAAATCGATCCTGCGCCGCTACTGGCGAGGCCATCAACACGAGGCCAAGCGCCAGCACAGCCCTATTGCAGACGAACTTGCCCATCGGAAATGATGTTCCTGATCTGATCGTCCAGCCCTGAATCCCAGGACGCGAGCGATGTGTTGAGATTGCCGGTCACGTCCTGGATCTGCTCGTTGGCGATGTCGCAGGCTTTCTGGACGGCCTGGTTGAGCAGTTGATTCACCTGGTCCTGTCCAAGGGACGCGATAAGCCCGGTCGGGTCTTGCATGAACCGGCTGAAGTCGATCATGTTCAGCAGGTTGCCGTTGATGCACGAGTTCTGGCCCTGGAAAAACGATGACACATCGGTCTGGGCAGCTTCGATGCTCCTGATTTGCCGATCCAGCGCGGCCTGCGCCGCCTGTTCGACAACACAACCGCCACTACTCTGGGCTGCGGCGGGAACGGCTAAGCTCGCGCTGACAAGCATCGAGCAGGCAGAAAGCGCAATAGCGCGTGGCAACTTCACGGCTCATCTCCTTCAGTTTTGGTCCAGGACGGCTTCGACTGTCGAGGCGCTCGCGATCAGCTGGTGAAGCACCCATGCACGGATCAGGGGAGCGTCATCGACCGTCTCAGCGTCCGGTTCGTCACCGGCCAGGGTCAAAACCGCGCCACCTATTCTCGCTTGGTCATGTTCCAGATCAGCCATATCCGGCACCTCCTATCCAAAAACAATATGTTTTTAGATAGAAATGGTCAATCTGGAACTCTAGGCGAAAACCACCTGTGCTCCTGGCCCCGCTGCCTCACGGATCAGCGGCTCGTAATGGCTGCTGATGTAGGACCGGATGAATGTCGTCGGCGCTTTGACACGCAATCTGTCGCCTTCTCGGCTGAATGACAGATTGGCGAACCAAGCATCGAACAGCTCCGGTTGCAGCGCCTTCAGTTCGCTCTTCATCTGGGCATCGACCGGCGATGAAGGTTCCGCCCGGCTCACATCCCAGCTTGGTGGCGCTGTCAGCTGACGTGCCGGTCGTGGCTCAGGTGCCTTGGGTCGGAACTCGGTGAAACTCTTCGCAAATCCACGGAGCGCGGCTAGGCTGATCCGGGACGTTCCCTTTCGAAGGTTGAAGGAACGGAAGCGCTCGAAGACCATCTGGCTGTCTGCGCGCTGCCCGTTTGCCAGCTTCGGCCCGGCTTCACGGATGACGGCTTCGAGAGAGCTGAACCAAACAGATTTCACCTGTTCAAGATCAATAATTTTTTGATTTCTTATATTATGATTTGGGTCCGGTTTTTCGGACCCCCCCCCTACCGACTGCCCGGATGGGGGAGCGTCTCCCTCATCAGTCCCGGTTCCGGCAGGTCTCTGTTCTCGCCCTTGCAGCCACGACACAAAGCCCGCGAACCACAAGCGGCAGTAACGGATCGCGCCATTGCGATCTGTTACCGGCTCGCTCTCGATGATCCCGGCCGCGCGCAGGATTGCCAGATGCTCCTGAACAGTGCTCTGTGAGCAGCCAAGCGCCTCGGCCATCTTCCTCACGGTCAGATGGTTGACGGTGCCTCGCGGCCCGAAATCATCCGCATCTGCCTTCCAGTTGACGCGGGAAATCAGCAGCAGGACCAGACCGGAAGCCTTCCCGATCTGCGCAAGCTGGGTTGTCAGGTAATGCGCCAGCATCCCTGAATTAAATTGTGGACTTTCATAGGCATACATCGACTGCTCTCCTGATATGTCAGGCGAGGTCGCACGACCATCAGGCAATACGAATCTGTTCGCTCAAGAGCGCTTTTCGCTTGCAAATGTCCGGGAAAATCCATAGGGTCCGAAGGTGAACAACGTCTGGACCGTGACCAGTTAGCAGCTGGCTGGGTTCTCTGGATTTCCCCGCGATGGCCCCGCGCCTCGCGGGTTTTCCTTTTCTAGACTAGGCTTTCTCTCTCGCTCGCGTTACCATCCTCAGTAGCCGAAGACATGGAATCAGCCAGATATAGCATGATTCCCCCACAGCTCCCCCAAATCTATACGCATTATTTTTTTCCGGGGTCAATCTAAATTCGTCCGGTATATTCATGCGTTAGGGCCAAAGGCTCGACGCGATTTGTGCGTAACCTCCTGATTTTTCAGCTCTACGTTCGCGTCCTGATTGCGTTCGGCTTCGCGTTGAAGCTCAAACGATGCCGCATCCAGGCGCTCGACCATCATGCGCATAGCGCCCGTAAACAGCACTGGCTGTTCGGCCGTCTCCCCAAGGCGTAACAGCGCCTCCGAGATTCGCGCATGAAGCTGTCTGGCCTCTCCTTCCAGCTCGCCCTCGTGGTCATACGACCAGGGAACAGAGATCCCCACCATGCCGGTTGGCGCGGTGTAGAGCTTGCCGTCGAGCTGGATCACCTGCTTGTTCGACGCGCGGTCAACGAGATCCGCGAACTCGGCTTGCAAGGTCTCGTTCTTCGGGTTGAAGATGACTGAGGCCGTTCCTCGAAGCGGGAAGTAATACATCTCCCCCCGCTTCAAATCCTTGTAACTGCTGCTGATAGCGTTTTTGACCTGATCTGCCTGGGCCGCATAACCCCCGACCAGCGCCCTGTCGTGATCGTCGAACGCATGGGGCCGCAGCATCACGCCAGCAGTTCGGTTGAGACCACGATAGAGGCCATTGCGGTTCTCCAGCAGCTTTTCCGAGAACACATCCGGGCCGACGAATGCGCAGGCCGGGGCCTGCAAACCTTCCATGATCGGCGGCAACCCATCCACGCGAATCTTGTCTTCGATCAAAACTCCCCCGACCACGCCGTAAATCTCATTCGCCCGCGAGATCGGGCTGGGCGGTTTGTTGAGGTAGCGATGCGCTTGATGGAACGGCTGCGAACCGTCCTGATCCATGACCAGGCGGAACAGCCGATCCATCTGCATCGGCGTGGTGATCGATGCCGAACTGCTGGCTGTGACCTGTGCCTTGTCCCGGATGCGGCGCAGCTTCTCGTTCTTCGGCCCGCCCCCTACCTCGATCCCGTGATGCCAGACGCCCTTCGAGTCCGAGAAAAGGATTTTGGTGCCCGCGCTCTGCTTGTTCTTCTGCCGCGTGAGGATCAGAGACCGGAACATATTGCCCGTGAGCACCGTCTTCTGCTCCATGACCTCTCCGGCAACGGTTCGATCAAAGAGGCCCCGGAACAGTTCGTCTTGCTCCGGCCGTCTGGTGACAACCTGGGGCAAGGACTTATCGACGGCGTAGCCCTGCGGCGCGGCCCGCTTGAACATCCCGGCATTGTCGGGATGCGGCACAAGCCAGTCCTGGATCGCGTCGAGGCCCTGCTGATTGCCGTATTGGAAGCGCAGCAGGAAATCGTCGCAGGGAATGGCGAGCTTGGCCGAGGGCCAGGAGTCGTCATACCCCCCCATCGACTGGATATGTCTGGCGACGTTCCCGACCTTCACTCGCACCGACTCAGCTTCGCCGGGTATAGCGACCTCGAAGGAATGATAGTCCGGGTTCAGGGGATAAGCCCCGGACGCAGTGTAGGACGTGACGACAGCAGGTATCCAGGTCTCCGCGTCGTTGTCCGGCGACCTGGCGACTGAAGCAAGCCGCGTTTCAGCCACATCAGGGACGAGTTCTGCGTTCAGGAAGATCGCCCGGCCGACTGAAACCGCCTCTGACATGTTACGCAGGAACTGCGCGCTCCGCAGAACCTCCAATTTCGCCTTGTCGGCATCGGATTTCAACTTACCCGCCAGCACATTGCTATGCCCGTAGATGCCGTGGAACCGTTGCAATTCCTCGGCCATCTTGTTCACGTCGCGCGAATCGCCACAGTCGAAGAAGGAACGATCCATAAGCCCTACGGCCTTCAACCACGGGCGGCTCTGGAACTTTGGCTTGCCATATTCATCGAACGCCTTCCCCATCAGCTCCGGCAAATCGCCCTGCAACTGCGCGCTCGACAGGCCCCGCTTCACCTTTTTTACCACCTGTTCATAGGAGATCGGAGCCACTGTGGTCGGGGCGTCGATGGTGGTCAAATACACTGGCTGCGCGGCAAGGCCGGTGGCGCGGTTCTCGGTAAGCAGAACCTCTTGGTCAACCACCCTGCCCCGCCAGTCGCGGCGGTTGTTCTTGTTCGGATTGAGACCGCGCCGGTCCAGGAACTCCGACTTCATCCGATACTGCACATCGATCTCGCCCAGAATCCGGGTCTGCTCATCGAGCGGCCGCACGATCAACCGGCCGAGCAGTTTCCGCGTCAGGCTGTCGTCAGGCGTGATCTCATCGCCCACGTTGATGTCCAGGTCCGCTGCCAGCTGCGGATTGCGCAGCAGGTATTCATAGACGACTTCCCGGCCGACCGGGTTCAACAGGTCCACGACTTCATCGATATTCGTGCTGTTCTCGCGTGTAGCGTTGGTCGAGGCCGACAAGGAGCGATTCTTGCGGTTGAACAGCGAGGCCAGCCGGTCATCCGAGGCGAAGCCCGTCAGAGGCGCGACATAGCGCGGCCCCTCTTCCTGGCCCTTGCGGTTCACTCGGCCCTCGATCTGGCGCTCGTCCACGATGTCGGCTTGCAGCTCCATCTTGAACATGCAGCGCCGACGAAGATCTTCACCCACCGACCTTGCGGCCTGGATCGAGATCCCGGCCGATGACGACTTGTTCAGCACCAGCGCATCGAGTTCGCCGTTGTTGAACTGGTTTGCGATCTGATGGGCGGCTTCCGGCCCCCCCTTTTCCAGCTCATAGAGGTAGAACCGGCCGTCCATGTCCCCGGTGACGCCAAAGCCGCCGCCCGTGGTGCGGCCCGTCAATTCACCGCAACGCAGCCCCATCTTGTCGAGAGCGGCCTTAATCATGTCGGCGCCATCGACCCGCATATCTCCGAGATCGGCTTCATCGATCTGGGCATTCATGCCAGCGACCCATCCGCTTAGTTCGTCCGACAGGTCGATCTCGATGGTGTTGCCGATCGCATCCGTGGCCTTGATCTTCACGGCCTTCTCGACATAGCGCTTGAGCGCATCCCCGAGGTTCGGCGGTGTCAGGAAGTATTGTCCCCCGTTGCCATCATCGAGAAGTTCGCCCGGCTGGGCCTTCTTCCAGTCCAGCAGCGTCTTGCCCAGGTGCTCAATGGTGAAGACCTGCTTTTCGCCCCGCGCCAGGCTGTCCGTCACCAGCTCTTCCAGAAACTGCCCCTTCGTCGCCAGGGTCAGGTAGCCCGAAAAGTGATGCAGGTTCGTGACCGGAGAGTTAGTGTCGAGCTTCAGCTTATCGACGCCATTGCGCATGACGGAGCCGCCGAACTCATCCTTCGCCATCGCTTTCGCCAGGGCGGTGATTTGTGGCATGAACTCGATCACATCCCGAAGCACTTCGGTTGCGCCGTCCACCTTCCCGCGAACTCGCATGATCTTGTCCGGGTCGTAATCGACCAGGCGCGGCAAGTCGCGCTCGATACCCTGGTCGGCCAGCTGCCGGACGAAGAGCGAACCGCTCGCGGCCATCTCATGTGACAGTGCTTCCTGGAGCGAAAGGGCATCGGCCCCGGACATGATGTCCAGCAGTTCCTGCTTGCCAAGGCCGGTATCCGGCAGGGCGCTGTAGTAGAGATTGATATGCTGCCCGGTCTTGATGCCCGTGGCAGAGGACCAGATCACTGACCCGCCATGATCTTCCACGAAGCGGCACAGCTGCGAGAAATACTCTCCGGTGTTGGAATCGGGCGATGCCGCCTTATGGGCCTCGTCCAGCAGCAGACGGGGCTTCCGCCCCTGGCTGATATGATGCGACATCCACGCCTTCACGGCTTCCAGGCGCAGCATCCCGGTATCCGCCTTCTGGAACTGCGAATAGGTGCTGGCCACCACATTCGCGTCGGGCGGAATGTCGTAACCCTTCCCGCCCCTCTGCCGGTAGATCACGCGCTCGGCACGGTCCATCAGCAGGCCGGTCGAGTTGACCAGGTGGACGTTGATTTCCCCGCTCTCGATGCGATCCTGCGTTTGCCGCAGGCTCACATCGGACAGGTCGCGCACCAGAAAATCCGAGAAAAGCGACGGCTTCACCGTCACGAACATGACCGGATCGCCGTCTGCCAGGGCGCTTTCTAGGATCGCCCCCTGCTCACGCCCCTTTCCCAGGCCCATCAGGTCGCCAATCAAAACGCCCCTGCCCTCGCTCATGCCAGACAGGCTCAACGCCACACCGTCGATCTGCTCGGGCGACAGCCGCGCGCCTTTCAGCAGCTCGTCTTTCGGGATGCGAAGGGCATCAGCGACATAGGAGTCAATGTCGTAGTCCCGGCCATTCTCGCGCTTGAGCTTGGCGTCCAACGCCTCCAGCGCGCCATAGATAGCGCCCGACAACGACCGCGGAATCACCGAGGTTGCGGCCCCGGCGCGCGAGAACGGCCTATAGGGCTGGCTTTCTTCGCTCGACAGGCTGTCCGTCAACCAGCGCGGCAGCGGATCATCCTTCAAGACTGGCTCCGAGGGAGCCGTTCTGCGCTGCGGTGGAACCGGCGCGGCGTCAACCGGCGCTGGCTCGGGAGGCGCAACTGTCGCCGGTCCTGACGGCGCTGGTTGACCTGTGCCTCCGTTCCCAGCCCGTGAACCGCCGGGACGCCCGCCAGCTGCGGCCCTCGTCCGGCGCGGGCGACCGCCCTGCCCTGGCTCCGGCTTGCCCTGCGGTTCCGAGGCTTCGGGAACCGGCGCGGGCGTCGGAACCGCCCAGGGATCGGGCTGCTCGGCTGGCTCGGGCTGAATCGCCTCTTCCTCTGGTGTCGGTGCTTCGCCCGTCCGAGACCATTCCGCATCAAGCGGCGGATAACCGAAACGGGCGCGGCACTCATCCGCCCATTCGTAGAGGTCCGCGAAAGTTTTCAGCGTCCTCGACGTGCCCATGAACTCTGGGTCTTTGAGCACATGGAACGGGTGCAGTTCTTCACGGAACCCATGGGCAGCGTAGAGCTGAACCGGCACGTTCGTCCCCATGCCCTGATACAGCCTGCCATCGGCCACGGCTTCCTCAACCCGGTCGAAGGCGAGCTTCAGCAGGTTATGGAAGCGCTTGGCCGTCGATCCCTTCTCATCCGGGTTGAAGACGTTCGCGGGCAAGACGAAAAAGGCGCTGCCGCCTACCTTGAGGCGCTGCATCGACTCGACCGCAATCGCATAATGTAGCCGGTCTGTCGTGAAGGTGCTCGATGAAACCGGAATGTCCATCATGGCGGGCATTCCGTCGAACGGCGGGTTTGCAACAACAAAATCAAAGGACTGCGGTGTGATCCACTGCGCTGCCGAAATGAAATCAGCCTGCTCGATGCTAGCCGAGAGATCACCAAGCGCGCGCGTTGCCCGCATGAAGCGCCCATGGTCGATCTCGTAACCAGTCACCTCCGCGCCCCTAGCCGCAAAGGAAGCAACAAGCGCCCCGTTCCCTATGGTCGGCTCAAGAACCGACTTGCCTTCCACGTCCCCGAATATCTGCGATGCAGCGAGGCCGAACGGGTATGGCGTGGAATACTGCTGATTGATGATGGTTGCGGCCGTTCTCTCGCGCTGGCCGGGAAATGTGGACATGAGCGCGTCCAGGCCGTCGCGGCCCTCGATCTCTCCTGTGGCAACACACCGGCTGATCTCGGCTTCGACATGCTCCATCAGTTCGCGTGGGCGAACCGCGTATTCTGGGGTGGAAAGTGCCGCTGAAAGCCGGTCGATCTCGGCCTCGCTCAATGCCTCGCCGTTGGCCATCTGGATGAAGACCGATCTCGCGTTCTCGGCCAGGTCGAAATCGTTGCGCGCCCGAAAGAACATCTCCGGGTGCTTCTGACCGTAAACTTGACCGTCCTTGCGGTTCCACTCGGGCACAATGTCGCGGTGATCCCCGATCTTGTGTGCCGTTCGACCGAAGGCCCGATCATAGACCGTGTAGCCATAGCGGTTCCGGCCGACGATCTCTGGTTCCTTTACCGCGAAGCCCGAGACCGTTTCGAGCTTCTTGACAGCCCGATCCAGCTTCTCGGTCTCGTAAAGGTCTGCGGTTACGCCGTTCCGCACCGGGTTGTCGATGAAATCCCGCCAGAAGGTCGCGTTCGCATAGCGCAACGGCATGACAAAAACTGTGCCGCCGTTAGGCGCGTCGATCTCGGCCAGGTTCACACGCTCACGCATCAGGATCGAGCGAATGCGCGTCCGCGCCCTGCCCTCCCCAGGTCCGCTCCAGACGGCTAGTGCCTTGCCCTGCGATCCGTCCACATGCCGATTGTCAACGATGGCAGCCGCGAAGCGGCCATCGTGTTCAGGAATGAAATACGCCATGGACCGTTCTCGATATTACCGGCCGGGAGCCGAGTCGAACGCCTTCTTGCGCCCTTTGCTCTGTTCCTGATCGACTTCCGCCTGTGCCTGCGGGCCGTTAGCCCCGTAGGTTTCGCCGTGGACGCGGACCATCGACTCTTCCCCAAGATCCTTGATCCTCCGGGGAGACTCGATTTCCGCGAAACTGAACTTGTTTTGCGGAGAAACGAGCCGTGCAGACGCCGGGGTGTTTTCCGGGTCTGTGTTGTGCCTGGACATGGCGATCTGCGACGGGACAAAGCCTTTGCCCTGATAGCTGACGGCAGCATCCGGCGAGACGGACTCGCTCGGCTTCCCGTTCTTGGTCCCGTGGTAGTCCTTCAGGAAATTGGTCAGGGCCTTCGCCGGGATGAACTGCGTCTTCGCCATCGGCATCACAGTGACTTCGAGCGCGTTGCTGTCAGGGTTTGCAACGAGGTGATCGTAGATCTTTCGCGCGTTTTCCACCTTCCTCGGGCTGACCTGCTCGTTGATCTTGAGGTCGTCAAAGGTTCGCGCGCCGGTCGCAGCCGCCACCACAGCCGCCGCATAAATCTGATAGCTGCCCTGCGGAGCATCCAGCGCCGATTCCACGGACGGTTCACCGTGCTTGCGATACGGCGTCATCAGGCTGGCGACTGTGGTTTCCCCCTTCGGGTTGCGCATGGAGATGACCACGCCCGTTTGAGTGAGCGGCAAGTCGTTCCATTCGCCGGAGAATGCGTCTTCCAGGTCGAAGCCCTTGAGCGGAGCGGCGTCATCCTCGCGCACTACGGTCAGGTCCATGCGGGAATTGACAACCTCGCGGCCGTCATCCAGCTGTTTCTTGGTCTCGAAATACGTCGCCTGGACCGAACCGACGATCAGTGCCTCTTTCAACGGGTCGCGGACCAGCGAGTGAGCCCAGGTCGATGCCGTCTTTTCCTCTCCATCCGGTGTTGAAAAGGTTCGCACGTTCTCGAACTTCACCACCGATCCGACTTCGACATGCAACGTGGTGTCATCGTCCGGGTCGTGTATGATCGAATGGCGTTGCTCCACGCGCTTCTGCTCTTTTTTGAGTCGTTCCTCGAACGGACGGTTCGCGTCACGCGGTGAAACGAAGTGTTTCGCCAGTTCGTCGGCCGTGGCCAGGTGGACCTTAAAGGTTTCGCCGCTGCGAACATCGAATCCGACCACCGCGCCCTCTTCTTCGAGGATTTCCTCGACCTGCAACAGCACATCGCCGTGGGTCTTCCGCTTCGGGCGGTCGTCGTCAAAGCTAAGATCGATCATTCCGTTCTCTCCGTTAGCTAGGAGTTTTCACACATACGGGACGGGCTTCAGCCCGCCGCTCGACCTTAGGGTTGTGGCAAATCTAAGAAAAGTCAATTTGTATTTTGTTTGAATGAAGCGAGCTACACTTATGCAAATATGCACATTTTGCCCCCTGCCCTACCTTGCATATTCGAGGATTGCGTTATTGGACTATGCACAAATGCCAAGAAGCATAAATGCGCAAACGCCCATACAGGCTGATGTGCAGTTGCGGAGGGTATAATCTTAGAAGATTGCAAAATGTGCATATGCGCGACGTGCGATAAACGAATTTGCATACATTATATGATTACAATATGCAAAAATGCTAATTGGTGCGAGCACACATATGAACCTATGCGCATGTTGCAACAAGGCAAACAATGCATAGTGGCATAGTCGCCAAAACCACTATACGCATATGGCAACATGCTAAGTTTGCCCTTTACATCGTGTTGATAATGTGCATGTTGGCAAATGGGCGGGTTGGCTTATGTGCATCTAGCTGCATGTGCAGGTGCCAAGGATGCCCGATGGGCATATGTGCATTGAGGGGTCTGCAACATAGCAAATATTGGCATCTTGCCATATTACCGAATGCACATAGACAAATATGTGCAGAGGGGCAGGGGTCAGTCACAAAGCTAGTAAAAGGCCGTAGGATCAAACCTTTAGACGCCATGAGGGCAAACGATGTCGGAACCCAAAGTCATCACGATCTACACGACGAAAGGCGGCGTCGGAAAAACCACAACCGCCATCCACCTTGCAGACTATCTGCACTCCAAAGGGGCAAAGGTCGCGCTGATCGACGCGGATGAACGCGCGATGCTGACCGAGGCCGTCATGGGGTCGCCCGAAAACCTGCCGTTTCCCACGCACTTCTTCGAGAATCCGGCCGGTGTAGAGGATCTGGACCAGGCGCAGGTGATGATTGGTGCGATGATCGACAAGATCGAGGAAGCCCAAGATGGCAACGATTATGTCATCATCGACTGCGGCGGCTACAATTCACAGGCATCCCTTGCGGCGTCGGCTGTGGCTGACCTCACGATCATCCCAGCAAATACCGGCCGTTTCGATCTCGTTCAGACCATTGAGGTCCACGGCAAGATCCAGGCGATTGCTGCTCAGATGGGGAAGGTGCCCAATGTCCGCGTATTGATCTCTCGGGTCAATCTCGCGACGAACCTCTATGCCGGGTTCAGGGCGGCTTTGAAAGAGAAGGAAATCAAGACCTTCGATAACTCCATTCCAACATACACCGCGATTTCCGAAGCCACCTTCATGGGAGCGTCGGTCTTCAAATACAGGGCGACTTCACCGGCCGCAGCCTTCATGCAGCGGTTTGCCGAAGAGGCTGTTGCCGAACTCGAAAAGGAGGAAAACTGATGGTGGCGAAAACCGATAAGACGAAGCTGGCAAGCGCCATTCTCAACGTGGGAACGAGTCGCCTCACAGGCGTCGAGAAGGGGGCAACGGTCAACGGCGGGTCGGAGAAGGGCGATAATGCCCCGCAGAAGCCCCAGGAGGCCACAGGGAGGGCCGAAGGGCTTGCTGCCGGGGCAGGGGGCGCGGAAAGCCCTGTTGGCGCTCCTGGGGCTTCTGACGCGGCTCCAAGCGCCGATCCGGCCGACTCCAGGACTGATCGGATCGCTTTCATGTGCTCCCCGAAGGAGAAAAAGCACCTGAAACAGCTGGCGCTCGACCGCGACACCACTGCTTCCGTTTCGTCCCTGATCCGCGAAGCTCTCGAAGCGAAGGGCTTTCTGCCATGACCGACAAGGGCATTGCGGAAGCAGCGTTGCGCAATGTCCAGTGCGCCGGGAGCCTCGATCAAGCGAAAATCGTCGCGAGAAACGCCCTGCGTGAGCTGTCACAAGGTTCGGGGGATACCGCCACGGACCCGGAGGCTCGGAAGCTTCTGACCGCAGCGTATCACGCGCTGCGGAGCTACCAGCACCATAATTCCAGCGAGGAACTGGCAACCGAAATCGCGGACGAGATTGGCCGGTTCCTCGGCCTTGTGCATGGTCGATCCGATCCCTCACAAGCGTAAAGCCCTTGCCCGGCCTGTTCCGATCCTTATTGTCTCCACAGGCCGGGCAAGGGTGTCATCCGCACAAAACCATATGAAATAAGGCATATGCTGTATTTGATAAAAAGCATATGCCTTGAGGACAGGCCCCGAAAGCACCCGCCTTCGGGGCCTTGTCATCTCTCTTGGATGATCGTGCGCTGGCCGGTCAGAAGGATAAGCGAACCTTGCCGCCGCCAGCTGGAGCCGGGGAGGTCGGCGGCGTAAGGGCAGGGGGCGTTGGTCCCTGAACCGGATACAGCCTGCGGACCTTCGCAATACTTTCGGCAGAGGGGCGCACCTTCAATCCGCCCTTGCCGTGCTTGAGACGGCCGTAATGCTGCACGGCGGTATCCTCGACAGAATGCCCCATAGCTGCCGCCACCATGCCGGTGCCTATCCCCCACTCGTGCTTGGCATCCGCACTGAACTGATGCCGGAAATCATAGATGCGCAGGCGCAGGAACCAGCGGCTTTCCCCAAGCTGCCTGATGGCCTCGCCCAGCGCTGCTTTGAACGCCACGGCGAGGTTTGGTCGGACGGTCTTGTAGCCCTTGGCCCGGATCAGCTTCATCGTATTCTCGATGGCCGCGCGCTCTTCAACCGTGATGGTATCCAACAGCTCAAGCTCGCGTTCTTCGCCGTTGCCTCGAAGCTCCGAATGCTTCGCGTTGGGCACCGTCAGAAGCCGCCCCTTGAGGGTGGCGTTCGCCCATTCCGATGGCCGCAATCCCGTGATCGCCGTCGCTACAAGAAGATCGGCGGCCTGCTGCCACGTCTTCGACTTACTCTCGCGCAGGGTGAACAGAGTCCGCTCGAAGATGTTGTGAGGAACCCTGCGGACCAGCTTAAGCTTCCGCCCGCGCGCCGGATTATCCACCTCATCGAACATGCCTCGCAGTTCATCCGCCTCGCGGTCCCGGCCCTCGGATTCAAGGGCGTAGCAGACCGACCGCTTGTAGATGCGGATCGTGTTTGTGCAAAGCTCGGCCGACTTCTCCATCAGGTAGTCGAAGTAGGTCTGAACGGTCACGCGGCCGAACTTTTCCGCCACTTCGGCGGTGATCCGGTTGGCATTTGTGGTGTAGGCCAGAATGGTATTCTCGTGCATCTGATTAACATACACTAACGGGGGGATAGTTGCTACACTAGACTACAGTAGGACGCGAAAAAATGCCAGTGTTTTCCGACATATTCCATAAAATTCCGTATTGTATTTAGATTGATTGCCGCTTATCGTCCGGGGGGATCGAGTATCCCAAATCCCGGAGAAACGGACCATGAAGAAGCTGGTAATCGTCATCGCCCTGTGCGCCCTCTCGGCCTGCGCGAGCACCAATCAGGGAGCCATCAAACCCGACGAGACGACCGAACAATTCGTCAATCGCGTCATCAATAGCTCTGGCGGGTATGCGGGTTACTGATGCTGGTCGTGATCGATACGGGCCTCGCCACGACGAAGGTTGCCGCTCTGGTTGGCAACCAGATTCTGGGCGATAGCTACCCCTCGGCGGTTGTGCGCGGCATCGTCAGCGAGCAGGCGGCAGGCGTCTACTGCATTGGCAAGACCACAGCCAACTTCCAGATCTATTCCGTTCTTGCACAGAAGCACGGCCTGTTTCCGACCAACCCATCTAGCTTCCGCGATCCGGCCAACGCACGGCGTCGAGTGCTTGTCGAACACGCGATGGCCAAGATCGACATCAAGGGGAAAACGAACGTCATCCTGACGCAGCCCGCGACGGCCCTCTTTTCCGGTGGCGAGGATAATACGGCGAAGCTTCGAGAGGCCGAAGCCACCCTGCTCAAGATGGCGGTCTCGACCATTGGCATGACATCCGGTCGCCCGGCTCAATCGGCATGGAAGCTCGGTCAGATCACGACCAGTCCCGAGGCCGTCTGGGGCATCTACGATCTCGCCATCACTTCGAGCGAGGCGGCGCTGGATGATCTTGGCGAGTTCACCAGGAATCATGTCGAAGTCGGGGCGACTATCGCGGTGGTGGACCTCGGGGTGACGGGGACGCGGGTTCACTACGTCGAGTGGACCGGCGAGCCGCTGCCGACCCTGGAGATGAGCCGGTATCGCGAATTTCCCATCGGCGTCGAGACAGTCATTGCCGAAATCGACGCGAGGCTTGTCGAGCAGCACGGCTATCGGGACGTGATCGATCTGCCCAGGCTCGCCACCGATCCATCTATCATCGTCGCGGGCGCCCGGACTGATGTTGCCGAGCTGATCGCAGGATCGGCTCGGGCTGTGGGCGTCATGCTCATGAACGCCGGTCTCGATCAGCTGAAAGCCGAGATCGAGGCGAAGACCGTTGACCACGTTCTCTTTGTCGGCGGGGGCACCCACGTTCTTGGCGGCATCGTTGCCGAGGGCCTTCCAGCTGATGCCGTCCTCTCTGTTGCGGACCCGAGCATGGCTCCGGTGCGGGGTCTTCTCAAGGCGAGGACGGCATCAGCTGCGAATGGGGGAGGGCGCTCGTAATGGCAAAGCGGGGCCGTAAAGCGCAGCTGCGTCATGTGAAGACGTATCTCAATCCCGAAAGTGAGGTCGAAGCGGGGATCAGCGAGTTCGTTGATAGCGCCGTGCGGATGCGCTCCAGCGCTGCTGTCAGGGCGATGCTCACCATAGCCTGGGAGCGGATGCAGGACTTCGACCGTGCAGAGTTCGACCGGCATTTTTCGTCCAGCCACAACTATTCGACCTTCGAGCGGGTCCGCTCGAAGCATCACGCGAGCATCGAGGCGGACTCGCTTCTGTCCAATCCGCCCACGCCCAAAATCAAATAGAGGCCGATATGATCTTGAAGCGCACTCTGATCGCTGCATGTGCCGCCGCTGTCTTCGGGACGGTCGCTGGCGCTCAACAACTGCCCGTGCCGGGAACGCCCATGGTGGCTTCGGCCCCGGATTGCTCTGACCCGACAAACAAGAACCAGAGCGTCTGCAAGGGCCTGGAAGACGAAACCAGTTCCTTCGTGCTCGGAACCGTCAATGCTCCCGCGAGGGGGGTCAAATACAACGACATCGTGAACCCCAACAGCAGCTTCTTCAGGAAGACCCAGAGCTTCGTGCCGTCCGATCCCAAGCTGCGCGTGATCTACGACGCGGCGCGCGGCGTCGGCATCCGTGCTGGATATGCCGACGAGGCCGAGCGGATCAACGCGGTGGTCAAGCAGCGCTACGTTCAGCTGCTCAACAACCGCTACGATTTCCGGCGCGTGATGATCCAGCAGTATGTGATCCCGCCCGTCATCACCCGGATCAACAACATCCAGGAAGCATCGGGCCAGCTGCTCTACTTCTCCAACAGTTCCTTCGAGATCGTGAAGGATGCACGGCTGTCGATGAATCCGCCGAACTGGCAGGAATATCTGGCCCTGCCGGTCCAGCCTATCGCGGCACCGCAAGGGCTGTCGGTCGAGACGGCCGAGGAAGAGAAGGCGTGGCGCGAGGGGGCCTCGACGGGCTGGTATGCCGGGATCACCGAAGCGCGGCGGGGCTTTGTCACCGGCTGGAACATCCTCAACCGCGACTATGGCGGGATGCTGCGCTACCACGACCTGGCCAAGCAGGGCGTGGTTTCTCTCCCCAACCTCCAGACCGAGGTTTCGCGTTGGCGTGTGACCGAAGGCGGCACTCGCGCGCACCAGGGCGAACGCACCCTGCGGCTCCAGGTCGCGCCGAAGTTCCGGCAAAGGCGCTAAGCCGATGTGGGCAGGAGATCCCATCGACTATTCGGGTCCGCACCTGTCGGACCCGAACGCGATCATCCCGCTGCTCGCGGCAATGGCCCGGATGAAAGTCGATGACGTTTTCATCACGACTGACAACCCGGTGCAGATCGAGCACTTGGGCGAGATGAGGTCGGTGACGCGCTATACCCTGAACGGAAGCCAGGTCGAACGCATCCTCAAGAAGATCACCGGCCAAGATGCCGTGATCGGCAAGGTTGGCAGCGGGACCGATTTCGACAAGGCCATCACGGTCGATGACCCGGATGAGCGCGATGAGCATGGCGAACCGATCCAGCATCGCTTCCGTCTGAACATCACGGGCGGCTTTGCGGGCAATGGCCTCGGTTTCGATGCGACCCTGCGTCGGATCAACGCTGTGCCGATGACGCTGGATCAGGTTGGCTTCCCCGAGACGCTGCGGGACCGCTTTGCAGTCACGCAAGGTTCGTTCCTGATCGCCGGTCCCACCGGCTCCGGGAAATCGACCACCTTCTCAGCCTGCATCCGCGAAATCCTGGAAGGCGACACCGCCATCAAGGGGAACATCCTCGAATACTCCGCTCCCACGGAATACCTGTTCCACACCATTAGGTCACGCCATTCCCGCGTCATGCAATGCGAAATCGGCACTCACCTGCCGTCTTTTGCCGCTGGTGTCCGCAATGCTCTGCGTCGGCACCCGAAGCTGACAATCATCGGGGAAATCCGCGACACCGAAACGATCATGGCTGCAAACGAACTGGCGTCAGGTGGCCACCCTCTCTTTGGCACCACTCACGCGAACAGCAGCATCGAGATCCTCCAACGGCTCGTCCAGAACTTTCCGGTCGCCCAATACGACCAGGTGTTCGCCGCGCTCGTCAACACCTCGCGGCTGTTCATGTCGCAGATCAGGGTGCGAGTGCGCGACACGGATCAGATGACCGTGCTGCGCGACTGGCTCTATCTCACCAACGACGACAAGCGAGCTTTGCTGGCGGCTGGATATTCCGGCCATATCGAGGTGCTGCGTCAGCTGATCCAGAACCCCGCGAACGGCCGCTCCATGCGGACCTCTATCGATGAAGCCTACGACGCTGGCCTTCTGGACGATGGCCAGCGCCTGACCCTCTACAAAACCTATGGTGAAGAAGATGGCGTATGATCTTACGCGGCGCGGCCTCGTCTTCGGCATCGTGGCCGCTCTTGGCTCGTATGCGTTGCCCAAGGCAGGCGAAGCCTCTCCCTGGTCCGAGGTCGGTTATGACCGGCTGTGGATTCGCAACTCGAAGGGCGAAGAGTTGACGATCCGACATTGGGATGGGCGGCGCTATGATCCCCAGGCTGTCAAGATGCTCTCCTGGCTGTGGCGCGACTGGAAGGACGGAGACGCGGCGGTCTATATCGACCCGATGCTGTTCACCTTCCTGGCGAACATCCAGACGAACCTGTCGATGAACGCAGGCGCTCCCTGCCGGATCGACATGAACTCCGGGTTCCGAACCGAGCGCCGCAACGCCACCATCGAGGGGGCGGCACGCAATTCGTATCACTGCATCGGCCGGGCGAGCGACTTCAACCTGCGGAGCTTCCCGCCGACTGACGTTTATCGCATGGCTTCGGCCCTGAATGTCTCGGGCCTCGGCCGCTATCGCAACTTCACCCATGTCGATACCGGGCAGACCGGGCGACGGTGGGCGGGCAGGGGGATGTCGCTTTGAGCAAAGATGACGATTTCGACCGGGCGGACGTGATCGTGTCCGAACGCTGGCGCTTTACCAGCGCTCCGACGACCGTGGCCGGTCTACACGCTTCCATTCTGCTTGGCCTGCCAGCCATGGTTCCGGCCCTCGCGCTGGGGGTCTGGCGTCCCGTCTTCGTGCTGTGGCTGGCCTATCTGGGCTTCGTCATCTATCTAAAGTCAAAATGGAAGATCACTCCGTTCGAGTGGGTGCGCATGATGTTCACCCGCTTCGTGAAGGGCAACAAATGGCTGGTGCGATAGAAGTATTTGAGGCGGCCGTCTTCGAGGCCGTCTTCGAGACATTGAGCGTGAAGGATGGCGATGCGGCCTGCGACGTGATCGCGTCTGGGCTGGCCGAGGTTGTGGACGGCTTGAGCCACGCGGATGCAGTGGAGTTCGTGGTCCCGAACGCACCAAGGCTTGTTCCAGAGCGCGAATCGCTCACGGAAGAAGGCCGGGCCGCGTCCATGGTCATCAACGATTTCTGGTATAGGGAGGATACATTTTCCCCGATATTTTACGCGCTTGCGCGAGAGTTCTATTTGCGCGTCCGACCCCAGACCTATCTTTTTGCACCAGTTGCCCAGCTGGCAGAGGATGATAGAGCGCTGTTCGGCTGCAAGCTGACCGATATACGATTCGAGGGCGAGAAATCCCCAGCTGGCGGGGAAAACGCGGCGATGATGCTATGGGCAGGCTGCTCGGTTGCGGCAGTGAAGTTCTGCTTCCAGAGGAGCATCGCCATGCCGATAGGCTACGCGCTGCTGTTCGACTTTGTGCGGAACTCTGCTGCCTGACGGAAAAGTTGGTGGACACAAGACCCTTTATCTAAAGACAAACTGAGAGCATATTGAGTAGTCAAGACCAGAGCATACAAAAGAAGAACTCGGAGCACCTATGTCGTCGTCCGTTAAGGCCCTTTTTGACCAGGCAATCCAGCCAGACTCCCCCTACCTGAAGATGCTTCAGGAACGAGGGCTGGTTCGACGGGATCTGACGGCAGACGATCTGAAGTCAGAGCCTGTGCGGGGCGATGCCGTCGAACAGGCGCTCATACTGTTCGCGGCCGAGGTCCAGCAGACAGAACGGCAGGAAATCCTGGCCGAGCTGCAAGTTTCGAGCCAGCCGGATCACGACATGCGCGTGGCCGCTTTCAAGGGGTTCGAGCGATCCCCGACACCCGACGCAGTATTGCGCAAGCTGGAAGGGAAGGCGGAAACGATCTGGGACAAGGCGGTCGCGCCCATTCGAGAGCGGTCCCTGGACGTGATCGATACCGTGAATGAGGCGACGGCGAGCATCGAGGCGAAGGACTACGAAAAGGCTCGGGAAATCCTCGAATCCGCGGCGAGCAAGCAGGCCAAGGTCGAGACGCAGTTCCAATCCAGCTATAACGAGGCGAGGCGCGGCTTGCGCCGCGAATACAATGCTGAGTTCGGCAGCCGTGTCTGGAACGAGGATGCCACCAAGCACTATGACACGCTGGTCAATCGCTCAATGTTCGTCCCGCCAGAGGAAATGCGAAACGCGGCTCATGCGCTGAGCGAGACGAAGCAGCGGCTCATTGCGGAGAAATCCTATGTGACCGAACTGGAGAAGCGCGCCCAGGCGCGGCCCAGCGCCAAGCCTGGCGCTTCGTTCAAGCCTTAGATCTTGGGCAGGCCAGCCCATGAAGAAGAAAGCGCCCGGACAGGAACAACGGCTTCGGGGGAGCACGGATATGCCTGACCCTTTGGCTGTCGCAAAGCTGCTCTGGCAAGAGGCGCAGTTCACAAGCCCGGCGATAGCGCTCCTGACAGGGATACCTTTGAGCAGCCTGATCGAGCAGCTTGGCGACCGAAGGTTGGTTGCGCAGCCATCGAAGAACGCCAAGATTTTCAGGGCGGATGATGTCGCACCATTGTCACACGCCGAAATGGCAGCGATCCTTTCCGCGAAGCCGGAGCGGGTAGCGAAGCAAGGTGGCCACGCCTACCTGATCCCGGACTGGCGCGAAAAGGCCCAGCCGTTATGGGCAGACCCAACGCTGTCTGCGCGGCAAGTAGCAGATGCAGTTGGTATATCGCCCTACAGGCTTACCCGCGAGTTGGGTGCTCGACCCTCGACTTTGGGGCAAGCGAAGGACCTAGCGACGGGGAAGAAGCCCAATCCAGCCCGTTTGGAACAGGCCCGAGAAATGTGGACTGATCCTGCTGTGCCCGTGCGTTTGATCGCGGATGTCACCGGCATAGGAGCCGCCACCCTGTATGCAGAGCTTGGTCCTAAGCCCGGACGCGGCGCTCGGCAGAACAGAGCCAAGCGCCGCACGAAGATGGATTCCAAGTTGCGGGAGAAGGCCCGCAAGATGTGGGACAATCCTGCGCTGACGCAAGGCGAGATTGCGGCGGTGCTCAACCTGTCTGTCACACGACTTCGCCGCGAGCTGGGTTTTCGGAAAGCCAGATACAAGCCGGGCAAGCCCATGACAGCGGAAATTATTGAGCAGGCTCGCAAGATGTGGACCGATCCGATGATCCCCATGACCGCGATAGTCGCGTCCACAGGCATCACCGAAGGGCGGCTTCGTCACGTCCTCGGGCGAAGGCCGTTTTCCTATCGCAGACCAGGGCCAGACCCTGCCCGTCTGGAAGTGGCGCGCAAGTTGTGGACCGATCCGACTGTGACCGTTGCAGAGATCGCGGAGCGCTCTGGCATAAAGGCCCTTACTCTCTACAAAGCCTTGGGTCCACGGGGAGTTCATCCGAGGCGCAAGACCGCAACGAGTTCAATCCCGGAGGATCAGCTTGAGCTGGCGCGCAAGTTGTGGACCGATCCGACGTTGACCGTTGCAGAGATCGCAGAGCGTTTTGGCATAAAGGCCCATGTTCTCTACTACGCCTTAGGTCCGCGCGGGGTTCATCCAAGGCGAAAGCCGAAAAGGGGCTAAATCCCGGAGGATCAGCCTGAGCTGGCGCGCAGGCGGTGGGCTGATCCGACGCTGGCCGTTTCCCAGATCAAGCCATCTGCCTGGATCTCTTCCAGGCAGCATTTTCACGAATTTGGACTTCTGGAAGGTAAGCGGGGCAGGCGGTCTCGATGAGTGTTTCAGGCGGCATCAATCTATCTAAAAACAGATTGTAAACTCACGAATGGGCCGGTATAGTTTTCTGGTCAATCGGGAGTTTACTCAATGTCAAATGCCAAAATCGGCCTGCTCGCCGGTAGCGCTGTCGCCCTGATCGCAATGGCCGGAAGCGGTGGTTTCTTCGCGGGCCACCTCTACGCGAAGGTTCAGTTTCTTGAGGGTCAGCAGGCTGCACAGGCCGCGCCGGGGCCGACAAACCAGATTCCTTATGGCGCTGCGCCCTCCATGGATCTGGCCGAACAGGTTCCCCTGATCCAGGCCCCTGCGCCTATCCAGTCTTCGCTCAACGAAAATGACGTTCCTCGCGCCATCGCGCCGGTCCTGGCCGACGCCGAAAGCGCGAGCGGCATTCTCGATGTGCTATCGAAGGCAAGTTCGATTGTCGCGGAGGGCGAAGCAGAGCACGAACAGCCGATCTACGCCTTTTTCGATCCCACCTGCCCGTATTGCAAGAACGCCATGGCGGAGCTGAACGGCAAGGCCAAGATCCACTGGATTCCGGTCGCGGCCGTCAGCGACATGCAGACCGTCTCCAACCTGATCGAAGGCATGAAGACCTTGCCTGGCAAGGATGCGGTCGCATCTGTCGTGGCCGGAGAGGTTCCGCAGGCCACCGCCACGACCGAAACCCAAGGTCAGCTGCAAGACAATTTCTCCATCCTGCGGGCGATCTACCAGGGTTCGGAAGACAGGCTGGCGGTCCCCACCTTCCTGGTCCCGCGCGAGGACGGCACGGTGACGCTCACGCGCGGATACGACAAGGCCGATCCCGCCAAGAACATGCCCGGCGATAGCGGCGAACTGCTGGGGGCCTACGGATCGTGAGGCTCTTCGGCTTTGGCAAGCGCAAGGAAGAACTGCTCGCGCTGAAACTTCCGGCGCTGGAGCAGCCCGAACTGCCAGAGCCGCCGTCCGTGCGGATCATG
The DNA here is from genome assembly GCF_030388245.1 of Paracoccus sp. TOH. Lineage (NCBI taxonomy): Bacteria > Pseudomonadati > Pseudomonadota > Alphaproteobacteria > Rhodobacterales > Paracoccaceae > Paracoccus > Paracoccus sp. TOH. The sequence goes on from NZ_CP098363.1 coordinate 46,804, forward strand.
CGGATCGCCGGTCTGCGCTCCTGGGTCTATGGCCTCTTGGTAGCCAACGCCATTTCGCTGCTCTGTGCGGGAGGCTTCTACGCGCTTCTGATGAGCCGGATCGAAGAAGTTCCCTACGTCGCTGACGGCAGCTCATACGGCTGCTCACCTGCAACCGCAGAGGCAGCGCAGGCTGGAGCCGAAGAGGCCCCGGAAACCCCCTCAACACCCGTTCTGGAGCCTCTTGCTCCCATTTCCGAAGGATAGCCGATGACGATGGACGTTCATGCGGAGATCGAAGTCCGTGACAGCCATCTTCGCTCCCAGAAACGCTTCACGCTCGTTGCCCTGATCGGCATGGCGGTCGCGCTGGTCGTTTCGCTGCTTGTCAACCTCGCCTTGATTATCGCGTTCAATTCCTACCCCAAGACGCAATGGGTTTGGACGCAGGACGCGAAGGCGGTCTGTGAGGCGATCCCGCTCACAGAGCCGAATATCTCGCAAGCGCTCCTGGCTGATTTCGCGGCCCGCGCCGCGATCAGTGTCCATACCTATGACTACATCAACTGGCGCGAGAACCTGTCCTATGCGGTGCAGAACTACTTCACGCCGGTTGGGGGGCGCTATTTCATCGACTCGTTCGCCCGGTCGAACATCCTTCGCCAGGTCCAGCGCAACTTCTATGTCGTCTCGGCCGTCACCGATGGCGCTCCGCTGATCGAGAGCACCGGGATCGATCATGGCCGGATGTTCTGGAAAGTCGAGGTTCCGATCACGATCACCTATCGGTTCGGTGCCGACTACAAGGCCGAACGCCGGATCATCCAGTTGACCGTTCTGCGCGTGGACCCCACGCCCGCCAACCCCAACGGAGTCGCCATCGACGGCTTTGTCTCCGTTCAAAACACCAATGCCCGGAGGAAGTAGATGTTCAAGCGGCACATGACAGCGATTGGGCTTGCCTTCGCCCTTCTCGGGGCAGGTTCAGCCTATGCGCGGACGCTCACGGACCCCATCAACGAAGCTCTGCTGGCGGATTTCGCGGCCCGCGCTGCCGTCAGTGTCCACACCTTCGATTTTGTAGACTGGCGTGAAGATTTGCTTCGCGCGACGCAGAGCTATTTCACACCGGAGGGTGGGCGGGATTTTATCGACGGCTTCTCCAAGTCGAACTTCCCTCGCGAGGTCCAGCGAAACTTCTATGTCGTCTCGGCCGTCACCGATGGCGCAGCGCTGATCCAGAACACCGGCATCGATCATGGCCGGATGTTCTGGAAAGTCGAGGTTCCCATAACCGTCAGCTATCAGTCTGGCGCAGACCGCAGGTCTGAAAGGCGGGTCATCCACATGACCGTCCTCCGCGTGGACCCCACGCCAAAGAACCCTAACGGCATCGCAATCGATAGCGTCGTCTCAATGACCGCTATTACACACGGGGAGAACAAGTGATGTTCAAGCGGCATATGACAGCGATTGGGCTTGTCCTCGCCCTTCTCGGCGCGACCTCGACTCAGGCACAAGACCTGAACTTGTCCCCCGAAGAGCTGCAAACCTTCCTCAACGCAAATCAGGGCCTCACGCCCGAGGAATTGGGCAAGCGGCTGCAAGAGCTGAACGATAAGACGCTCGATGCCCAAAGCGAACGGTCGAAAACCGGCTATTCCTTTGCGAATCCCCCGGAACTCTCCATGAGAGCGGTTCGTATCAGGTCGAAAGGCACCCCTGCCAGTCCAGAGCCGCTTACGCTCGGACAGGGCATTATTACGGCTGTGGCCTTCGTGGACGATCAGTTCCGTCCTCTGCCGATCTCGGACGTGGTGCATGACCCCAACGTCTTTTCAGTGAACGGCGATGGGTGCGTGGGAGATGGCCAGCGCCAGAGCCGGGGCGCCCAAGGCAACGGCAACACGCTGAATATCTATCCGTGCCAGTTCTGGGCGCAGGGAACGGTCAACGTCACGGTCCAGGGTGCATCGCAGCCGATTATCTTTTCTGCCAAGGCAGGGTCGAGAGAGGAACGGCCCACCGTGGATGCCATGGTCACGGTTGAGGTCGATGATGGCGCATCCAATGAGTTCCCTGATTATGCTTCGCGGCGGCTGACGATCAATCCAGTTGATCGTTCCTCGGGCGGTGTCACCCCGATCTATCCGGGCCTGGGCGTCATCACCGATGTGGCCTTTATCGACAGCTCGGGAAATCCTTGGCCTGTTGAGAAGGTGGTCCACCAGGCATCCATGGTCTCGGTGAACGGATCACAATGCGCGAGCGAGAGTGAACAGGGCGCAAAAACGCAAGATAGCAGCGGCAACGTGATCTATCTGTCGCTCTGCCGCGACCGCAGCTCGAATATTTCGGTGCAACTGCAAGGCGCTCCGGCCGCGCTCGGCCTCCTGCTCGTCTCGCCCGGCACCAATCAGAGCGCAATGAAGCGGGACGTGACGCTATCCGTTACAGTCCCCGGCCGCAGCCCGACAGCCGTGGCGAATGCTACCGCTGCCGCGTCGGCGCTGCCGCAGAACAATGTGGATCGCACGGGCTTCCAGCCGGACCGATTCCTGACCGATTTCGTGAACGGCACCCCGCCGCGCGGTGCTCGGTTCGTTCAGATGCTCGGTGCGCCGAACATCGAGGGCTACGTCTATAACGGACAGCTCTATGTCCGAGGTCGCTACCGCCCGATCAACCCGACCGCCGATGCCTCGGCGTCCAGCAGCTCGGGGGCGGTGAATGTCTGGCGCTACAACAAGCCCGTGAACAGCCTGATCGTGTCTGACGCGCAGACCGGCCAGGAATTTTCCCTCACCGCAGATTACTGACCGGAGGCATCACCAATGGCCAATATGAAAACTATTGCGCTTGTAAGCGGGGGTGTCGTGGTCGCCTTCGCCGCGATCATCGGCATGAACATGGTGGCATCGGACAAGGAAGGCGAGAACTTCGCCGGTGGTGTGAGCCAACAGAGACTACCGCGACAGCTTCCCGAGTCCAACGCCGATCCGTTCCAGGTCATTGCCGATGAGGACGAGGCCGCCCGGCGCGCGACCAGCAATCGCCGGATCGCGGAAGAGGAAATTCGCCAGGTCGGTGACGTTCCGGCCTATACCGCCCCGCCTGTTATCCAGCTGGAGGGCAGCTCAGGAGACAGTTCGGACCCGATGGCATCGGCGCTGGTCGATCAGGAAGACCGGCCGACGCCGGAAGAGCTGGAGCAGGCGGTGATCGAGCCGGTCAAGCCGCCAGAGCGCGAATATAAGGTGCCCGATCAAGGATCGGAAGCTACGGCAACGAATACCACCGATCCGTTCATGGATGCGATGCTGCGCCGCGCCCTGACCGCAAATCGCACTTACGGCGTGAGTATCCAGACCTTCCCGGACAAGGGGAATACGGGTTTCACACCCATGACGATCCAGCAGTTCTCAACCGGGCGAGGAAACCGCACGGGACAGGGTGGCGGAACCGCTGGCTTGCCTGTGTCGGGCCTGCCGGAGCCTGCGGCGAGCATGACGAATACCAGCACCGGGACCGGGCTTCCCGATCCGGCCCCGAGGATCACGCTGCCCGAACAGTCGTCTTCGCAACCGTCGAACGACACTTCCGGGGGCGTCATGCGGACCATCGATCCGAACACGCCATCTTCTTACATCGAGGGCGCTTTGCAGGATGCCATCGGGGGCGGGGCCTTTGCTGCGCTCTCGAAGGATCATGATGCCGAATACGACTGGCGACAGCCCTACCAGGTCGCGCAATCCGCAATCGGGATCGACAACAATTCGCGGATCTACGACACCGCCCGCAATGCACAGGCGTTCGACGCAGGAACCCTCATTCTGCCGGGGGATCAGCGCTACGCCACGCTCATGTATGGGTTCAACAGCGACGACGCGGCCCAGCTGCCGGTTTTCGCCCAGCTGCATGATTACGGCCCGGCAAGTTCTGCTTTCCTGAACGGCGCACGGGTGCAAGGCACCCTCCGGCTATCGACCGAAAGCGCCGTCATGGAGTTCGACAAGCTGATCTTGCAGGACGGTCGCGTCGTGCCGATCCAGGCGATGGGCATCAGTGCGGATCAGCTGCGCGTCGGCGTTTTCAAGAACGTAAACCGTCATACGCTCTCGCGCTATTCTTCGCTGCTCGTCTCCGGCTTCATCAAGGGCGTGGGCGATGTCGGAACCCGGATCATCGAGAACAAATATGACCGGGCCGATAACGTCATCATCATCGGTGATGGCACCACCACCGACCGCTACCCCGACGACAAGTTCAGTGATGCAGACAAGGCCGCTATCGCCATGGGCGCGGTAAAGCCCATCGGTGACGAAATGGCCTCGGCCGCAGCGCAGGGCTTCCGGCGAAAACCGACCGTCACCGCCCCGGCAGGCTTCGGCCTCTCCATCGTATTCCTCGAAGGTCTGACCTTCGGCCAGGTGCAGTAAGGGCAGGGCGCTGATGGAAGAGGAATCCCGCGATTTGGGTGACGTGTTCCAGGCTGGGACGGCATGGATAGGCTTGGCATTCACCGTGATTATCATCGGGCTGTCGGTTCTCGGCCTGGCTATGTCCCTGAACTCGTTCATCCGCATGGCTCGGCATGTGCGGGAGAACGGTGGGGAAGACGTGCCGTGGGGCCACATCATGGCGGTCATACTCGCCGGTCTGATCTCGGTATCGGGTCTGATCTACGGCTTTGCTTCGCTGCTGTGGAGTCCGGCATGACCCGCCGTTTCTACTACTACACTGGCCCGGTCTCGGCCGAAGACACTGAGTTCCTGACGGACGATGACCGCCAGGCCGCAAAGGATCTCGTTCAGAGGATGCACAGCCTTTGGCAGAGCATCGAGCGCGGCGATCAGGAGGGGAAGTATTCCCGAGACGCCGAACGGCGGATCGAGGATGAACTGAAGCGCCGCGAACAGGCCGGACGCACTGCCCTGATCCGTGTCTTGCAATGCTCGAAAGCCGAGCTGGACGACATCAGCAGCACCGTTTTCGACACGCTGCCCGACATTCTTGTGATCGAGCAGCATTAAGGGAGCCGCATAAGATGGCCTTTTCCGACGAATATTGCGATCTGCACGGCTTCGACCGCGCGAAGCCCTATTTCACCGCGCACGATCACGCAAACTGCTCGATCATCCGCGTCCACGGCTGCGACAGCATCGCCTCGGCCAACGAGTTCCAGAAGCGTATGGCTGTGGCTGCGCAGAGCATAGGCGCGCTGCTGCGCGGGCCGCACCACTCCCTGACGATCACCTTCGAGAGATCGCTCAACAATTCCGAATATGTCGAGCGCTTCCGCCGTGAGCGTCAGCGCGAGGCGCAGGCAAAGAAGCTGAACGCATCCGTTCTGGTCGAGGAAACCCTGACGGTCCTCAAGGAACGCATCGTCTATGAAGAAATCCTGATCGCCTGCTGGACGGGCATCGGGGCGGGCTATCCCGAAGAGACCAACGCGGAGTTTGCCGAGAATCGCGCCACCTGGGGCCGCATCAATACGCCCACGGCGATGAATCCGCTGATCGCGGTTCAGAACCTCGAAGGCCCCCATATGTCGTTCGTCGGCGGCATTCTCGACGCGCTGCGTAGCGCGAAGATCAAGGCGGAGCTGCTGAGCGACAGCACGGACACCACGCGCCGCGACCTGGCCGCTGTCCGTCGCGCCCTGCTGTTCCACGAGACCCCGGAGAACTGGACGCCCCAGACCACCTTCGAGCGCACGTCCTATGAGCTGAAGGAGTATGCCACCAAGGATCTTTCCGGCCTGTTCGCGCCGCCGCTGTCGCAGCAAATCATGACCAGCGCCGCAAAGGCGAAGTCGGATATGCGCTCCGTGGATTTCGGCGGTCGTTCATACGCTGTCGTCTTTGCCTCGATGTTCCCGCGCCAGATGCCGCTGTTCAATCTCCTTGCCTCGAAGCTGGAACGCTACGATGGCCAGGGCGAGGAGGACATCCCCTGGCGCTACGCGCTCCATTTGAGCGGGGGGGTAAAAATCTCCCCGCTGGCCGATGTCATGAACACGATGATGGCCTTTCTGTCACCGATGAATGAACAGAAACGCCTGGCCAATATGGAGGTTCGCGCGCTTAAACAGGGCGATAGGGAAACCTTCGTCGGCGCTCGCCTCATGGCGGTGACGTGGGTTGAGCCTCATGAGAACCGCGAGCTGCTGACGCAGCGGCGGTCTCGGCTTGTGAGAGCGCTGGAGAGCTGGAACAGCCCCACGATCATCGAGGTCGCTGGCGATCCCATGCGGGCGCTTGCCGAGACGGCCGCAGGCATGACCCGAACTGCCAAGGTTGCAAAACAGGCTGCCGGAGCAATCACCGAGCTGTCGCTGTCGTGGCCTTTCCATCGGACGGCTTCGATCTATCCCAAAGGGCAATCTGTGATGATCTCGCCCGAAGGCAAGCCCGTCCCGCTCCAGGCGCATTCCCCGGATCAGAATTTCTGGCTGACGCTTATTTCGGCCCCACCGGGGTCGGGTAAGTCGGTCTTTCTGAACCGCACCAATGCAGAGTTCGCAGTGTTCACGCCGGGAACGGTCCTGCCATTCATCGGCGTCGTGGACATTGGCCCTTCCTCTTCTGGCTTCATTGAACTGGTCAGGGCGATGGCTCCCGATTCCATGCGTCACCAGATGCTGCTGGTGAAGCTGAAGAACGACCGGCATGACAGCGCGACCTGCATCAACATGCTGGAACTGACGCTTGGTAATCGCAAGCCGACCGATCAGCAGCGGCAGGTGATTGAAGCCTTCGTGACCGAAATCCTGGCCGACGATGACGGCCGGGCGAACCGCGATTTCGTCGCTGCGGCGGTCAAGCAGCTCTATGCCGAACTGTCCGACCTGGAGATCTCCAACCAGGCGAAACGATGGCAAGAGGGCATGTGCCCCCAGATCGATGTGCTCTGTGCCCAGCATGGCATTGCTCTTCGCGAGACGACGCGCTGGTGGCAGATCGTGGATCAACTGGCAGAGCGGGGCCTGTATCGCGAGGCCATGGTGGCCCAGCGCTACGCTTCGCCGCTGCTTGAAGACCTCGCTCGTGTCGTTACCGGCAACGTGTTCCGTCAGGATTTCGGGGAGGATTATACCAAGGAAGCCAACCTGCGCATCCTGGGGGCTATCGAGCAGTTTCCGATCTTCTCCCGGCCGACCACGCTGGATATTGGCGAAGCCCGTATCTGTGCCATCGACCTCAACGATGTGGTGATCCGCGGATCGTCCAGGGAACGTGGCGTCGTTCGCAACAACTCCCTCATGTATATGTGCGCGGCACAGCTCTTCCTGCGCCAGATCAGCGGCAACGAGGACGATATTCCAGCCATGTCGTTCCCGGAAGGGAAGCTGCGGGACATCTATCAGCCGACATTCCCCAAGTGGCCTGCCGCTTGACTTCAAGATCGCCTGATTTTGCTCGCTGGGCAAGCGTTTTTCGCCCCGAGCGGTGTCTGTCGTCGCGCAAACGGCCGAAGTCGGGTGGATCAAGCCTCGAACCCGCAGCATTCTGGCCCGGCAGAGCCGCTTTTCCGCGCGGCAGACGGACCTGTCCTGCCGCTTTCGTTCAGCTTGGGCATGGATCGTGGTCATGCGCATGACGGAGGCGTTCGAAGACGGCGGATGGCGGCAAGGACGGCCCGCACCATCGGGCCGGTGACGGCGACCTCGGCCAACTGGAAGGTAATGGCGCGGGCGTGGCGGACGACGCGGGCGCCGATCTTGATCAGCTTGAGTTGCAGGCTGGTCAACGACCAGTCCGCCATGGCCTCGGGCAGTTCGATGCAGCGCAGGAAGGTTGCCAGGTTGTAGGCCAGCGCGTGCAGTTGCAGCCGCACCTCGTTGTGCCGGAACTTCCGGCATGACAGCCGCGTCCAGCGAAAGGCATATTTGCCTTCCTTGATGTGCTGCTCTGCGGTGCCGCGCTGGTTGTAGAACCTCACCACCCAGTCTGGCTCCATCGGCAGGTTGGTGACGATGAAGCCGACTTTGGGGAACAGCTCGCCCGGATGCCATTCGATCTTGGCGATGACGCGGCGCGGCTTGTCCCAGGACGCCGCCTGATACTCGAAGTCCTCGAAGAACCGTTTGACCTTGGTCAGCGAAGGCCGTCCCACGGGCCGTGTCAGCCGATGCGCGATCTTCTCGCGCAAGACGGCGTTGGCGGGCAGACGGATGGCGTAGAAGAACCTGGCTTCTTCCAGCCGCATATAGATCGCGGGGATCGCGTAGGCAGCGTCGGCCCGGAAGAAGCGTCCACCAAGGTCGCGGCCAGCATATCGGGCAATGACGGGATCAAGGACATCCCGCCAGCCATCGGCGCTGTGGACATTGCCGTTACGCAGGGCGCAGCGCTCCAGCATGCCAAACTGGTTGAACAAGAAGATGGGGTGATAGCAGGTGCAGTCGAAATGCCCGTTCCAGGCAGCACCTTCCTGATCGCCGTGGGTGGGGCTGACCGAGCTGTCCATGTCCAGCACGATGTATTTCAACCCGTTGCGGTCATGAAACCGGTCGATCCATTGGCCGTTCAGATCGGCCAGCGCCGCCCGGTTCGCGGCCAGAGCCAGCGTCTCGGTCTCGAACCGTCCCATCTGCGATGCCGAAGCAGCTTGCGCCTCGACGGCCCTGCCGCCAACGACCTGACGCATCACGGGATCGAGGGCCAAGCGGTCGGCATCGTTCACATCCTCGTATCCGGCCAGTCGTCCGAACACCGATTGCCGGAACAATCCGTCAAGCCGATGGAGCGTGTTCTTCCCGGTGCGGCTGTCTCGCAGCGCCTCCGACGCCAGATTGGACAGGCCGAGCACGTCATCAAGCTCGCGCATCACCAGCAGGCCACCGTCTGAACTGATCTGCGCACCACGGAACTCCAGACGCACACGGCGGTCGAAATCAACCCGATCTCCCCGCGCCAAGCCCGCACCCTCCAGGTGATCCATGAAACGCGCCCCTCGCAGCCGTCAACGCCATGATTTATATGCGAAATATCACGATTACGACAGCGAAATCAGCGACTTACTTGGAGAATGTGGGATCAGACCTACTGGCGCAAGCGCTTCCAGGACATTGCGGAGACCCCGAAGCGCTTCGCCATGGACGAGTTCCACAACACCGGCTCCACGCCATCCATCGTCAACTCTGTCGAGGTGATGGCGCGAGAGGGCCGGAAATGGGGCCTTGAGATCATGCTGGCTTCCCAGAAGATCGATGACTTCCAGGCTTTTACGGAACTGGCCTCGACCATCGTGCTTCTCGATGCGACCGACAATGCAACCCGGCGCAAATTGCAGGATCAGTTCGGCTTCTCGGACGCCGTAATTGAGCAACTGCAAGAGCTTCACGGGCCTCGCCCCAATATGGGCGCGGCCTTCGTGATCGGTGCGAAGCTGAAGACGAATTTCCATTGGCTCCGCATCTACAACCATCTGGCGCCCACCCTCCTATGGGCACTGGATACGACGACCCAAAACCGCCTTCTGCGGAAGGCTCTGGTCAACAAGTTGGGCCTGGAACGCGCACTGAAGCTGCTGGTGACGCGATTCCCCCGAGGAACGGCGGTGGATTACGTCGAGCAATGGAAGCTCGACCAGTCCGGGGATGAAGAGGATCTCGGTATCTACGCCGAAATCGCTTCGACGCTGATCCGAGATTTTGTCGAGTCCAAGGCAGCATAATTTTTTCCGACCACAAGAAAGGTGAGATCCATGAAACTCTGGAATGCAATCAAGGATGCGCCCTTGGCGCTCTACGTCTATGCCGTCACGACACTGACAGTCATGTCGCAACGGGCGGCGGCACAGACCGCTGACGTTCTGAACCCGATCCAGCAGGTCGAGGACGCGCGCACAGCTGCCCAGGCGACCACGCTGGACGCTGACTCGGCCAAGGGCGCTGCCGAGAAGATCGCTGACGTGCTGATCGTCTGGGCAGCGCCCCTCGGCCTCGGCGTCGCGCTCTTCGGCTTCTGGCTGCTGCACAAGGCAAACCAGGACGAATCCGGGCGCACGAGCAAGGGTGTGGCGTTGGCGAGCATCATCATCGGCGGCTGCACGGCCGTCTTCTCGGTCCTGACCTTCGTTGTCGTGGAATATTTTGTCGGCACCAAAACGTAAGGGCGGCTGCGGCAACTGTGGCCCTATGCTACGGTTGCCGCCATCCAAGGAGACACGGGCTATTCATGTCCGCCTTTAGCATCTGGAGGTGCCTTACTTGACCGACGAAAAAGAAAACACCCGCCTCGGCGCGAATGTCCTTGCGCTGATCCGGCATAACTTTGGCGATACCAAACAGGCGAGAACTGAGTTCGCAACGCTCTTCGAGCGGAAATCTCCGTCGATCTGGCCGTGGGTGCAGGGTGAGCGCAAGGGTATCCCTTCCCAGCAGCGCGAGCGATTTGAAGAGCTGGTCATTACCGGAGATATTCAGCTGCTACCCGGCACGTCCATTCAAGATTACGTCCGGGCTGCTCCGAAGAAGGAAGCCGCCAACCAGCCGAAGCGGAACGACGACCTGATCGCGCTTGTCTGGGATGTGGTCCGTCATGAAAGCCTCGGGCCGAGGGCGCTGGAATCTCTCATGGCGGACACGAACTTTCTGGTGCGCAAGCGCACCCCGGCATTGCTGCTCCGGTGGGCATATCACGAGGGCGGCGTTCCGAGATCCTATCGAGAGCAGTTCTCTCACGCCTTGGTCCGCTCGGGCATCGCAGAGGCGCTGCTTGGCTATGACGGATCGGACCCGGTTGCCATGGATCTATTCGACATCAAGGTCAGCACTTTTTTCGCGGAGTAACAAAGCATGGCGGTGAAGAGCAAACGGCAACAAGAGTTGGAGATGTATGGCATACTTATTGCCATGTCCGTCTTCTTTTCGGCGGTCCTCTTCGCCATTTTCTGGATTGCGAAGCCGCAACTCCTGATCGACGCCTACAAGGCCATCCGCACGATCCAGTTCGCCACGCTCTGGGATAACCTCTTTCCCCAGGCGCGGCAGCTGATCGCGGAAACCGATCAAGAATATTACAGCATCTGGACGCTCATGAAGAGTGCGATCCCGACCGCTGTTCTCGCTGGGATCGGCGTGTTCACCCTCGGCATGATGGCCCACAACAAGGTTACGACCGAGCACCTGGACGCCTACATCACCCATAAAGAGCCGCCGTCGATGATGACGATGCTCGGGAAATTCGCCATTTTCAAACCTGCCGTGCGCTTCGTGCTGGATTACAAGGATTATGCCTTGTCCTCGATCCGTGGGGCAGGGCGGCTTCCCTACCATCCCCTGAATTTTCTGAACGAGAACGGCTTTATCAAGCGGATCGGCAAGCCATCGGAATGGGCTGACGCGAATGTCAACACGGATTTCCCCGAGCCGCTGCCCTTCGCCTATCTAGAAGTGGACAAGCCGGGCATCCAGGCGTTCTTCGCGCGCACCTTCGGGCCGCGCAACCCCTTCGTGGATATGCCAAACATGAACGACCTGGACGCGGTTCGGAAGGCGGTCGATGAGTTGCCCTTCTACATGGTCCTGGTCATGGCCCCGGCCATCGCGCGGGTTCATTATTCGATCTTCTACGAGGAAAAAGCCTATGTCCGGGCCGTCCTTGATCTGCACAAGTTTCCAGATGAAGTCTGGGCCGAGCTGAACGCCATGAAGAAGGCCGAGGGCCACCGGCTTCGCCTGGGCTTTGACAGCGACAAGCACCGGGCTTCCGAGAACAGCCTCTGGCACGAGAACCAGGCCAAGGGGCGCGGCAAGAAGAAGGGCAAGAAATCCGAGGCGGCGGGATCGATCGATCTCGTGACGCTGGCGGAATATCTAGATGAAACCGTGACCGTGGACGGGAAGGAAGCCCGTCGCGGCGACGTGATGAAGACCGTGAAAAAGGCCCGCGATTTGATGTGGGACGTGCTGACGACGCACCGGCTCGAAGATCGCAAGCGCTGGCCGGTCGCCCAGGACGAGAAGACGCGGTTCGTCTGGAAGGATGCGCCGCCTGCTACCGCTGCCGAGCGCGCTTACCTGGACAAAGTGATGGAGCGCCTGGTCGAAGCGGCCGAGGAATGCACCCGGCTGATGAAGGCCAACGCTTTCTGCTTTGGCCTGATGGGCACCCTTGTCGAACGGACCCGGCAGATGGGTGTCTATCCTCCCGGAGTCTGGCGCTGGATGCGGTTTGTCGAGATCCACCATTGGCGCTTCCTGCTTGATCTGGGCAAGCCGATCAGCACGGTCGATTCCATGGGCATGTGGGAGCACTTCAAAGCCGAGAAGGCTATTGGCGCTCCGATCCACAAGCCTTTTCTGCGCCGCACGTCGAATGACCTGTCGCGACAAGCGGCTCGGTTCGTCACCAAAGAGTTCATCGCGGGCTATCATCGCGCGAACGTGGTCGATGATACAGGCGCTTCTTTCAATCTGGATGCCCTATACCGTGAGATCGACAGGGCAGAGGCCCAACGGCAGGCCGAGAAGAACGACCTGAAGAGCGCGCTCAATCCCAGCGATGCGCTCGACTTCGATCCCGAAACCGTCTTCGCGGCTTCGGATAAGCCCATCGCCATCAAGAAATCAGACCGGCGCATCATCCACTGATGACGCCCCTTATGGGGAGACGACACTATGGCTTTCGATCACGGCGAGAACTTCTTCTCGGACGGGCGCGATCCGCGCCGCCTTGCATCGCGGACGCAGCTTGAGAACCAGGTCGAGGACCGGGCCGAGCACGAAATGGCGCGGCGACGGGCCGAGTTCGCAGCCTTGCAGCGGCGGCACCGCCAGGAAATGGATGATCTCGCAGCCCAGAAGAGCAGCATGTTCGGCCGCACCCCGCCCGAGGTCGCGGTGAACGCCCTGACGCTGGCAATCGAGGAAGCCCATCACCAGGCGAAGCTGCGCGCGGCCGAGGGCAAGCCCGAAGAGCTGGTGCAGGACATTCGCCTTTTCCAGGCAAAGATTCAGGGAAAGGAAGTCGCGTTTCACGTCGAGGGCAAGAGCGGGAAGCCGTCCTTCATCGATGATGGCAAGAACATCTTTGTCCCGGCCTACGACGACGACATCGCTCTCCTGGCCTCGCTCCAGCTCGCCCAGATGCGGTGGGGCGTCGTCAAGGTTTCCGGGACCGAAGATTTCAAAGAGCGCGTGGTGCATCTCGCGGCTGATTATGACTTGCAGCTGGCGAACGAGGATCTTACGCTCCGCGTTCACCAGCGCCGGAACTCGCCCGGAACCCTATCGGCCCCCACCGAACAGGAGCTTGCGGCAGCGAAGAAACTTCATGCCGAGCTGGAAGGGCAGGAGCCGGAACCGGCCGAGCCGAAAGCCGCCGGCGATGCTCCTGCTCCGAAAGCGTCCGTCACCACGGCGACAACGCCCGAGGATGAGGATGATGCGCTGATCGAGGACGACACGCCAGAGCAGGAGCAGGCCCCCGAACCCGCTCCTGCTACGGCAGAGGCCGTGCCGACAGCGCCCCCGGCTGACGACAAGGCTTGGATTGCCGAGCTTCAGGAAGAGCGCCGCAGGAAGGCGGCAGAGAGGGCCGCAGAGGCCGCGAAGGCCGTAAAGGCAGGAAAGGAGGGCACGATGCCCAAGGGCGAATACGACCGCGCCGTTGAGGCGGAAATCCAGCAGCTGAAGGCGAAGGGTCAAAGCCCCAATGCCGCCCAGGCTGCAAAAGCAGGAAAGGATGAGGACGTGCCGGAGGAACCCATCGAGATCGATGAACCCGAGGAAGAAGCCGATCTGGGGTTTGGCGACGACGACGATTTTTCACTCGACTTGCCCAGCGCCGCGACCGTCACGCCCGAGGCGAAGAAGACGGCCGGTGTCACCGCACGGCCGTAATTGGGGAGGGGACACCAATGACCAATATCGAACAGCGGACAGCAGGCTTCCTAGACGCCCTGGATGGAACCGGCGTCGATCTGACGAGCGATACGCTTGTCGATGACGTGATCGCGGCAGGTAACGAGCATCAGAAGGTCTCGCAGTTCCTCGTGAGCCTGCCTGGCTATCCCAGCGATCCGGCTGAGGCCATCAGGCAGCTTGAGCATCTGGCCGATATGACCAGTGCTGCTGCATCGAAGCAGGCCAGCGCGCAGCGGCAAAGTCCAGGGAGGGACAACAATGTTTAGAAGCCGGATGATAAGCGCCTTCTTCTACCTTTTCCTTATTTCAGGCTCACTTTTGGGATGTTTACTCGTTTATTGCCTCTTCACGGGTCCGCCCCTTTCCGCATTGATGGATGTCGGGGTGAGTGCGTTGGGGGTTGTCGTCGGAGTGTCAGCCATCCTCATGTTTTCTTTGATCCCGAGGGAGAGGGACGCAAATCATGGATGATCGATGGCAGGAAGAACAGCGCAGGCGCGATGAAGAAGACCGGCGCAGGCGCGAGGATGAGCAGCGCAGACGTGATGAGGAACAGCGTAGGCGCGAGGATGAACGGCGGATGGAAGAGCAGCGCCGGAGAGACGAGGAACAGCGCAGGCGCTGGTGAAGGTATAACCGAGGGGCAGAAGCGAGCCGGGGCGGTCAGATCGACCGCCCCGGTTTTTATGATCCAGACGAACCTTTCGGACTTTGCCAAAGAATTTGGCCGTCGCCGCCTTCGATCCGCTGGATGTTCAAGTGATGCGCGAGGGGCGTCACTGCCAGGCTGGTAAGCGCATAGAGCGCTCGTTGCCCCTGCTCGGCCGTCAGCTCAATCCGCGATCCGTCCTGAAAAATTGCCAACATCATTTACATCCCTTCCCACTTCCCCCGATGTCGCCAGCTCTCTGGGCTGTCGAAGTTGCCTACCCAGATCCCACGCCTGGCGCTGCGGGCCTCGTCCTCGGTCGAGGCATAGTCGTGGCTGTATCGCCGGTAGGCGGTCGCAAAGCCGTGTTCGACCATCCAGCGACCGAGATCGAGGTGGCCGAGGCGGCACACGGCGACGACGCGACCCCATCTGTCTTTGTCTCGGGCGCGACATGTCACGGTGCGCCCCTGCACCAGGTCGTCGAGGGCGAGCGCCGCGTCTCGGCCGCAGCGCCAGGTGCTGCCATCGGCCCGAGCACAGCGCTGCCCGGATTCGGGCGCGTCGATGCCGAAGATCCTGATCCGCTGGCCGTGCAGCTCTAAAGTATCGCCGTCGATCACCGAGACACGGCCTTGGAGATCATCGAGCGCATGGGCGGCGTTCCCGCCCAGCGCCAGAGTGATTGCGACGGCGAGAACCGCATTACGCAAGGTCCGTCTCCGCAAAATCGTTGCCCTTGTAGAGCAGGGGCATGTTGTTCGATTTCGCGGCGGCATAGCTCATGCAGTCGCCCATGTTCAGCTTGGCAGGATGACCAGCGACCTTTCCGTAGATCGCGGCAGTCTCGGCCGCGAGACGGCCGATCTTCGTCGTGACCATGATTTCGGTGCAGCCGAGCAGTTGCAGGAGGCCGTCGAAGCGTTCCGTGGCCAGATCAAGATCCTCTTGCGAGATCGGCCGACCTTCGGCGCGGCTGCGCGCGAGTGACACCACCACCTCATACCGAACAACCGGCGACGTGATCGGCTTACGCCGGTTCTCTTGTAGGCGCATCAGAAGATCGATGGCATCCGGCTCATCGAGCAGGATCGCCATGAAGGCCGAGCTGTCTACGAACATCAGATGCCCCCCGACAGATCGTCCAGGAACTCCTTTTCATCCGGCAGGCGCTTGAAGCCATCGGCCTTCGCCTGCGCTTGCAATGCCCGGACGCTTTCGAGAAGGCTGGGCTTTGCCCTGTGGCGGGCCACCGCCTCTTCGAGCGCTTCCCTCACGACATCCACCTTCTTTTTGCCGGTGATGGCCTGGAGCTGTTTCACCAGGTCATCGACCAGTGGGTTGTCAACGAACACAGGCATTATATGAATCCTTTCATATGAAGCATATGGAGAAAATAATATGAAACACAAGGCGAGGCAAGAGGCTGTGACATAATCTTTTGCATTGACATTGTGTCTTAGGTTGTGTCACACATGGATGCAACCATTGGTATAAAAGCCGGGAGGCCGATATGGCAAAGAGTATGGAAGCAATCGCCCGTGACCTGACGGCCGCAGAGGCGCGGCTGTGTGATCCTGCGCCGGTCCCGCATTCTGCACCGGCAACGATCACCGAAGCCCGCCGTGAATTTCTGGTCGGGGAGCCGAACGCCTGCATCCATTGGGGGCAGGTGACGCTGACGGCAACCCCGGAGCGTGATGGCGTGGATCGCCGGTTCGTTCTGTCCGGCCCGAGCGGGCGGCATACGCTGCTGGTGATCGCCACCGACGCCGCACGGCTCGATGCCCACTGGCGGGGCTTCTGTGCCGATCAGCGGAATTTTCCGATCAACGAGGCTGCGTGGAAGCTGCCGGATATGGGAGAGTGAAGCATGGCCGTTCTTACCCAGGATCAGGCACAAGCCCTCAAAGCGACCATAGCGGATCTTCGCCAGCGCATTGCTGCGTTGCCGGAGGTCAGATTTAGCCGTGGCGATTACATGGAACAGCATCGGACCTTACGCGAGGCGGCGCGGGCCTTAGGCCAGTATCTGGCCGACACCTACAGCGCCCGCATAGCCGAGAAGCCGGACGCCACCCGCATCACCATGCACCGCATCAGCTCAACCTGCACCAGCGGTCTGGAGGGTGCATTCAAGAACTGGATCGCCGCAGCCGAAAGGCGGCTTGCAGCCGAGCAGAAGGGGGCATGACCATGAAGAAGATCAAGGACACCGCACCCGTGAGCCGAGCTGACTACGAGCGCCCCTTGCGGCGCGCGGTTGAGGAATTGCAGGCTGCTGGGGGAAGAAATGACCGCATAGCCGAAGCGCTCCGCTACCTCGTGGTAGAAGTCCGCCAGAGCTAAACCAGGGATGTGAGCCATGTCTTTTACCGCTGACGAGATCGATCATTGCAAAGCTGCGATGTCGAAACCTGCGCCCTTGGAAGCGCTTAAATTGATCGCATCGGGGCGGGCGATTGTGGAACTGACGCCGGATCGTCGCGACCTCTACATTGACAGCCTGGACGGACGGCCCGTGCGCGATCCCGAATTCCCTGATCGCAAGATGCTCCTGAGCGGAGCGTGGCCCCTCTATAGGGCAGGGATGATTGATGAGTTCGGCCTGGTCACACCAGCTGGTCGCGCGGCGCTCGTTCCGACGAAACCGGGAGACCCGCAATGCCCCGGCTGACCAAACCGCTACTCGATGCGATGGCATCGGCGCTCGCTGCCGCCCTGGCAGGCGAAGGATTCGAGGGCGGTGATTTCGACGGAGAAGACCGTTCGACCTTCGAGCGCGCTCACGCATGGGTAGTCCAGGAACAAGTTCGCCGTGAAAACAGGAGAAAGTAATGCCCTACGACAAGCCCCAGAGCCTCAATCTGACCGATGACAAGATCACGACATTGCGTGGTGCGCTTGAACTGGCCCGCGACAGGTATCGCGAGAACGCGGTCGAACTGCGCAACATGCGCGGGCATGAGCGCCTGGCCGAACAGTTTGACCGGCAGGCCGAAGATGCAGCCGCGCTGCTCGAAGAGATCGACTACTAAAGCCCTTAGCGCCCAAATGGAGGCACTATATGACTTGGAACCGCCTAAGTTGGGCCGTGAGCAAGATTATCGTTTTTGTCTTTATGGCGGTTTCCGTCCCACAAGGGACGTGGTGGATATATCGTGATCTTCGCGAAGCCGGTGCATCGACAGGCATGAGTATTGCCGTCTGCGCCTTTATTATCGGAATGTGCGGTCTGGGCGCGTCCATCATCTGGCACATACTATTCCGAAATGATCCATATGGACGGCGTTCCAAGTAAAAATGGAGGTAGGCGGATGCTTGTCACTCATAAAGAATACCTGCCCAGCTTTGGCCTTCTGCCAGAAGACCAAGCGCCGGTCTGCAAATACACGATCTTGTCGATCAATGAGGCGGTGGGCGACTGCGCCGCATATGAAGGCGTTGGCCCGACAATGAATGGCGCCAGCGATGCTGAAAAAGATGCTCTGATGCAGCGCATCAAGGCTGGTGGCCAGAAAATCGGCAAAGACCGTGCGCGCGAGTTGTTCAGCGAGATCGATGACATGGGACTGCGCTATCGCCTCTAACCATCGGGTATGGAGCTTGCACGATGTCGATGCTGCTGTTCGACAAGAAGGACTTGCCACGCCGGGCACCGTTGAAGCGGATGCGCGTCGAGGATGCAGGAGTGTTCCCTGATGGGAAGCCCTGCATCCAGTTCGTCTGCCCGCATTGCGGCTACGACACGGACTGGATCTATGACACCTGGACGATCAGTGAGAACCGGCGCGGCCTACCATGCCCGCGCTGCAACCCGGACAGCCCAGAAGGGGAAGCGTGATGGCGCGTATCACCGTTGCTCACCTTGAAGCCGTTCTTCATGCCATCGAGTGCATGAGCGATGCTGTCGCAGTGGGGGCGGAAGATCCAGAGTTCATTGAAGACGCCCGGCTGGCTTCGGAAGCGTATCCGTGGGTGCTGGCAGAGATTCGACGCCGCAAGCAGCGGAAATTGGTCAGGAAGACTGTGGCAGAGATAAGGATGAACTCGTGATGACCTGGAAGCTCAACCGGACCAGGCAATGCGCGAAATGCCCGTGGAAGGTCGGGACGGACCCGCACGATATTCCGCATGGCTATTCCGAGGATCGGCACCGTGCCCTGGCGGGCACGATTGCCGACAGCAGCGGGAACCTGGCGGCGGTGCTCGATCAGTCCCCACTGCGCGTCATGGCCTGTCACGAGCACCCTGAGGGCCAGGAGGCCCATTGCATCGGCTGGCTGATGCACCAGCTCGGCCCCGGCAACAACATAGCGTTGCGCATGGCGATGCGCGACTGCGAGAACGTGGGGCGCGTGGTGCTCGACGGCCCGCAGCACGAGCGGTTCGAGGACACATTACCATGACGACATACCGGGAGTCCGAAGAGGCGAAGATTGTGGCAGGGCGAGGCGGCGAGAACCGTCCCATCGAAATGCTGCCAGCCGTCTGGGACGGGCACCGCAGCGCTCGTATAATCGTCGGCACCCGAGACCGAGGGCTTGCTACGACAGCCTATTCCTATGGCTTGACCGATGCCGAAAAGCGCGAGGTGGCCGAGCGGATCGCCGCGCTCTGGAACCTTGCAGCATCACAAGGCTGGACCACGGCTGACATCAGCCGAATAATGGCTTCAGCCAACCATAAAGAGGGGAAGAACAATGACGACGACTTGGCGTGAGTTCAGCTGGTTCAGCTACCGGCTGTCGCATTGGACCGCATCCACGTTCTTTGGCGGGATCGTTCTTGTGCCTACGATCATCGTGTTCGTTTTTCTGGCGGCGCTGGCCGTTGCATGGCCCGTGGACATCGGCAACCACTATCTCGGCTCCGGCACTTTGGACTGGACCGGCTGGGTTCTCGGCATCATGGACACGGTTGAGGCGGCATTGATGGAACGCAAAGGGCTGCTCCTGATCTCCATGCTGTCATCCGGCACGGTGCTCCTGACAATTGAGCGGCATCCACTGGTGCGGTTTGCCGCTTCGGTGGGGTGCTTCGCCGTGCATCTTATGGTGCTCGGCGCGCTGCTTTAATGTGGGGATCGACATGAACAGAGCATTTGATCTGTGGGGTCCGCCCGTTCTTGTCTCGCTTGGCGCGGCAGTGTGGCCCGTTATGACCGTCGATTACCTGCTGAACAGATTTAAGGTTGAGAATGTCTTGGACATTCTAACCTTGGGCGCCATGCTTCTGTTTACAGTCTGGCTTGCTATGGCCGCCGTGAAATCGTGGAAAAATGCACTTAGAGGGGAGGAAGTAACAGGCCGAGAACGCACTATGTTTCGCACAAGCGCTGTCTTTACTGCTATCATCGTCGCCGCTGTGGTTATCCTACGGGCAACCCACGCCTGATCGTAGAATTGGATTCCCCGCTCGCCCGCGCTGCTACGATAGATGAAGTCTTCGCAGCGCGGGCGAGCTGCCGTTTGTGCGGTCTTATCCGCGCTCGAAGAACCCTGGATGAGGTCTGTTGACGCCGTAGTGTATCGAGCCGGGACCGAACCGATTATTGATGAGGTCCACGACGCCAGACACACGCTCCCCAGCCGAAGGCGTAGCCGGTTTCAGCGGAGCAAAAAGGTCGCCGGGCCGCTCTTCCAGCAGGGATACGTCCCCGAGGTTAACCCCGACAGATAACACCGTTCTCGTGCGGAGCTGCCGCCAGAGCTGTATCCAGAGTTGGCGATGCAGATGCAGGAAATAGGCAGAATCTTGGCTGGCCTCGCATTTCATAGAACGGCTCCAGATGCCTTGCGGCATGAGCTGGACCGACAGGCCGAAGCGCGAAGACACGCGGCCGTCGCGGCGCAAGCGAGCGGCAGCTTTCTCTGTCAGCCAGCGGCCGACCAGATAGGCTTGCGGCACCGCCCGGAAACTAGGGGAGAGGATCTTGCTGTTGCCATACCCATGCCGCTCGGTCGAAACCAGCGGTATGTCAGCGCCCTGGAGCGCCCGAACAAACCGCTCACCTTCGACGCTGCGCCAAATGGCGCGGGCATGGCGCGGATCGAGGCGGTAGAGGGTGGCTATGTCCCAGACGTGGGCGGCGTAGAGCCTTGCCTTGATGCCTTTGCTGATGCCCGGCAGATCGTCTATCGCCAGATGGGCGAGCCGATCCGGCATATTTCGAGGGCTAAGCCATTGGCACCCGTCCGGTTTTTCGAGCTTACCAGCAATTTTCGCCAACAAGTGATTGGGGCCGATCCCGGCCGAAAACCTGATGGTAGGGCCGATCTCTCGCGCAAGCCTGTCCTTCATGGCGCGGACCAGCGCAAACGCACCAGCTTCCTCGGTGGCTTCGCCGGAGAGGCGGATTTGGAACTCGTCCACGGAGCGGATACGCTCAACCTCGGCCATCTGGTCCAGGATGGCCCCGACTTTCAGGTTGAAGCGGACATAGAGGCGGTGCCGCGACGGTAACAGGGTGATGCCGGGGCAGAGCCGCCGTGCCTCCCACACCGGCGTCCCGGTTTTAACGCCGAACGCTTTGGCCTCGTAGCTTGCGGCCACACATGCCCCACTGTTCGCATCGACGGCCGTGATCGCGACGGGCCGTCCTCGCAGCTCAGGGTGCATGTGCTGTTCGACCGAGGCGAAGAAGGCCGACATGTCGCAGTAAAGAATCTTGAACTCTCCCATGGGCGCACCTGACATCGTGACAAAGCAAGCGTCAATGTTCTATATTTGTTCCCTCAAGACAGGAAGGGACTTGGTTGCCATGGAGCGAAAAGACCAGCTCAAGAATGTAGCCTTTGGTGGGGACTGGTCAGAGCAAATCGTCGTGCGGGAGCGCGTTGCGGCCTGTCTTGCCACGGCCGAGCGCGCGGTGCGCGAATCGCATGTTCTCGACCCGTGCCGGGAAGATGTGCTCGCCGCCATAGGTTTCTTGTGTTCGCGGATCGCGCGGGGCGGCATCATGGCCGAGTCCTGGAGCAAGGCAGGGGGGATCGCGGATCAGGGTCTGCGCCAACGCGCTCTGGAGCAGGCCATGAAGAATATCCGCAGCGGCATCGGCAGGGCGGCGCTGGATTAGGGGTATGACATTATCTTTTGTATTGACGCCATGTCATAGGTTGTGTCACATAATTCTGCAACCCATGGAGGCACCGATGCGTGAAGACCCGAGCAAGTTGCTGGCCGAGATCAAACGGCTCGATGCCGTTCACTGGTCCAGCCCGAGCGATGGTCTGTCCCTCAAGATCGACCGTCTTGAGAAAGATTATGAGGATTTGACCGGCCAGCGGTGCCCCGCTTGGCCCCGCCGCATCCAGTAATCCTTGGAAAGGTCGCTCTGATGGACTGGTATGCGAGATGGAAAGAGGCCGCAGATAGGGTCGGGTTCGATATTACTGCGGTCGAGCCGGTGCATATGGACATTGGCCTGGTCGGTCGCCCAGAGCGGATGGCTGAATTGGAGCCTTTGATCTGGGTCCAGCGCTCGAAGCTCGCGCAAGGTTCGCTCGAAATTCACAAGAGCATTCTCCGGGATGGACGAATTGCAGTTGGCGATAGGATGCACAAGGTCGGGGCCGAGAAGACCCTGAAATACCTGTCGGAGATTATCAGGAAACCCACAAAGGAAAGTCCGTCGAGGGAACTGGTCGGGCTGCTGATGTTTGCCTCCCTGAAAGAGTTCCGTGGTGCATATATGGCCGATTGGCGGTGGCAATCCTGGGAATTTCAGGACAGCCTCATACAATGGGTAACAAGCGAGTTCTGGTCTGATCGCGGACAGCCATTCCCGTGGGAATGGCATCGCGCTTCTTCCTCGCTGGGGCCGAACATGAGCTTTCTGAACTGCGAGGACTTTCTGGTGGAAACAGGGGCGTGTGACCAGAAAAGCCTCGGGCGACCGCCGACGTTCGAGGAAATGGCGAATATCTTTGTGCGGGGACACAAGTATGTCTTCGACCACTTTGCGCTCGTTGTTCCGCATTACCAGGAATATGCGCCGGTCGAGATTGAGGCCGACCTTAAGGAATGGTGGCAGGCCCATCAGGCAGAGAGGGAAGCGAACACGGCGAGACTTCGCGCTGCACGGGAAGCCGAGTTGGCTGCGGAAGCCTCGCGCGAAGAAGAGCGGGACCGCAAGCGCCGGGCGCTGCTGTCATCAGCAGAGCGTGATCTGGAGTTTCCCCAACTGGATTGGAAGGCCGTGACGCCGGAACAGCTGCAAAACTTGATTGACGAAGCGCCGATCACCAAGCTCGCGGTCATGTTCAGCGTGACGGATGCTGCGATCCGCAAGAGGGCAAAACTGTGGGGCTTGACGATGAAGCCCCAAGGTTACTGGCTTCGCCCGCCATCAAAGAGAGGAAAATGATGCCAAAGCACACCTATCGTCCCATTTCAGAAGCGCCCACCGATGGGACGCCAATCGTTGGCGTCTGCGGCGGCATCGAAATGGCTGTCGCATACGATGATGGCGCGATCTCGCAGGGCTGGTTCTATTGGGACGAGGACGAAGGCGGAACGACGATGCAGTTGGCCAAGCCACAACCCGAGGAATGGCGGCGGCTGTTCTGAACGCAAGATCCCGTGCCGCAACGAGAGGGGAAGAAGATGAAACCGCAGTGGGCAAAACGAGATGCTGCCAGAAAAGATCTCGAAGCTATCTTTCGAGCTGCATATGAGGCGCGGGGCTTCAGCCGTTGGAAGATGTTCACACAACTAGCCTGCATGGGGGCCTGGCACGGCTTGTTCTCTTGGTGGGGAGCGCTACGACTTATGGTCTATGGGTGCGCCCTTAATCGGCCTGTTCGCCTGTGACGCGACAGCCCATCGACTGCCGCCAAAGCGCTTCGCGGAGGAAGTCAGGGGAGTTGAGCTTGCTCCCCATGCGCGTCGAACACTTTGGCTTCGCGCATGTTGGGCACCCGGATCAGCGGTAATCCCGCCTCGATGGCCCGGAGCCGCGCTTCCTGCTCGACAAACCTTGACCCGTTCGATCCGGCCCACCAAGCATCATTGCTGATATTGACGATGTAGGCCCCTGGAGCCTCGCGCTCAGCGCGTGAGAGAGCGAACGAACCTTCATAGCAGATTGCCGGGACCAGGACTCCTGGAAGGCCCGGAAGCCGCATCAGCGGCTCGCTGTCACCGTGTGCGATGGCATTCGTGCTGGTGGCTATGGTGGTCAGGCCGAACCAGCGTTCTAGCTGCTCGGCAAAGGGCACATATTCTCCGAAGGGGAAGAGGCGGCGCTTGTCGTATCGGGCGACTTCTTTCAGATCGGAATCGAGCACGACAAAGCTGTTCCAGAACCGGCCAGGATCGCTTTCGATGGGCACCATCATTCCCAGGGCCAGGTATGCCCCGGTCGGAGGGCGGGCGTCAGCCAGGGCCTCCTTCAGCTCGTCCGGGAAATAGGGCACAGCCGCTTCCGGCCAGATCACGAGGTTGGTCCCGGCGTCGAAAGCTGCACGGGTGCGGCTGGTGAGATCGGTCATATAACCGGGGAGGGCGCCATAATCCCAGCGCAGGCGTTGCGGGATCGCCGTGTCAATGGTCGCGATCCGCGGCATTTCCGGCATCGGCCGGGGCGTGTTCATCATGCTGGCTCCCACGCCGGTCGCGATCAGCAGCAGGACAGTGCTGCCATAGGGCACCTGGCGCTGTGCCAGGTCAAAGGCAGCGGCCACGCATATAGCCAGCGTGAGACCCCCGACCAACTCGACAGTCAGAACATGGGTGAGTTGGACGATGGGCATCTGCGACCAGATCGAGGCGATCTGCGCCACGGGTATCGACGGGAACACCTGGCTGCGCAGAAGCTCCGCGACGGCCCAGAGGATCGAGAGGGTGAGTGGGCTTTTACCCATCCGGTGAGCGAGGGCGAACGCGACAGGCCACCAGATCGAGAGAAGCAGATAAAGGGCGATCACGCCGATGGTCGGTTGCAGGCCGGTCAGGCCGATAGAGGCATATCCTGTGAGCAAGAAGGGAAGCGCAGCAGCGAAATAGAAGGCACCGCCTGTCCAGCCGATCAGCGCGGCCGTCCGGGCGCATTTGGCCTGGGTGAAGGCGAGGGCAATGCACAGCAGGCCCAGAGGCCCGAATAGCCACTGCTCGCTGTGAACGGTGCTGCCAGCTGCGATGCCGCCTCCGCAGGCTATGATGGCGAGGGCAAGAGTTTTCAGGCTGGTCACAATAGAACCCCTTGGGATTGTCGAGAGACGCGATCATGGCCGGGGCCTGGATCGGGCGTGTCGGTTTCAATAGGTGGATCGGCCTCGACGCATTTCCGGGCGCGCAGCGCGGCGCAGACTTCTTTGGTGATTTCCGCGCCGGTCATGTGCCAGGTCAGCACGTCGATAAGTTCTGGAATGGTGAGCCGTGACGTGGCGCGGTGCAGGGCGCGGCGCGAAGCGATCTCGCGCAACTCGTCGCGCCAAAGCATGTCAATGGCTCCAGGAGGCGGGCAAGCCATCCATTTCCGCCAGCGGTCTTGTAGCTCGTGGCGGAGATACTGCTCGGCGCTTGTGAGCTGCGGTAGATCAAAGCCCCAGATCACGCCGTGGCCAGCTTCCTCCGGCGCGTTGATCCAGGTGCCAGCGTTCGGCGTCTCTTTGATCTCGAAAAACTTGCGATGCAGGGCGACTATGGGATGGTGCGCGCAACCGCACATTGCCGAGAGTTGGGCAGGAAGTCGGTCCAGCTTATCCTTGCTGCTCTTGATCTCGACGGCGGCGATGCGGTCGGTCGAGACGGCCAGCACGTCGATGCGCGTCGGACCTTGGCAGGCGCTCTGAATCTCGTGGATGATCCGCGCGCCGGGCATAAGCTCACGCAGCCGGGCGACGACAGGCTTGCGGATCTCGGCTTCCTCGGGAGAACGGTATGCGGGCATCAGAATAGGCTTTCCTGGCGCAGCGCGTCTCCGTCGCTCTTGTCCATGAAGCGCATCTGCATCGGCACTTCGTTCCAGCCGCGCCGCCAGATGAACCAGGCATTCCGCTGGGGTGGTGCGCCCTCGCCCGTGAAGTCGATCTTCCAACGCATGAGGTAGCAGTAGCTGAAAGGGTGGGATTCAAGCAGCTTGCCCAGCCCGTTGGACCGTGCAGCGGGCCAATCCCAAGACAGCAGCAGGGCCAGGTAATCCCAACCCGGCAAGTTGAGCGTATGGCGTAGCCAGCGGCCGTGACCGTCTCGGGAATTGATCTCGCAATAGGGTGGGTTGGTGATGATGGCCCGAGCTGGGCTTTCCCCAAAAGTGTAGAAATTGGAGATAACCGCTCCCTCGCAGCCGCGATCAACAAGATCAGAGGCGAAGCACGGGATGTCAGCTGCGCGGATTTCGCGCACCATTGCACCATCGCCGCAGGCCGAATCCCAAACCGACCCGCAAGCCCGTATCACCTCGCCGTCGCGGGCCAGAAGTCCCCTGATCGGCTCGGGCTGGTGCGTGGCATAGAAGTCATCTGGGCGGCGTTCGTCGCTCTTTGGCCTCTTCTGGGTCGGCAGGCTTCCAAATGGCAGCGCCGGATCGGACGTTCTGCCTCGGCCGCTGATTGCTTTGAAAAGCGGAGCGGAGGATCTGGCCTGCACCATCTCACACCGCCTCTCTCGCGATCTGTGCAACCGCGATGAACTGCCTGTAGGTGTCGGTGCGGGTGATCGATCGATAGCGGCGCAGGCCCGTAGCGGTGTGGTTTCCGGCCCATAGCATCCGCCAGTTGGTAACTGCGTCCAGGCGTCGGCCTTCCAGGATGAAACGGTGGTGCCGGTTCTCTGAAAGATCGACCTGAATATCAGCCCGTTCATGGGGTGGATCGCCTGCAAGGCTGATCCGGGCCTTGAAGCCCGCAGCCCGCAGCGCCGCCAGCATGTTCGGGATCGAGCGCTTTTCTGCGAGCACGTCTTCCGGCAGAGGGACGCGCTTGCGGCGCTCGGCCGGAGCGGGATCGAAGTCTTGCGGTCTCGGCCGTTTGAAAAGCGAGGGCGATGCGACATCCGCGATCCACAGGTCGCGCATGGTCGGCGGGGCGTTCGAGATCAGCGAGAACCGGCCTTCAGCCAGCAACCAGGCGCGCTTCGACTGAGCCAACCGGATTTCGTCGCCCAGATCGTTGAACTGGTAGATCAACTCGTCTCGGCGCTTCTTGTTCGCCTCGGCTGCAATGGCCCGTGCCAGCAGGCCCAGGCGATACTCGTAGTCGTCTCGGGTGCGGGGGGCACGGCCGGGGAATGGATCTCCGCGTAGCCTGGCTTTCTTCTCTGCATTGATCTCGTCTTTCGTGGCAAGCAGACGGATTTCATCCACGAGTTGGAGATCAAGTGGGCCTTCAACACGCCCCATGGGCGAGCCGTCGCGGACATGGAGGAAGTTCATTCCTGCAATGTGCTGGTAGTTGCCCTGCATGACGGTGCCGTCTGCCAGCACGATGCGCAGCAAATCCTGATGCGTATAGCTCTCGAAGGATGGCATTTGATGCTCTCTCATCCATAAATTGACAACTTGTATTTAGATTGAAATATGGCCTAGAGTGGGATACTCTGCAAGCCGTCAACCGATCCAAGGAGTTCCTGCGAATGCTCAACATCAACGAAACCCGCCTGATGGGCCGACTGGCAGATGATCCGGTCTTCGCGACGGCGCCGAATGGCCGCGAATACATGCGGGTCCGCGTCCTCACGAGCAAAAGCTATAAGGACGAGAACGGCCAGTGGCAGGAACGAACGACCGGGCACAACGTCACGACATTCGACCGCTATCGCATCCAGCATGGCCGGGATCGGCTGCGCAAAGGGATGCCGGTCTATGTCGAGGGTGAGAACGTCGAAAGCAGCAAGCGCGACGACCAGACCGGCAAGGTCAACTATTTCCGGGGTGTATTGGTCCCGATTGGAGGGAAGCTGCACTTCCTGGATACCGGAAGGGCCGGGGACGGGGGCAATGGCGACGAGGGTGCGGATCGCGCCAGTCGCCAGACGCAGGGCGGGCCGCAGGGCGGCAGCTCCAAGGGCAAGTCAGGAGGCAAGAGCAAGAACGCTGCTGGCAATGTTCCTGACGGCCCGCCCATCGACGGAAAGAACCCCCTCGATCAGCACGATTACTACGACGACGAAATTCCGTTCTAGAACAGGGGCGACACCATGAAATCCATCGTGCTGTGCGAAAAGCCGTCCCAGGCCCGCAACGTGCAGGCTGCGGTCGGCAACCGCTTTGGTCGGGTGATCGGCCTACGGGGGCACATCATCCGCCTGGCAGACCCCGAAGAGGTCAACCCGGAATGGAAGAAATGGAGCTGCGATCTGCTCCGGCCGGAGAGCGGCTTCTATCCCTTTGCGGAGGATCGCACGGGCGGCAAGGATAAGCTCTTGCGCGAGATTCGCAACGAGTTGAAGGACGCGCAGCGCGTCATCATCGCCACCGACTGCGACCGTGAAGGTCAGGCAATCGGGGAAAACCTGACCCGTTATCTGAAATTTCGGGGTGAGGTCTATCGGGCGATGTTCAATGCAGAGGACGAAGCCTCGTTGCGTGAGGCTTTTGCCAACCTGCGGCCGAACAAGGAATACCTCCGGCTCTACCAGGCCGCTGTGGCACGGGCGCAGGTCGATCAGATCGCAAATCTGTCGGCCACCCGCGCCGCGACGGTGGTGCTCAAGCCTGACGGAATGAGGGGGGCCGTGGGAATGGGGCGCGTCAAGACGCCCACCATGGCAATTGTCTGCAAGCGGCAAATCGAGATCGATGGTTTCACGCCGCGTTCGTATTGGGATCTCTGGCTCGATGTCGCCCATGGAGGCGATACGGTTCATCTGACGCACAAGCCCGGCGAAGAAGACCGGCTGTTCGATCAATCGGAAGCCGAGACCATCATTGGTGGGGTGCGCAACTGGTCCGGCCCGGTGTCGGTTTCGCGGGAGGAAAAGCGTCAGGCCCCGCCGAAGCTCAACGATCTTCCGACGCTTCAAATTCGGGCCTCGCGCTGGGGCTGGACGGCAAAGAAGACCCTCGACGTGGCCCAGGCACTCTACGAGACGCACAAGATCACGACCTACCCACGGGCCGAGAACCGCTATCTGCCGGAGGTCGAGATCGCGAATGCCCCTGCCATGCTGGCTGGGTTATCGGGTCTGGGTAAGCTCGGCGTGAGCTACCAGACACCCGTAATCCGCAAGGGAAAAGCCGGGCACTTCTCGGATAAGGCTCTCGAAGGATCGTCGCACCATGCCATCGTGCCCAACATCAAGACCGTCAATGATTGGGAGGCGATTTACGACCGGCTGAGCACCGATGAGGGGCGGTTGTTCGACTATATCGCTCGGACCTATTTGGCAGCGGTAGGGCCGGACAGGATCTATGATCGCACCGAGATTTCCATGTCCGCTGGTGAGCGGAAGTTCTCGGCCGTGGGGATTGTCGAGAAGGTGGCAGGCTGGCGCGAGGCCATGGGGGCGAGCGCGGCCGAGCAGGAGGAAGACGGCGAAGAATATCCCGCTCTGCCGCAATGGGCAGACGGTGCGCAGGCAACCGCCCAGGACGCTGGGCTTGATGCCAAGGTGACGAAACCGCCCTCGTTCTACACCGAAGGCTCCCTGATTAAGGCGATGCAGGAGGCGTGGCGGTTTGCGGATGATCCGGCCATGGCCGAGCGCCTGAAAGAGGCAAAGGGGATCGGCACCCCGGCAACGAGGGACAGCATCATCGCTGGGCTTATCAAGCAGGGATTTCTTGTCTCTAACAAAGGCAAGCTGACTGCATCGCCGTTGGCGCTGGGCCTGTATGGCGAGCTGATGAAAGAGTGCCCGGAATGGCTCGATCCTGCGGCAACTGCCGAAATGGAAATGGCTCTCGATGCGATCCTGCGGGGCGAAGCCGATCCGCGTCAGGTGATTGATGACATCCTGCTGAAAGCCCAGAAGCTGCTGGATGCAATGAAGCGCCGCGCTAACGGCGAAGGGGCGCTGAAGGTAGACGTGAAGCAGCCACCCAGCCCGAAGCTGCTGGCCGCAGCGCGGGCTAAGGCCAAGCGTGAGGGGGTCCGATTGCCGACCGGCGCGACCTCGGATGCCAGGATCTGCAAGGATTTCCTCGGGCCGATGCCGGAAGGCAACCAGCCGTCAGAACCTCAACTTAACTTTGCCCGAAAGATTGCCGAGGCGATGGGCACGGCGCTGCCCGATGATGTTGCCGCAGATCGCAGGAAGCTGTCTGCGTGGATCGATGCGAATGCGCAGAACGCGCCGCAGAAGGATCGCGACGACACAGCCACGCCCGCGCAGATCAACGCGGCCGAAAGAATCGCCCAGGCGAAGGGAATCGACGTTCCTCCCGAAGCCATGAAGTCGAAGGCTTTGCTTTCCAAATGGATAGACGCGAACGGAAGCAAATCGGGGAAGGCAAGTGGTGGAAAAGGGCGGAAAACCACGAGGAAGAAAGGGTGATGACCATGATCCGGCATTCTCTCCTGGCTGCGTCTGTGCTGCTCACGTTGGCCCCTGCCGTCGCGCAGGCCCAGGGTATGGAGTGGGACAAGCTGCCAGAGCCTAAGCACCTGTCGCGGGTGCTGGATGCAGGCTCCTTCCTTGGTAACAATACTGCAAGCCCAGCGCGCGCCGGTGCGCGATATGCCCAAGTCGGTGCATTCCAACGCCGCGAAAGTGCCAACACACATGTCGAACGGATCAAGGCAGCAGGGCTTATTGCTGTGATCGGCCGCGAAGGGGCACTGCACCTGGTCCTGATGCCGGAAACGGAGCGCAACAGGGCTGACACGCTGGCTGCGTGGGCACGTCGATCTGGCTACCCGGATGCTTATGTGCGGGTTGTAAGGTAATTATGATATATACCGCAAATATACCTTGCCAGGTGGTGAAGGCTGTTTTATATTTACCTGAACAGTCGCACCAGGAGGTTTGGGATATGGGCCGTGGACGTTACCCTCTCGCGAAGAAAATCGCAGAGTTCACCCAGCACGTTGAAGTGATGGTTGGCCAGCAGGGCTGGCAAGGGCGGCTGACCGCCTCGTGGAACGCCAAGCAGGAAGAGTTCGCGGATAAGACCCTCGGGTCTCGCAAGCTCTACATCGTCAAGTTCCGCAATTCGATCAAGGAATGGTTCGCCAGCCTGCCAGCTGACGATCCGCGCCGTGCTTTGGAAGGCAAGGTGCTCGAAGTGATTACCTTCCCAGATGGTATGACAGAGACGCTGACCCGTGATTACAACAGGGCCGTAAAATCGCGGGCTGAAAATCTTGTGCTGATCCGAAACCCGGATGAGCTGGTTGCGGCTTTCGTTGAATGGCTGCAAAGCACGGATATGCGCCAGAAGGCGCTAGGGGTTATGGCCCTGACGGGTCGGCGGTTTATCGAGGTCGTGAAGACTGGCGTTTTTCGCCCGGTGGTGGAAAAGCTGCCGAAGGGCACGGCCCGCCTGAAATACGTTCTGGAATTTGAGGGACAGGCCAAGACCCGCGAAGCCGAAGGCTCGATGCACGGCGTCAGCTACCGGATTCCTGTCATTCCGGCCGGGAAGGTGGACACGGTTCCGATGGTGCTCAAGGCGATGGAAGAGATCCGCGCCTCGAAGCTGGGTGAGCGCTGGCAGAACTTCGACTATGTGGATCTCAATGCGGGCGAGAGCGGGCGGTTTAACGGCCAGCTGCGCGGCTCGCTCAGCCAAATCGAAGGCATGACTGACGAAGTGCTGGGCAAGCTGTCGGTCAAGTGGCTCCGGGCACTATATGCCGAGCTGGCCTATGCTCGCTTTGGGGCACTGCGGAAAACCAAGTCGGCCTTCTTTGCCCAGATCCTCGGCCATGCCGAGGACGATCTTAAAACCTCGCTTTCCTACATGGTTCTCGCCATTGGCGACGACGAAACCGAGCTTGAAAAGGCCAAGACCGAAGTGCAGCGGCTGCTGGACGCTGTGCGTAAGCAGATGGCCGAAGATCGAGCCAGGGCGAGGGCAGCAGGTGTTGCTGATGATGAGGACGAAGATGACGAAGATGTCGTGATCGACAATGAGGACATGGATTGAGGGAAAATGACTGTGACCGTTTATAGCAAGCCCAACTGTGTGCAATGCACCGCTACCACGCGAGCCTTGGAGGCGAAGGGCATTCCATACGAACTGATCGACCTGACCGAGGATGCGGAGGCTTATGCTTTCGTGGTCACGTTGGGCTACCGGCAAGCCCCTGTCGTGGTTGCGGAAGATAAGCATTGGGCCGGGTTCCAGCCCAGCAAGATCGAAGCGTTGGAGGGGCCATGATTTTCCCATCGATCTTTCTGTGGGTCGGGTATGCCATCGCGGGGCTGGCTGCGACATGCTCGTTGCTCATTGCGCTCATGGGGTTCTGGCAGTTGCTCAAGTTGGGTCCGAACCTTTCCAGTGCTGTGCGGGCTTTCATGGGCGGCGCTTTCATGACGATATTTTGGGGCTATGCCCTGATGGATTGGCTTCCGGCTTGGGGGGAGCAGATTGCCGAAACAGAGCGCGAGCAGGAGGCGCATTGGGCGCGTGAACGTGAGGCGCTCGATGCGACCTATGCCGCTTCCCGTGAGCGCCGCAGGAGCAAAATCCAAGGCTGCGTGGATGCCGGGGGGCAGTGGATCGAGGATAGCTGCTTCACGCCTGCACACTGATTTTCTCGCAGCTGCGGCCCCGACGCGGGCCGTAGCGCCGGACAATCAGAACACCTTTGAGGGCGAAATATGAATGAACACGCGAAAAGGAGCAGCAACCGCTTCGAGCTGAGTGATTTGTTTTTCAGGGGCGAGCGGACAGCATTGTTCATCGACGGGGCCAATCTTTATGGCGCTGCCAAGGGATTGGGGTTTGACATCGACTTTAGGCTATTGCGTCAGGAGTTTGGACGCTGCGGCAAAATGATCCGCGCCTACTATTACACCGCGATCTTGGAGAATGACGACTATTCGGCTCTTCGGCCGCTGACCGATTGGCTGGTATATAATGGATACACTCTGATCTCGAAGCCAGCTCGTGAATATACGGATGGGTTCGGGCGACGGAAAATCAAGGGAAACATGGATGTCGAGCTGACGGTGGATGCCCTGGAACTGGCTCCCCGGATCGAACATGCAGTCTTGTTTTCTGGCGATGGCGATTTCCGGCCGCTGGTCGAGGCGTTGCAGCGCCAGGGCGTCCGCGTGACGGTCGTTTCGACAATGTTGACCCAGCCGACCATGGTTTCAGACGACCTGCGGCGGCAGGCGGACCACTTCATCGAGCTGGATTTCCTGCGGCAGGTCATCGGCCGACCGCCGCGCGAGCACGCTGCATAGGAAAGGACAGGATATGCGATACGTTTGTGTTTCGCCCATGACGGGTCAGATCGCCGGACCTCGAAAGGCAGCAATTGCCTTGCGAGCTGGTGACGAGATCAGGGAGCTTGATGATGGGCGCTTCTCCCTTGTGACGATCCGAACGGTGACGCTGTTCCCACCTACGGTCTCGGTAGCGAGCCAGGTGTTCACACTCGCGGAGCACGACCGCGCTCGTCTCGACCCCTTGCCGAGTTGAGGCCCAACCATGAGCGACAGCTATCCCGAGGCGCGGCGGTTCTTCGACCGTCATATTCTTCAGACGATGGCAGAGCGTGGTGGTTCCTTCGGACACACAGAGACGTTCTTCCCGATCCGAACCTTCACCAATGAGTGGTTGCCAAAAGAGATGGCCCGAGGGCTTTTGCGCGACCTGGCACAGCGGGGCTACTGCCAGTTCCGGTGCGGTCTGTTCACCGAAGATGGGGAGGTCGCAGGGGCAGGGTATGGGATCACCAATGTCGGTCTTGCCTATTACCGCGAGCTGATGCCCGCGCCAGATAACTGATTTCCAGGAACAGAGACATGCTTCTTCGCTTCAACGATGTGCCCCGTGATGCCACAACGCTCGATGAAACGGGCTTCCTCGACCGGAAGGACGCCCCGAGGGTGGCCGAACTGATCGGCCGTCAAGCGGCTGTCGAGGCGGCTTACAAGAGAACCGGCGCAAAGGCGGTCCAGTCGGCCATTCAAGGCCAGCCGCGCGCCCTGCTGGGCGCAATCGTCTTTTCTGGTGGCGAAGAGGATGATGACATCTTTCTTCGCCGCATGGCCGAACGCTGGGAATCCGATTTTCTGCCTGGCTATGCGCGACATGAGCATTATGAAATCCTGTGGCATCACCTAAATTGGGGTGCAGCGCACGAGCTGCGCTTCTTCCTTCCTCTGTGGAATAAGGCCGATCAGGCCCTGTTGCCTGTGCCCAGGGCAATGATCGATCGATCCGAGCTTTGGACTCGTGTGCAGGCACTCACCTTCGGCCTGAAAGACCCCTTCCCGCGCTATCGGTCGGGCATCCGGCCGGATTTTCACCTGGCCGAACGGGGGCCGAATAAGGGTCTCCGTTCGGCGCTGACAGCCTATGTCGAGGACGCTGTGATGGCGGGCGAACTGCGGTCGCGCCGTGAGGTAATTGCGGACCTGGGCAAGATCGGTTTTGAAGTCGCCAAGGAAGATCCTCAAGCGCTGACGGTGCGGTATGTCGGTGAGAGCGAGGATCTTGCACAGAAGGCAAAAAGGCCGGTGGTGCTGTCCGGCCCGGCGTTTGGCGAGGGGTTTGGCCGGATCGATGATCCCAAGATTGTCGAACTGGAAGATACCGTGAAGGAAGGCGTGGCCCGCCTGCGGGCTGAAGCCAGGGCGCAATCCGAAAAGCTCGCTCCAGGGGTTGAGCAGGCCATCCACGACGCTGCACAGCGTCACGTCGCGGACGCCATGGGAAAAGTGGATCAAGGACTGGAGACGCGCTTCAGCAGCTTCCAGGAGCGCGCTGCGCTGTTGGTATCTGAAAAACAATCTGAACTCGCGGATGATGTGAAGGCACTTGAGGCAAGCGCAGACACCGTGCGCCGGAATCTCAATGAGAAACTGGTGGATTTCCAGAAGGTCGCGCGGGAAAGCAAAGATGTGCTGGTCGAGGAAACCGGCCGCGACCTGGCCGCAGCGGTCGAGGTGGTAAAGCTGTTCCAGAAGAAGCTCGATGCAGCGCAGGCCCAACTGGACGAGCAGGGAGCCAGTAAGGATGCCCTCATCAAAAAGTTGTCCTATGGCCTGGCGGCGGCGGGCGTCATCGCGGTGTTGTTGTTGGTGCCTACGCTCTATTTTTCAATCGGGGGCGCCCGGCTGGTGGCCGAGGTCAAAGCGGCCTCGGCCGAGATTTCGGACCAACAGGCGAGCCTGTCAGTGCTTTCGCGACAGACGAGCGAAGAGGTCGAGCAGCACCGCGCTGCGCTTACCCACGCCGTCGAACTGCAAAACCAGGTCCAGGAGGCCCTGCAAGGGATGGCGCAGAGTCTGACCATCTTGGGTGATGCCGTTCGCATCGAGCAGAAGGCCGATGGCACCAATGCGCTGACGATCTACACGCGGAAAATTCCGACCATACGCAACTGCGACCGGCAAGCTGGCTGTGTTGCGCGAGTGGACACCCGCTCGAATTGATGAAGGGGGGCGAAGGGGATGATGGCTGCGGATGCTCAACTTTCCATGTTCGATTTGTTCCGGCCCGCGCCACTCTTTCGCGCGGTCGATCCTGATGGGATGGTCATCACAGAGCGCATTCACACGGTCCTGCGCCTTTCCCACCCGCGCCAGAAACAGCACGATCTCGCGAGGATCGAGATTCATCCGCATGAGAGCTATTGGATGTGGGCGACTGCCTTCAGCATCGAACTTGGAGGTAGCGGATACCGGGTTGGTCCGAAGTGGGGCCATTTCGCGTCCTCAATGGAGGACGCGATCTATTGGGCTGTTCGCGAGTTGCAAAAGGGCGTTTCCCGATATGGCCCGTCGAAGGGCCGCGCGGCCATAGAGCGCTGGCTGGCGCTCTATGAGCCGGTCAACTGGCAACCTGGTCCGACAATTTCGGCCAGCGTGAGGGGATGTAGGAAAGCGGATAAATGAATTGGCGTCGGCTATTTCTGCTACTGCTTCGCGTCGAGGTGACGTTCACGCCGCAAGCTGAACTGATCCGGTCGAGGCCCTGCATCGTGGTGTGCAACCACCAGAGCCTTGTCGATGGTGTCGTGTTTGCCTTGGCGGCTCCGGTGAGCATGGATTATGCGGTCACGCCCCGATATGCGCTTGAGAGCGCCCTGACGCGCCGTGGGCTGGATTTCCTGGTTCGCTGTGGGGAGTGGGCAAAACTTGGGGGTGTCTGTGTATGTTGGTGGTTCATTGAGAAGGGAACTGCCATGGAAGTGCGGATTATTGTCGAGACGACCTTTGAGAACGGAACCACAAAGAGGCATCGTCTCGGCCGTTTGTCCCGCCCGTTTCGACGCACGCAGCCTGAGGGGTTCGGGTTGTTGCTCGAAGATGCGAAGACGATCCTGGGGCAATTGCAAAGTGCGATCCTGCACGACCAGATCGAGGAAATTTCCGAAGCCAGCCGGATCTGCCCGGACTGCGACGGGGTCCGGGCTATACATGATTATCGGTCGCGGGTGCTCGACACACTCTTCGGCAGGTTCGAGGTCAAAGCGCCGCGCATTCGGCGTTGCGCCTGCAATGCAAAATCCGATGTTGTCTTGGGCGGACCGCTTTCGCCTCTCGCTCACTTTTTCCCGGATCGATCGACCCCGGAACTGCGACGCCTTCAAGCCGAACTTGGAGCGCGTCATTCCTTTCGGGAAGCGGTGCGTATTCTGGAAACCTTTCTGCCTTGCGCGAAGCAGGTGAACACATCGGTGCGCAATCGACTGGGCAAAGTTGCCCGGGAAATCTGCGACAGCGAGCAGAATGAGCCGCTGGTTCCTTCAGCCGCCGAAGAGGCGCCTGCGCTGACGGTTTTCCTGGACGGTGCGCATATCCGATGCAGGCCGGAATATCAGAAGCGACACCTCGATGTTGTGGTCGGTAAAATTGAAGGCCACGATAGGTGCCGTCGCTTCGGCTTGGTGCAACAGGCGGTCCTGTCACCTGCCAGTCAGCTTCGCCAGCACTTGAGGGCTCTCGGTTGGGATCACGAACAAACCGTCACGGTAATTTCGGACGGGGAACCAGCCCTGCCAAACCTCGTCCGCAATGCCGTCGATGGAAAGGTCCGCCACATCCTCGACTGGTGGCATATCTCGATGCGTATTCAGCACGTCGAGAACGCCGTAAAAGGCCTGCTGCAGAGCAGGGGTTTCTCCGGCATTCCAGTGTTGTTCAAACGTCCGGCCGAAACACTGCGATGGTACCTTTGGCATGGGAAAGTTCTAACGGCCACGACCAGTCTGCAATGGTTGATCGTCGATTGCACGCGGCTGAATACAGATGATCGCATGGCGGCTGAAGCAGCCCGACGCGTGCAAGCCCGGTGCCGGGACCTCTATTCCTACC
The DNA here is from genome assembly GCF_030388245.1 of Paracoccus sp. TOH. NCBI lineage: Bacteria > Pseudomonadati > Pseudomonadota > Alphaproteobacteria > Rhodobacterales > Paracoccaceae > Paracoccus > Paracoccus sp. TOH. The sequence continues at coordinate 83,694 of NZ_CP098363.1, forward strand.
TTGCGAACAACATGGACAGCCTGACCGACTATGGTCGGCGGTACCGCACGGGTTTTCCGATTTCTTCATCCCGGGCAGAGGGCTGCGTGGACGACATCGGGAACACCCGCATGGGCAAGCGCCGCCGCATGAGATGGTCGCCCAATGGAGCCCACCGCGTGGCTGTTGTCCGCGCCGCCGTTCTCGACGGTCGGCTAACCGGAGCCTACCAAAGAGCAGCCGCATGACCCCCAAGTTTTGCCCACTCCCTGCGTTACTAGGACGAAGGTTGCCCCGGTCTTCTTGTGCAGCCGACCGAATTCGTCGCGCATCTGCTGGCGCAAGCGTTCGTCGAGGCCCGTGAGCGGCTCGTCGAGCAACAGGATCCCGGGCTCCATCACTAGCGACCGGGCGAGTGCAACCCGCTGTCGCTGACCGCCGGAAAGAGCTGTGATACCCCGGCTTTGAAAGCCGTCAAGCTCCACCATTTTCAGCGCATCTTGGACTTTCCGTATGCAAGCAGTGCGGTTCTCACCTCGTACCCGCAGGCCGTAGGACACGTTCTGCTCGACCGTCATATGTGGAAACAGCGCAAGATCTTGGAAAACGGTGTTGCAATGCCGCTTGTTTGCCGGAACGTTGGTTACGTCCGCGCCGTCAAAGGTGAGTAAGCGGCAAGGAGACCCCGTGGGTTAGCGGCGTTGCCGGTCCGGGATAGGCTGGTGGCGTTGGTCTGACGCCGGGGTTCCATGTCTACGACTAGTTCTACGCCTATGCCTGCGACTGGTAGCTTACAGTTGGTCGAGGCTGTGATCGAGCGTTTCGACGGAGCTCCGGTTGGGGAGCGCCGCCGGTGGTCGGATGAGTTCAAGGCCCAAGCCGTCGCGGCGGCGCTGGAGCCAGGTGTGAATGTTTCGGCGTTGGCGCGCCGCCTGGGGATTTCGCCGCCGCAGCTGTTCGGATGGCGTAAGGCCTTCCTGAAGAAGCAGAACGCAGACGCCCCGGCGGGTGCGCCAGCGCCCGTGGTGGAGATCGTGGTGGGCGAGGTGATGATCCGCGTCGGCCCGGACCTCAGCGAGGCTGCGTTGCGCCGGATCCTTCGTGCGGTGCGCTCGGCATGATGCCGTCGGGTGTGAAGGTCTATCTGGCCAGCCAGCCGGTAGACTTCCGCAAGGGGCCTGACAGCCTGCTGTCGCTGGTGCGCGATGCTGGCAGTGACCCGTTCAGCGGGGCGCTTTACGTGTTCCGGGCGAAGCGGGCTGACCGGATCAAGATTGTCTGGTGGGATGGCAGCGGGATCTGCCTCTTTGCCAAGCGGCTCGAGAAATCCTCGTTCTGCTGGCCGCGGATCGGGCCTGTCCGGGTGCAACTCAACCATGCCCAGCTCATGGCGTTGCTCGACGGTTTGGATTGGAAACGGGTTCGCCCCGTAGTGGTAAAAGCGCCTGTATTTGCTGGATAACCAGCCTGCGGCAAAGTGAATCACCCCAGCCCGGAATGTCGATCGCCTGAGGCATGGCGCGGCGGGCCGTGCTATCCTGTGCGGCATGCGCACCGATGATCTTTCCCTGCCCGATGACATGGACCTGCTCAAGGCCATGGTCCGCGCCATGGCGGAGAAGACGGCCGTGCTGGAGGACGAGAATGCTGCCCTGAAGGCGCGCAGCCTTGATGCCGACGCGCGGATCAAGCGGCTGATGCAGATCCTGAAGGCCTATGACCGGGCTCGGTTCGGGCGGCGCTCCGAGAAGCTTGGCACCGCTGGGGCTGGTGCTGACGAAGAGGCGCAGCAGGCCTTCGTCTTCGAGGAGATCGAGACCGGCATCGCGGCGCTGAAGGCGCAGACAGGCCAAGGCCGGGCCCCGGGCGAGAAGCGGGCTCCGCGGCCGCGCAAGGGCTTCCCGCCCCATCTCGAGCGGGTCGAGGTGGTGATCGAGCCCGAGGACCTGCCGGAACACGCGGGCAAGCAGAAGGTGCTGATCGGGGAAGACATCTCCGAGCGGCTGGACGTCATCCCGGCGAAGTTCCGTGTCATCGTGACCCGCCGCCCGAAATACGCGCTCAAGGGCTGGGACGGTGTCATCCAGGCGCTTGCGCCGGCCCACATCATCGAAAGCGGCCTGCCGACCGAGGCGCTGCTGGCCCAGATCGCGGTCTCCAAATATGCCGACGGCCTGCCGCTGTTCCGGCAGGAGGGGATTTATGCCCGTGACGGCGTAGAAATCGACCGGCGGCTGATGGCGCAATGGATGGGCCGGGTCGGCTTCGAGTTGGAGATCCTCGCCGCGCATGTGCTGGGCGAGATCCTGAAGGGACCGCGCGTCTTCGCCGATGAGACCAGCCTGCCGACCCTCGCGCCCGGCACCGGCGCTGTGAAGAAGGCCTGGCTCTGGGCCTATGCCCGCGACGACAGCACCTTCGGCGGCAGCGGGCCGCCCATGGTGGCCTATCGCTTCGAGGACAGCCGATCCGGAGAATGCGTTCGTCGGCATCTCGGCGGGTATGGCGGCATTCTTCAGGTCGACGGCTATGCCGCCTACAATCAGCTCGTCCGCAAGGACGGGGGCAATGATGGCCCGCGCCTCGCTGGATGTTGGGCCCATAGCCGGCGGCGCTTCTTTGAGCTCCACACCGCGGGGGACAGCCAGGTCGCCACCACCACGGTCGAGCGCATGGCCGATCTGTGGAAACTCGAAGCCGAGGTGCGCGGCCAGAGCCCCGAGGCCCGCGCCGCCGCGCGACAGGCCATCTCCGCGCCCATCGTCGCCGAGCTGTTCGCCCTCTGGCAACAGACCCTGCCGCGCATCTCGGGCAAATCGAAGCTGGCCGAAGCCATCCGCTACGCCAGCGCCCGGTGCGACATTTTCGAGCGCTTCCTGACCGACGGCCTGATCGAACTCGACTCCAACATCGTCGAGCGCGCCATCCGGCCCCAGACCATCACCCGCAAGAACAGCCTCTTCGCCGGATCGGACGGCGGCGGCCGCACATGGGCCACCATCGCCACCCTCCTGCAGACCTGCAAAATGAACAACGTGGACCCCGCAGCCTGGCTGACACAGACCCTCGAGCGCATCGCCAACCAATGGCCAAGCGCCGAAATCGACGCCCTCATGCCCTGGAACTACACGCCCTGAACGGCATCAGCTTCCCGCTTACAAAGGTGACGCGCCCCGTTGTCGGATGGTCAAACCCGCCGATGATCTTCAGCAGGGTACTCTTGCCGGAACCGGACGATCCGAGCAATGTAAAGAACTCGCCCGCTCTGATGTCGAGGTCAAGCGGCGTAAGAGCGGTCACATCACCGAAGCGACGTCCGAGCCCGTGGAGTCCGATCGCAACGGCCATCAATGCTCTTCCTTCTCATGTATGATGAGGAGACCCCGGTCATTGCGATGAGCCATCTGTCCTTGCAAGATCAGCGTGGTAGATGTCGGCTCCTCAACCAGTGCTGGGCCGTCAACCAAAGCACCCGGCGGAAGTCGATCGCGATCAAACACAACGCACTCGGCCCAGCCATCGCCAGCGCAACGAAACACCGGACGGCTCTCTCGGCGTGCGCTCTCTAGTGTTAGTCCGGCAGAGTTGATCATCGGAGCCGAGATCACTGGGCTTTCCATTTCGGCAGTCATATTTATGCCTGTGATCTCGATTGAGGTATCCGGCAGATCGAAGGAGTACGCTTGTTTGTGAGCCGCATGGAAGCGCGTCGCGATCATCTCTAGACCAAGGTCGCCGTCTAGCGCAGTAGCGACCGAGTGTTCCTGGCCGCGGTATCTCAGCTGCAGCGCTAGGCTATAGCTGAGGTTCTCGGGGCGATCCTTGCCGAAATAATCGATCGCCGCGCGCCGCATTTCGGCGGCCTCATCCTCGATCTCGGGGATCGTATCGGCGCTAAGCTCACGAAACCAAGTCTTGCGCAAGTCAACCCTCGGCTTGGCCGCCAGCATCCCCCAAGCCGAAAATATCCCCGCGTGTGGCGGGATGACCACCCGCTTGGCGTTCAGCTCACGACCGAGACTGGCAGCAAAAAGTGGTCCCATGCCGCCGGTCACAACCAAGGTGAAGTCGCGCGGGTCGTAACCGCGCTGGATCGTCACCAACTTAAGCGCGTTGATCATGTTGGCTTCGGCAATGTCAATTATCGCTTGGGCCGTCTCGTCAACTCCAAGGCCCAACTTCTTTCCCAGAACATCCATAGCTAAACGGGCTGCTTCAACATCAAGCCGAATCTTACCTCCCGCAAAGGCTTGCGGAGCAATCACGCCAGTCAAGAGTTTGGCATCTGTAACAGTCGGCTCGCTGCCTCCAAGGCCGTAACAAACCGGCCCAGGCTTCGAGCCGGCGCTCTCTGGTCCTACCTTAAGTGCGCCAAATTTGTCGACACGCGCAATCGAGCCGCCGCCAGCCCCTATTTCGACGATGTCCACCACGGGAACCTGCACCGGATAGCCTGGTGAAGTGCGGCTCCATTCCAACTTATATTCTGAAAAGACACGCGCTTTGCCGTCGACGATGACCGAACACTTAGCCGTAGTTCCGCCGACATCGAATGCCAGAACATTCGGTTCATCCAAAATCTCGCCGATCCGGACCGCCCCTGCAATCCCACCCGAGGGGCCGGACTCGACGAGATTCAGCGGCGATGCGGCCGCCTGTCGAAACGAGGATACGCCGCCGTTTGATAACATTGCATAGTGGGCGCATCGGACCGCGCCTTCGATAAGCTTGTTCTCGAGCCGCTGGAAGTATCGCGCGATGATGGGCTTCACGTAGGCGTTCAACACTACGGTATTCGACCGCTCAAATTCGCGCCAGAGACCGGAAATCTCGTGGCTGCTGCAAATCGTCAACCCGGGCAGCTCGGCAGTTAGCAGACGGACGCATTCCACTTCGTGCAACGGGTTGGCGTAAGAATTCAAAAAGAGGATGGCGACTGCCTCAACTCCGTCCTCGCGGATTGCCGCCGCCACACGGGCGACGTCGTCTCGGTCGAGAGGTGTATGCACAGAGCCGTCAGAGTCGATGCGTTCGTTTACCTCAAAGCGGAGCGAGCGCTCCACGTAGGGGCGCGGGCTACGAAAGCGAAGGTTATAAAGGTCCGGCCGATTGCCTCGCCCGATCTCCAGAACATCACGAAAGCCACGGGTAGTGACTAGTCCGGTCCTGACACCTTTACGCTCTGTTAGGGCGTTGATCACGGTCGTGCCGCCATGGACGAAGAAGCCAACGTGCTCGGGATCAAGACCGTCCTTCTTGCCCGCGAGTTGGATCGTGTCCATCACTCCGCGGGACTGATCGTCCACTGTCGTTAGGCTCTTGGCCGTGTAGACTTGGCCGGTCGCCTCGTCATAGCCCAAAAGGTCGGTGAATGTACCGCCCACATCGCTGGCCAAACGTATTGCCATTCAAGCCTCCTCATATCCATAGACTCTGCGAGCGTCCTCGACCGTAATCAGTCCCGCGCGCAGATCAGCGACAATTGCTTCGCACTTGCGTTCCGCAGGCGAGCCCCAGCCACCACCACCGCCCGTAATTATCCGGACAATGTCTCCTGTCTTTAGTTGGCGCTTGTTGAGCCGCCCGTAGGACGTGACCTCGCCGGAAGTTGCCTCGATCACCTCGAAACGATTGATCGACCCACTGAGGCCGCCCTCAGCTCCCCAAGGCGGGGTCGTGTTGCGCCCGAAGCTTCCGGTCAGAACCGTACCTTCCGAAAGCACCTCGTATTCTCGTACTACGCCGAAGCCGCCGCGGAACCGACCGGCGCCAACCCCGCCTTCAGTGTTGAAGTCGTAGCGCCTAACCCGCAACGGGAATTTAGCTTCGAGCAACTCGATCGAGTAGTTGTAGGTGTCACCGTCGGTCAGAGAAATTACCGCGTTTGCGCCGTCCTGGTCAGCGCAGGCACCCCAACCGCCGTGGGTCGGCTCGATGTGGATGAATTCCTCCCCTTGGGCAGTGTAGCCGGAGAGATAAATTACACAGAGTGAGGAGTATGATCCTGCCGAGAACCGCTCTGGCATAAAGCGTGCCAGCGCCTTCCACACCAATTCGGATGCCTGAACTGAGCCTTCATAGTACCACCCAGTCGGCGACGGCTTCTCTGCCGTGAAGATGGTCCCCGATGGCGCCCGGACCGTCAATGGGCGGAACCAGCCCTCGTTTGATGGGTCATGCGGCGCAACAAGCGCCTTGAACACTGATTTGACGGCTGATTGCAATGCTCCAAGACCGCAATTGATTGGTCCCATCACGGCCGGCGGGCAGCCGGTGAAATCAACCTCGACACGTTCGCCTTCAATGGTGATCTTCACGCGCACCGGGATCGGCGTTTCCGTTGCGCCGTCGCCATCGATCACGTCGGTCGCCTCATAGATTCCGTCAGGCAGCTGTCGAATTACCGCGCGCGCTCTCCGTGCCGCAGTATTAAGTATCGCGCCGAAGCAACTCCTGATCAACTCCGCCCCGTAGCGGTCGAGCACTTCCTCAAGCCGTTTTTCGGCAATGCGCACTGTGGCGATTTGCGCGTTTAGGTCTCCCATCGCGATTTCCGGCAGTCGGGTATTTTCACGGATGATGCGGACAATCTCCGGGTTGAGAATATCATTGCTTGCAAGCCGGATGCGCGACAGCCTTAAGCCTTCCTGGAAACTGGAATTTGCGTCTGGTGGGAGGCTGCCGGGTACAGCGCCGCCAACATCCACCCAATGCGCAACATTGAGTGCCCACGCCACCAAGTCGCCCCGCCAAAAAATTGGTCGGATTATCGCGAAGTCACAGGCATGAGTGCCCCCATGATAAGGGTCATTGGTGACAAAGATATCGCCAGCATGGATATCGCCCCGGTAGGTGTCGATGACTGAGCGCAGCTGGGTACCGAATGTCCCCGTGAATAACGTGATTCCATTGGTCTGAGCCACAAGCTCCGCATCAGCCGTACAGATGCCACAGGCGAAATCCAGCACCTCGTAAATGACCGGGCTCATGCTTGTTCGCTGCATGACAACGCCCATCTCGTCCACAACCGACAATAGCTTGCCGTGAACGATCTCAAGCGTGACCAGATCAACCCTTTCCCTTGCTTCAACCTGCACGGGCCTACCTCTCCTGTTTAGGGCGGCACTGAGACGTTGTGCCCTGTTACAGAATCAGCTTATCGATTGCCGCTAAGGTTGTTTCCCACCCGTCCGGGTGGGATGGAATGCAAAGTCAAGGAACGTTCAGCCCGAGATGCTTGAGAGGTTGGCACGCTGACGGATCGCTGCAAGAAGCCCCGACGTACGTGCGCGCGTGATTGCCGCTGTGCGGGTCGTAACATCCAGCTTTCGAAAGATGTTAGCGAGATGGTATTTTACTGTATTATCAGTAATTTGTAGTGATCTGGCGATTTCTTTGTTGGCTAACCCCCGCTCAAGGCGAACCAAAACTTCGCTCTCGCTCGGAGTCAGTCGGGCGATCTCGGGAAAAGCCATTTCCGGAATGTGCCTGCCGATCAATGCCACACAGGGGGCAAGACGGCGGAAGACGATGGACGTCGGCTCGATGTCGAGAACGAGCGCATTGAGGAACTGCGCGAGTCCCTTACCCTCCTCGACAAAAGGCAGGCAGTACTGATCAACCCGTTGGCTCAGTGCCAAACGTTCGAGCTCGCCGCGGGCAGGAGCCTGTTCGTCGAGCATAAGAAGTGCTCTCACCTTAAGCAGCGAAAGGCGAATTGATCGCGGCGTATTGCGCGCAATCTCGAGACCGGACAATTGAGCATTGAGTTTATTCAGTGCTGCCTCGGGCTCGCCGCGTACTAGCGCAAGGCGAGCTTCAAGCGTGGCGATGGGCGCGCCGCGTAGATTGACTGGATCCAGCTCGGATTTGCTCCATGGAGCATCGCGCAAAAATTCAATCAGACGGGCAGCCTCGTTTTCCTGCTCGGTCCGCAGGAGCATTTCAATCCTGAGCAGATCGACAAGCCGTAAGAGACGGCGGTAATTTCGTCGATTGGCGACGCTCTCAGTATGACGCAAAATGGAGTCCGCGTCCGCTCCATCAATCAACGCAATCCGCATTCGGGATACCACCAATGATGCAAGCGGATCGAACCAGCTATCGCGATGTCCGAGTTGCTCGAATGCTGAGGATAGAAATGATAGATCAGCTGGGCGATCGCCACCTTCCAAGTTGACCTCTTCCAAGAGCGCGACCGCCATCAAAGTGAGGTCAGATGCTGAACCAAGTTCGCGACGGCACTGTATCAGCCCACATTTCCCAAGTAAGGCGCTGATTTCGCTGTCCTGACCATTATATTTCCTATATAAAACATGGTGTTGAAGGCTGCGAGGGGCGCGTTTCATGGATCACCCAGAGGGTGCGGGCTTGCAACGGGCAGATCGGGTGGATTTCGACCCTCGCGTGCGGCTGGAATTTCGCGGCACGCAGCTCAGTTCCGACGGCGGCCTTCTGGTGATGCGCGAGCTTGATGACGCGCTCGGGTTGTCCGATTTGGCGTCAGCGGCGCTGCGCGATACTCGCTCTGGCAAGAACACGGTCCATCGGCTCGACGGCCTGTTCCGGCAATCAGTCTTTGGGCGGCTGGCCGGATACGAGGATGTCAACGACGCCAACCGTCTCGCCTGCGATCCGGTCATGCGCCAAGTTGTCGGCGGCAGAGCGGTCGATGCACAAGCGGCCTCGGCATCGCAGATGGGACGGTTCGAGACCGAGACGCTGGCTCTGGCCGGGAACCGTGCCGCGCTGGCCGACCTGAACGGGCAATGGATCGACCGGTTCCATGACCGTAACGGGCTGAAGTACATCGTTCTGGACATGGACAGCTCGGTCAGCCCGACCCATGGCGACCAGGAAGGGTCCGCCTGGAATGGCCATTTCGACTGTAGCTGCTATCACCCCAACTTTCTGTTCAACCAGTTCGGGATGCTGGAACGCTGCGCCCTGCGCCATGGCAACGTCCACAGCGCCGATGGCTGGCGTGATGTTCTCGACCCCGTCATTGCGCGCTACGCGGAGCGCGACCTTGGTGGCAGGTTCTTCCGGGCCGATGCTGCCTACGCGATCCCGGCGATCTATGAGCGATTGGAAGAAGCGCGGTTCTTCTACGCCATCCGGCTGCCCGCAAACGCGGTCCTCAAGGACAAGATCGCGCATCGGCTAACGCGCCCTGTCGGGCGGCCGTCACTGACCAAGGTCAAGCGGTTCTTCGAGGAATTCGAGTATCAGGCGGCGTCCTGGGACAAGGAACGCCGGGTGATCGCCAAGATCGAATGGCATCCGGGCGAACTGTTCCCGCGTGTCGGCTTCATCGTCACCAACCTGCCGATGGAGCCGGACTGGGTGGTGCGGTTCTACAACCAGCGCGGCACCGCCGAGCAGCACATCAAAGAGGGCAAATACGCCTTTCGCTGGACGCGGCTGTCGTGCCGGAAGTTCCGCGACAATGAGGTGCGGCTGCAACTGCACGCCCTGGCGTACAACCTGGCCACCTTCTTGCACTGCATCGAGCTGCCCGAGGCCATGGCCGACTGGTCGTTGACCAGCCTGCAACTGAAGCTGATCAAGATCGGGGCACGTGTGGTCCGTCACGCCCGCACCATCACCTTCCAGCTGGCCGAGGTCGCTGTCACCGGCACGATGGTACGCGCCATCCTCGCCGCTATCCGCCGATTGCGAGCGCCACCGCTATGCGCATGATCGCGATCCACGCTCAAACTGAACGAAAGCGGCTGGACAGATCTGTCCGCTCAGCCAGGTGATCATGCGCGTGGTGAAGCTTTCCAGCCGCGCCAGTTTCAGCGCCTGCCTGTCCTGCACGCGCAGCAGAAGCGCGCGGCGGGGGGCCAGATCATCGGGCTGTGCGGGCGGCGTCCAGATCAGCATCTGGCCGTCCTGCGGGCCACGCATCATCATCGGGCCGCTGCGCAACAGACGCGCCCGCATCTCTTCCGAGCCATGGGTCAGCAGGTGGCGCGCGTAAAGCGGGTCGCAAAAGCGCAGATAGAACCACTCGCCCTGTTCATCGCAGAGCCGCGTTAGCTTGCGCAGATGGGCGCGCACCTCTTGCAGGGGCAGGGGCGAGCGCAGGAACACCCCCGCCTCGGCATCCCACAGGTCGCGATGCGCATCGCCCCGGGTGAAAAGGCTGCGGGTGAAGTCATTGCCCTCGGCCAGTTCCACCAGCCAGGGCGCGGTATCGGCCAGATCCTCGGCCGTGGTGCCGTCAAACAGGCAGGCGTGCGGCAGGCCGGATTGGCGCAGGCGCTCGGGCAGGAAGCGGATGCGGGCGGCGTCGAGCAGCGCAAAGCTGCGCTGAGCCGGATCGCCAAAGAGCCATGGATGCAGGGCGTCAGGGACCGTCGGGCGGGGCCAGACCCCGATCTGCCGCGCCAGAGGCTGAACCCCTTCAAGGGTGGTTTTCTGCGGCGCGGATCGCGGCTGGGGATCGTCAGAGACTGGCAATAACCACGGATCGAACATAGGCGGCACCGGCTGAAAAACTGGCGTCACTATGGCGTTCAAGCTGTTGAATGACCAGCCCGAAGCGATGTGACGCGGGGAAAACTCCGGCACTCGGGAGGCGAGAATTTAGCGCCGAGGGGGCGGCTTGCCCCCTCGGTCCAGATCAGTTGCGGGTATCAGTTGCGGGTGGAGTCGCCGTGATGCGCGGCCAGATCCTCGACATTCTCAAGATAGCCCGCCGCATGGCGGTGGCTCGCGCGGTTCCAGATCCAGGTCACCACCCACAGCACGACACCGACCGCCAGCAGCCATCCGGCAATGCGGTACTGCTCCATCTGCGCGGCGCTGCGCGCCCAGGGCCCGGCCAGAAAGGCGCAGGTCAGCGCGCCGATCCAGGGCAGGATGCCGGGGGTGCGGAAATGCTCATGCGAGACCGGCTGACGGCGCAGCACCAGCAGCGCGATGTTCACCACCGTGAAGACGCACAGCAACAGCAGCGCGGTCGTGCCACCCAGAAGGCTGATCGCCGGGGTCTCGGAGCGGGTGACCACGAAATAGATCAGCCCGAAGGCCAGAGCCGTGGTGAAGGCGATCGAGACATAGGGCGTGCGCCGCGTCGGATGCACAAGGCCAAGCCCATGCGGCAGGACCCGCTGCCGCGCCAGCCCGTAAAGCAACCGGCTGGCCATCAGCATATTGATCAGCGCCGAGTTCGCCACTGCGAACATGCCGATGAAGGGGAAGATCTTGTCGAAGGGGAAGTTCGGTGCCCCGGCCCGCACCACCTGCGTCAACGCCGATCCTTTGCTCGGGTCCGAGAGATCGCCCACCGGCACCAGCGCCACCGCGCAGATCGAGACCAGCACATAGATGACCCCGGTGACGCCCAGCCCGGTCAACATGATCTTCGGGAAGATCCGGACGGGGTCCTTGACCTCCTCGGCCATGTTCACCGAATCTTCGAACCCGACCATGGCGAAGAAGGCCAGCGCCGTGGCGGCGGTCAGGGCCAGAAAGGCGCCCTTGTCCTCGGAAGATTTGAAGACCATCACCTCGGAGAAATCGGCGCGGCCCTGGCTCATGGCGTAAAAGCCGATCATGATGATCATCAGAAGGCCCGAAAGCTCGACGCAGGTCAGCACGACGTTGGCCTTGACGCTTTCGCCGACGCCCCGGAAGTTGATGATCGCGACCAGCGCCATGAAGCCCAAAGCGATGGTCAGGATGCCGGTGCCGCCCGCCTGAAAGCCCAGGTGGAAGCCGTCGTTCACGAAGCCCGCAAAGGCGTTCGACGCGGTCGAGGCTGAGGTGATGCCCGAGCACATGACGGTGAAGGCGACCAGAAAGGTCAGGAAGTGGATGCCGAAGGCGCGATGCGTGTAAAGCGCAGCGCCTGCGGCCTGTGGGTATTTGGTGACCAGCTCCAGATATGAGAGCGCGGTGATCGTGGCCACCAGAAAGGCGATCAGGAACGGAGCCCATGCCGCGCCGCCGACCTCGCCCGCGACGGTGCCGGTCAGGGCATAGACCCCGGTTCCCAGAATGTCTCCGATGATGAAAAGCAGAAGTAGCTTCGGGCCCATGACCCGGTGCAGTTCCGGTTGTGCTGGCACCGATCCGGTTGCCGGCTGCGTTCCCGCCATGTCGGTTCCTCCCTCTTGGCGTTCACAATGGAGTTATTGTGCGAGCCATGGGGCAATCCGCGCAAGGATCATGGCGCAGCATAGGCAATCACGCGCATGGGGCGGATGCGGGGCCGTTCCGGTGCTTTGGCATTAAATCTGCCGACTACAGTAGATTATCGGAAAGTTCTCGAAACAACCTGAGGTACGGGCGTCGAGCCGCTGCGGGGCCTCCCGCAGCGGTCGATCACATTCCGGGCTGCTGCGACGAGGCCGAATTGAGCGCCGCGACGGGCTTTCCGCTGCGTTTCCAGACGATCAGCGACGCCGCCAGAAGCATCACGATGGCGGCGAAAGTCACCCAGACGAAGGCGTGATCGAAGGCGAGCCGTGCGTATTGAAGAAGCTCGGCCGCCTGATCGGCGGGCAGGGTCTCGGCGTGGATCATCGCCTCATCCAGACTGTCGCGCGCGGCGGCGCTGAGCGGGACCGAGTCCGGCACATGCAGGAAGAAGGTGTAGAGCGCCGAGAACAGGCTGCCGAGGATCGCCACGCCAAGCGCACCCCCCAGCTCATAGGAGACCTCCTCGACCGAGGCGGCCATGCCTGCGCGATCCTCGGGTGCCGACAGCATGATGGCGCTGGAGGCGGCGGTCATGCAGGCCCCGATGGCGAAGCCCATCACCGCCAGCGCGCCCAGCCAGATCGCGGCCGCGGCTTGATAGCTGAGAAGATAGCCCGCAAGCCCCAGTCCGGCGACCAGAAGCGTCAGCCAGATCATCCGCTCGGTCCCCAGACGCGACAGCATTAGCCCGGCAATCGGACCGGCAAAGAAGGCCGCCAGCGGCAGGGGCAGGTTCAACAGCCCCGCGTAAAGCGGCGAATGCCCCAGCACCAGCTGCATGCGTTGGGTAAAGACCAACTCGAACCCGATCAGCGTGCCCGCGGCGACCAGCGCCGCAATCACCCCCGCCGTGAAGCGCGGAATGGCGAACAGCGAAAAGTCGATCAGGGGATGGGCGCTGGCCAGCTGTCTGCGGACGAACAGCACCATGGCGATCAGGCCGATGGCGAAGACCAGCGCGGCCTCACCCCAGGCGGGATCGCGTTTGGCGATTTCCTTGATCGCATAGACCAGCCCGACCAGACCCACCATCACCTGCAATGAGCCGATGAGGTCCCAGGGCCGGTCCTTCACCCCCTCGCGATAGGGCAGCAGCAGAGGCACCAGCACCAGCGCGACCAGCACCACCGGCACGTTGATCAGGAAGACCGAGCCCCACCAGAAATACTCCAGAAGGATGCCGCCGATCACCGGCCCGATGGCCGCGCCGCCCGAGGCGACGGCCGCCCAGATGCCGATGGCGAAGGCGCGCTCATCCTCATCGGTGAAGGTCAGGCGGATCAGTGACAATGTGGCGGGCATCATCATTGCCGCGCCCACGGCCATCGCCACCCGCGCGCCGATCAGCGCCTGCGGCGACCAGGCAAAGGCCGCCATGGTCGAGGCCAAGCCGAAGACCGCCAGCCCCAGCATGAACATCCGGCGGTGGCCGAAGCGGTCGCCCAGCGTGCCCAAGCCCGGCAGCAGGCCCGCGACGACCAGAGGATAGGCGTTCACGATCCACAGCTTCTGGTTCGCCGTCGCGCCCAGATCATGCGTCAGCCGAGGCAGCGCCGTGTAAAGCACCGTCATGTCGATGACGATGAGGAACAGGGCGCTTGAGATGACGGCAAGGGCCAACCAGCGGTTGCGAGCGGGCATCGGGACCTCATGAAGTGAAGAAGCGGCTTTGACAAACTTGCGGAAAGGAATAAATACGCCCGTACTGAAATGGAAGGGTGAAAATGTCGGGACGTCCCAGAACGATCGACCGCGACAAGGTGCTGGACGCGGCCGAGGCGATTGTCAGCCGTGTCGGAGCCTCGGGTCTGACCTTCGAGGCAGTGGCGCGCGCCGCCGGGATCACCAAGGGCGGCGTCCAATCCCACATTTCCCAAGTAAGGCGCTGATTTCGCTGTCCTGACCATTATATTTCCTATATAAAACATGGTGTTGAAGGCTGCGAGGGGCGCGTTTCATGGATCACCCAGAGGGTGCGGGCTTGCAACGGGCAGATCGGGTGGATTTCGACCCTCGCGTGCGGCTGGAATTTCGCGGCACGCAGCTCAGTTCCGACGGCGGCCTTCTGGTGATGCGCGAGCTTGATGACGCGCTCGGGTTGTCCGATTTGGCGTCAGCGGCGCTGCGCGATACTCGCTCTGGCAAGAACACGGTCCATCGGCTCGACGGCCTGTTCCGGCAATCAGTCTTTGGGCGGCTGGCCGGATACGAGGATGTCAACGACGCCAACCGTCTCGCCTGCGATCCGGTCATGCGCCAAGTTGTCGGCGGCAGAGCGGTCGATGCACAAGCGGCCTCGGCATCGCAGATGGGACGGTTCGAGACCGAGACGCTGGCTCTGGCCGGGAACCGTGCCGCGCTGGCCGACCTGAACGGGCAATGGATCGACCGGTTCCATGACCGTAACGGGCTGAAGTACATCGTTCTGGACATGGACAGCTCGGTCAGCCCGACCCATGGCGACCAGGAAGGGTCCGCCTGGAATGGCCATTTCGACTGTAGCTGCTATCACCCCAACTTTCTGTTCAACCAGTTCGGGATGCTGGAACGCTGCGCCCTGCGCCATGGCAACGTCCACAGCGCCGATGGCTGGCGTGATGTTCTCGACCCCGTCATTGCGCGCTACGCGGAGCGCGACCTTGGTGGCAGGTTCTTCCGGGCCGATGCTGCCTACGCGATCCCGGCGATCTATGAGCGATTGGAAGAAGCGCGGTTCTTCTACGCCATCCGGCTGCCCGCAAACGCGGTCCTCAAGGACAAGATCGCGCATCGGCTAACGCGCCCTGTCGGGCGGCCGTCACTGACCAAGGTCAAGCGGTTCTTCGAGGAATTCGAGTATCAGGCGGCGTCCTGGGACAAGGAACGCCGGGTGATCGCCAAGATCGAATGGCATCCGGGCGAACTGTTCCCGCGTGTCGGCTTCATCGTCACCAACCTGCCGATGGAGCCGGACTGGGTGGTGCGGTTCTACAACCAGCGCGGCACCGCCGAGCAGCACATCAAAGAGGGCAAATACGCCTTTCGCTGGACGCGGCTGTCGTGCCGGAAGTTCCGCGACAATGAGGTGCGGCTGCAACTGCACGCCCTGGCGTACAACCTGGCCACCTTCTTGCACTGCATCGAGCTGCCCGAGGCCATGGCCGACTGGTCGTTGACCAGCCTGCAACTGAAGCTGATCAAGATCGGGGCACGTGTGGTCCGTCACGCCCGCACCATCACCTTCCAGCTGGCCGAGGTCGCTGTCACCGGCACGATGGTACGCGCCATCCTCGCCGCTATCCGCCGATTGCGAGCGCCACCGCTATGCGCATGATCGCGATCCACGCTCAAACTGAACGAAAGCGGCTGGACAGATCTGTCCGCTGCGCTGAAAAACGCCGCCCCTGGGCAAGGAAACAGCGGCTTCGCGGTCTGATCCGTCCAGATCCAGCAGTCTGCGCGACCGCAGGTGCCGCTTGCGGCAGAAAATCCTTGTCTAGCGCTCGGATACAGGCGATCTTCACCTCAAACGACACGCCACTTGGGGAATGCAGGAGAAGATCATGAGCCAGACGCAACCGATCGAAGTCTTCTACTTTCCGACCCCGAACGGGAAGAAGATCACCATCATGCTGGAGGAGCTGGGCGTTCCCTATCATGTGAACCCGGTTCACATCGGCAGGGGCGACCAGTTCAAGCCGGAATACCTCGAGATCTCGCCCAACAACAAGATCCCCGCCATCCTCGACCCGGAGGGGCCGGACGGCAAGCCGGTGTCGATTTTCGAATCGGGCGCCATCCTGCAGTATCTTGCCGGGAAGTTCGGCCGCTTCCACGGCAGGGACCACCGGGCCCGGATCAAGGTCGATCAGTGGCTGTTCTGGCAGGTGGCGGGGTTCGGCCCGCTGCTGGGGCAGAACTATTTCTTTGCCAAGGATGCGCCGGAAAAAATTCCCTATGCCATCGAGCGCTACCGCAAGGAAACCCGCCGGCTCTACGGTGTCCTGAACCGGCAGCTGGACGGACGCGACCATATCGCCGACGAATTCAGCATCGCCGACATCGCCGTGATCGACTGGTCGCTTTACTGGGACGACCTGGGCGTGGACCCGGCCGAGTTCCCCAATGTGGCGGCATGGCAGAAGCGGATGCAGGCGCGCCCCGGCGTCGCGCGCGGGCTGGCGGTCAAGCTTCCGGACGGCGATGCGCCCGATATCGAGAACGAGGAGGCCCGCAGGATCCTGTATGGGCAGAGCTCGCGCTGACGGCAAGGCGAGGGCATGGTGCGGTCGGCCCCGCATGGGCCTCCGCCTCCGGCCCCCGATGCGGCTTCCCGCCCGCCCCGGCGGGCGCGGCGGCGGCTTGCCCCCTCGGCAGGCGCGGTGAGATAAGACCGAAGCATGGACACGCCGCTTGAACCCCTGGGCCTGCTGATCGAACGCCAGTTCGGCCGGTTCGGCCACGAGACGCCGCTGGACGGCCTGCTGCTGAGCCGGGCCGTGGCGCCGAGCGGCATCATATGTTCGGTGTTCCGCCCCTCGCTGTGCGTCGTCGTCCAGGGTGCGCAGGTCAGCACCCTGGGCGACCGGCCGTTCCAGCACGATGCGGGCCAGGGCATGCTGGTTTCGATCGACGTTCCGATCATCGCACGGATCACCCAGGCCACGGCGGACCGCCCTTACCTGGCATTCAACCTGGAAATGGACCTTAGGCTCCAGACCCATTGATTTCAGACCGTTGACATGATTCAGGCTCTGCAAGGAGACCTGATCGATGAGCAATCTTTATTGGCTGACCGACGCCCAGATGGAGCGCCTCAAGCCGTTCTTTCCCAAGAGCCATGGCAAGCCCCGCGTCGATGACCGTCGCGTTCTGAGCGGTATAATTTTCATCAATCGCAATGGGTTGCGCTGGTGTGACGCGCCGAAGGAATACGGCCCGGCCAAGACCCTCTACAACCGTTGGAGGCGCTGGAGCGACAATGGCGTATTCGCTATCAAGCCCTCGCGGCCGAGACAGCCGAAGAGCTTGAGCGGCACCGCGCTGGGCTGTCTCATGCTGTAGACCTTCAGGAACAGGTTCAACAGTCCTTGCAGGGGTTCGCACAGAGTATGTCGTTTCTGGGGGATGCGGTATCAGATGCTCGGACAGAGTCTTGCGGGCGTTCTCCGATCTTCCAGAAAAGAATTCAGCCTGAGCAATATGTAGTGGCAGATGTGCGGCACCGAAATCCGACATTGCGGTGCGAAAGGTAGAAACAGAAAGCCTACCATACCGAATTGCACCATCGAAATGTGCATCCTGAAGCAAGCTAAAGCAGAGAATATTCTGCGTAAGTGCAAGACGCACAGGATCCACTTCAGCGATTTTTTCGATGTCGGTCTCCAACCGAGCAACGGTATCGGCCGGTATCCGGCGGTCGCTGTAGAGGTTCATTAGCGCATCTACCAGTCGAAGCTCTGCGACAAGGATCGAATCGGATAGAGGGATCATCGAACTGATTGCCATCACGAGATGGAGGGCCAAGTCGATTTCACCCCGTTTCGCCGCCGAGATCGCCAAGCCGAGCACTGTTCGGGGATGGGCGGGGTAGTGCCGAGGCGCAAGTTCCATCAATGCGGAGAACTGCGCAAGCGTTCCTTTTTCGCCACGATAGATAAGCCGCCATCCCCCGCCATTCTCTACAACACCGGCGGCGAACGCGAGATCGCGCGAGCGCAATGCATATCGGATTGCGCGGCGCCATTGCTCGAGGCCCTGATAATGTACTGCCGCGCGCTTTTGCAATGCTGTCAGATCGACACCTTCAACTTTGGCCTGGGCGGAGAGGTAATCTGCCACTACGCTGTGGAGTCGCCTGCCTCCCACGACCGCATCGCCTCTATCCATAGGAAGAGCTAGGGCATCAATCAGCCCAAGTAGACGTCGCGATTGCTCAGGGCCGAGAACAGCACGAAGCATGTCAGGGTGCAGGGTCTCGAACGCTGCAGCGGCTAGAAGCAGGGGGCGATCTTGCTCATCAATCCCGTCAACTATCAATTGTGACAGATAGGCGGCCATTTCGCGGTGGTTACCTGAAAAGCCTATCAACCCCGCTAAGTCGATGCGACGGTCACGAAGAAGAACGAGCGCGAGTCTCAGAGCGACGGCCCAACCATTCACTTTCTCGTTGAACGCACGCCATATCGCAGGATCGAACTCCTTAGCTTCCAGGGCTCGGAGTGCCTCAGCTTCTTCCTCTGAAAAGCTCAATGAATCCATGCCAAATTCTGCGATTCCTCCGGTCAAGCGCAAAGCGGCTACCGGGATATCGGTCGAGACGCGCGACGCAATTACCAGCGTGAGCGGCGGGGGAGGATCCAGATAAAGCAGTTGCGACATCAGTCGGATAGTGGTCGACGACTTCACTTTCTGAAAGTCGTCGAGCAACACATAGACCTGCGTCGGCTGAGCGCGCAGCTCCTGAGTCAGTCTACTGGTCACAACGTCGAGGGGCTCGACGGGTGCCGCTGCATCGATCGACGGTGTGGAAACTCCCAGCCCCTCCAGAATCCGAGTTGCCAACACAACCGCATCCACCTCGCCATTCGGCTGCAGAGAGATCGTAGTTATGTCACGCAACGCGAGTTCGGCCTGCAGCTGGCGCAGAAGCGTTGACTTCCCACTGCCCGACGGACTCTCGATCATAACCAAGCGGACGTGATCGCGGTCAAAGAGACGGTCAAGAATGGAGTTTCTGATGACTTGCTGCATTGATCGCCTCGACGACGCTTCTTGGGCAGTATTGCCAATGCACCGCTACCTAGCAATCCCATGCTTGTACTGATGCTTAGCGTCCTGCGGCACCTCACTCGGCGGGTAGCCCTTGTGCCCAAGCATTGAGCACAATGCCTCCCGACTAGGGTCTGGACACCGATTACGGGTTCATCCCCCTTACAGACGTCCTGAACCTAGTCCGCACTGTCTGAAAGCGACCGTTCTGACACAAGTTGCATTCGTCGCGGGTTCAAGCTCTTGGAGAGGCAGTAGGTTTGTGCTGCGGATCTGCTGCCGTAGGGCGAACTGCCGAATTTCGACCGATAGCATTTGGAAAAGTGCGAAACAGCTGCGAAACCCGTGGCCATCGCGATTTCCGTGATCGAGAGATTGGACTGTACCAGCAGATCCTTTGCGCGGTTCAAGCGGAGGGCCTGATAATGCCGCTTGGGTGACGTGCCCAGATAGCGGCGAAAGAGGCGCTCCATCTGCCGGACGCTGACACCTGCCTCCTCGGCAAGTTCCTCGGCCCCGAGAGGGGCGTCGATCGTCTCTTCCATCAGCCTGATGACAGAAGCCAGTTTCGCGTTCCGTCCCGGAATGTGGTACATGAGCGATGATGTCTGCGGCCCTGTCTGATCGCGGATCGCATGATGCACCATCAGATCTGCGACCTTGCGGCAAAGATCGTCGC
The DNA here is from genome assembly GCF_030388245.1 of Paracoccus sp. TOH. Taxonomy (NCBI): domain Bacteria; kingdom Pseudomonadati; phylum Pseudomonadota; class Alphaproteobacteria; order Rhodobacterales; family Paracoccaceae; genus Paracoccus; species Paracoccus sp. TOH. The sequence goes on from NZ_CP098363.1 coordinate 103,315, forward strand.
CATGAAGATTTCGGATCAAGGACAGCATCAGATCGGCAGCGGCGGTACCGCCCGAGGCGGTCGGGATCTTCCCCATCTCAAAGGCAGCAAGAGAGATGCGCGCCTTCGGAAAGCGTTCCGCGAAGGATTGCGCAATCTGCCAGTGGACGGCGCAGTCCATGTCATCTGCCAGCCCCGCCTCAGCGATGATCGTCACGCCACCGCAGATCGCCATGATTTGGCGGCCATGCGCCCTTTCATGACGGAGCCGGGCGATGACCCGTTCCCTCTCGCTTGGGGTGGGTGGCAAACCGCCAACCACGACAAGCACTTCGCCCTTTTCCAGTTGGTTGACCCCAGCGTCCACTTCGACCCGGATTCCCGACGAACTCTTCACCTTGCGCCCATCGGTCGACAGTGTCCGCCACTCGAAAAGTGTTCGGCCAGCGGCAAGGCTTGCCAATCTCAATGGCTCTACCGCGCAAGCAAAGGCGAGATGCGTGAAACCACCAAGCAGCAGGAAAGCCAATCTGCGGCAGTCTGTACCTTCGTTGCCAGTTGCGAAAATCCCTTCCCCGAAGTGTTTCATGAACTACCCCCGCATCCGCACACCATCCGCGTCGTGGATCTGTGTGCCAAGGACGCGCGCCGGGCGCATCTGGCCGCCGATCTCGATCTGGAGAACAGTGCCCGCCTCGGCCTGCGCGCGATCCACATAACCCATCGCGACAGAGGTCTGACCGTGATGGGCATAGCCACCCGAGGTGACGTGTCCGACGCAGGTGTCGCCAACTAGGATCGCCTCATCGCCCACCACATCCTGATCTGTCTCGACGGTCATGGTAACCAGCCGCATCGCGGGACCTGTCTCACGTTCAGCCAGCGCTGCTGCCTTGCCGATGAAGTCCTTCTTCCAGTCGATGAAGGCATCGAGCCCGCTCATCGCTGCGGTGTAGTCGGGACGGAACTCCAAGCCCCAGACGCCCCAGCCCTTTTCCAGACGTAGGCTCATGAGGGCCCGCCCCCCATAGGGGCGCAGGCCCAGATCTGCGCCTGCCTCCTCGAGCCCTTCCCACAAACGCATCAGGTATTGCGGGGCACAGTAGATTTCGTACCCCAGTTCTCCAGAGAAGCTGAGCCTCAGGAGTGTCACAGGAACGCCGCAGACGAAGGTCTCGCGGGCATCGCGGAACTTCATCGCGTTCGGCGAGACATCCATGCGCGTGACCCGCGCCAGCAGCTCGCGCGATCTCGGCCCTGAAATCGCAACGCCGTGCAACGCGTCCGAGACGTTGGCATAGGTGACGCCGTCGTTGGGCAGGTTTGCCTCGAACCAGCGGCGGTGCATTTCCTGCGCGGTGCCGGAACCGAGGAGGAGGAAGCGATCCTCGGCAAGGCATGACACCGTCAGGTCGCCCGCCAGCCGCCCCTTGTGCGACAGCATCGGCGACAGGGCGACACGACCCGGACCAGGCAGCCGCCCAGCCAGCATTCGGTCGAGCCAGGCCCGCGCTCCCGGGCCCTCGACGAGGTGCTTGCCGAAGTTGGCGATCTCGATCATTCCCACGGCTTTTCGGACCGCCGCGACCTCGGCTGCGACATAGTCATGGCTGCGGTTGCGGTTGAAGGTCGGCTCTTCATGCGCGTCTTCCGGTCCGTTCGCGAACCACAGCGCATGTTCCAGCCCGAAGGACACGCCCATGACGGCCCCCTTGGCGACCAGGCGGTCATGCAATGCGGTCGTCTTCTGCCGACGCCCTTTGGGCAGGGTCTCGTTCGGGAAGGTCATCACGAAGCGGCGTTCGTAGTTTTCGCTGGATTTCACGGTGCCCCAGTCGGGCGTTGCGAAATCGCCAAAGCGGGCGATGTCCATGGCGCGGACGTCGATTTCGGGCTCCCCTTCGATCATCCATTCGGCAAGGCTCTTGCCCACGCCGCCCGCCTGGCAAAAACCTGCCATTACTCCAACGGCGGCCCAGTAGTTGGTCATCCCAGGAACCGGGCCTATCATGGGGTTGCCATCCGGACCGAAGGTGAAGGGGCCATTCACCACCGTCTTGATCCCGGCACGCCCAAGCGCGGGGATACGGTCAAAGGCCAGTTCCAGCCGGTCGGCTATACGGTCAAGGTCCGGTTGCAGGAGCTCGTGGCCGAAATCCATGGGCGTGCCAGCCACCTTCCAGGGCGTGGATTTCGGCTCGTAGGTGCCCAGCAGCATCCCATTGCGTTCCTGCCGGAAGTAGATGTTCGCCTCGTAATCGATGCCAGCTGGCAGGCGTTCGCCCGACTTCATGCGCTCTGCAATCTCGGGGATCTCTTCAGTGATCAGATAGTGGTGTTCCATCGGCTGTACTGGGACATGCAGACCCGACAGCCGCCCCGCCTCACGCGCCCAGAGGCCTGCGGCATTGACCACATGCTCGGCGTTAATCGTGCCCTTGGGCGTCACCACGTCCCAGCTGCCGTCCTTGCGCTGGCGGGTTTCGATCACGGGCGTATGGGTGAAATACTGCGCCCCATGCACACGCGCCGATTTGGCATAGGCGTAGCAGACGCCCGACGGGTCAACATCGCCATCCAGCGGGTCCCACAGCGCGGCGATATAGTGGCTGGGGTCGATCAGTGGGTGGCGGCGCGCGGCCTCTTCGACGCTGATGAACTCCTGATCCAGTCCCATGTAGCGCGCCTTGGACCGTTCCCGCTTCAGATAATCGTGCCAGACCTCGTTCGAGGCGAGGTAGAAGCCGCCGGTGTTGTGCATGCCGACGGAATGGCCCGAGGTTGCCTCGATCTCTTTGTAAAGATTGATCGTATAGCCTTGCAGGCGACTGATGTTGGGATCGGAACTAATCGTGTGGATCTGCCCCGCAGCGTGCCAACTGGAACCCGAGGTGAGTTCGTCCCGCTCCAGCAGGACACAATCCTTCCAGCCGAACTTGGCAAGGTGGAACAAGATCGAACAGCCGACGACACCCCCGCCTATGATGACGGCACGGGCATGAAGCGGCAAAGGCGAAACAGGTGGCATGGTCATTCTCTCGTAAAGGGAAGGTCAGTTGAGCGGCAAACGGCGGAAGCGACCCGGTGCTGCGGGATCGTGGAAGTGATCCAGCGGGCCGTTGTCGACCAGGTGCCGGTTCCAGTGCGCCAGCGCCGCCCGGTCCAGCGTGACGCCAAGGCCGGGGCCCTCAGGAACCTGCACCACGTTGTTCTTCTGACGGAACGGCCCGCCTTCGATCACGTCGCCGATCTGCCAACGGAAGAGCGACTGCGATGGTTCGGTGATCCACGGTTGGGCCGCCGACATGTGCAGATAGGCAGCCGTTGCGATGCCCGCATCGCCGGAATAGCACCAGAAGCCCACTCCCATCGCCTCGCAGGCGCCGATGAAGCGTACGGCGCGGGCGATGCCACCCAGCACGGCGAAATTCGTCACGATGAAATCGGGCACCCCCATCCGCACTGCGCGGCGGATGTCGGGCGCATGGGTCGAGAAGGGAATGGACGAGTGTCGCCGCAGGGCCGCCATGTCCTCGAAAGTCCCAACAGGGTCTTCGTAGTTGCGGATGTCGTAAGGTTCGATCTCGCGCAGCACCCGGATGGCGGTGTTCAGCGACCATTGCATGTTGCTGTCCAGCCGGATCATGTCCCGCGGCCCCAGCGCAGCGCGCATCTGGCGCACCGTATCGATCTCCAGCAGCGGGTCGCCAAGGATCAGCTTGCCCTCGAACATGGTCGACCCATGCGCCTCGCGCATGGCAAGGCAGTAGTCGGCGATGGCCTCGGGCGTCATCTCGCCACCGTCGCGGAAGCCGAAGTATTCGGTGAACGGGATGTCCTTGCGGACCGCACCCCCCAGCAGCCGATAGAGCGGTTCACCCGCCACCTTGCCGCGCAGGTCCCAAAGCGCGATCTCGATGGCACCGAACGCCTTCACGACCGAGGAGTCATCGGTGTTCTGGACGATTTGCCAAGGCGGTACGCACAACGCCTCACAGCCGGCGATGTCGAGGGGGTCGGCTCCGATCAGCCGCTCACCCATCGCCTCGATGCTGCGCACGACGTCAACCGACGGCGCCTCTCCCAGACCGATCAGACCCTGATCGGTCTCGACCTCGATGATCGTCTTGGAGGTGCCCGGATAGTGCCCGCCCGTCCACCACATCGGCTTATCGAGCGGAATGTTGACAGGCGTGGCTTTCAGCGCAGTGATCTTCATGGCGGCAGGGTCCAACTACTGGGCGGTGGATCGGGTCAGGAAATCAAGAACGAGGGCAGCGAAGATCTCGGGCCGCTCGCGGAAAGCCGAATGGCTGGCACCCGGGATGACGGCGATTTCGCCTTTTGGCAGGGTCTCGGCCAAGGCCAGCGCATCTTCGGGGCGGAAGAAATCATCGTTCTGGCCGAGGATGACCAGGACCGGAATGTCGATCTTCGCCAGTTCTTCCGCCGGAATGACCATCTCGGTGGTCCAGACCGGCCAGGCGAGCTTGTGCAGTTGGCGCCACCGGTCGGGCGCGGCGTCACCTCCGTGCAGAGCCTGCAGGCGACCCGCGAAATCCGGCGCGTTCACTTCCAGCGCGTCTAGCACCGCATCAGGGAGTTCGCCTCGCTGGTCATAGCCGTAGAACGCCATCATCCCGGCCATGTAATGGTCGTCCGCCGCGACCCGGTTGGTCGCCCCACCGATCACCGCCGCAGAAGCCACGCCGGGATGGGCGATCAGGAACTTCTGCACGATGATCCCGCCGTCGGAGTAGCCCATTACCACGGGCTTTTCGAGGCCGAGGGCGGCGATGAACCCAGCCAGATCCTCGGCCGCCAGATCATAGCTGAAGGTTCCAGAGGGGTTGTCAGTGCCGCCGTGGTTGCGCGTGTCGGGCGTAAGGAGCCGGAAGTTCGGCGAGGCTGCCTCGACAAAGCCGCCCCACATGCGCGAGGTTAGACCCCCTCCATGTACCAGGACGATGGAGCGCCCGGACCCCGTGTCGCCATAGGATACAGTCAGGTCACCTACGTTCACGGTGCTCCGCTCCTGCCCAAATGCCGATGTGACTAGCGCAAAGGTCGTAAGTGCAGCCGCAAGAAGAAGGTGTCTTGTCATCGCGTTCGTCCTTTCCGAGGGGGGTTGTTAGTACCAGGCATCCGGCAGTTCTGACTTGCGGCGCGTCACATAGTCGTTCAGCGCCTCAAACGTGCCGGGGTCGATGGGTGGAGTTTCGTATTGGTTCAGGAGAAGGTTCCAACGGTCATAGGCCCGTCTTGCGGCATCCTTGGAGCCTTGTTCTTCCCATTGTTCAACGCTGTCGGAGTTCGACAACTTCGCCTCGTAGAAGGCGGTGGTGTAATTGGCCATGGTATGGGCCGACCCAAGGAAATGCCCTCCCGGTTCGACATCGTCATAGGCATCCAGCCCCAGCGCGTTGTCGTCCACGGCCATGCCCTGCAGCGCCACAGCATAGGCTCCCAGACGGTCTGCATCGAGGACGAGCTTCTCGTATCCCGTGGCCAGCCCGCCCTCCAGCCAGCCCGCCGCATGCAAGACGTAGTTTGCCCCGCCAAGGACGGTGGAAAGCATGGAATCCGCGCTTTCTGCCGCCGCCTGAAAGTCAGGTAGTTTCGACGCGGTCAGCGCCCCGCCACAGCGCAGCGGTAGGTTCAGCCGACGCGCCAGCTGGCCGATGACGAAGTTCGACATCATCGGTTCCGGCATTCCGAAGGTCGGCGCACCCGAACGCAGATTCATCGAAGACAGGAAGTTGCCCAAGATGAAAGGCGCGCCCCGGCGCACGATCTGGACGTAGGCACCGACCATCATCGCCTCGGCCAGCGCCTGCGCGATGGCCCCGGCGGTGGTCACAGGTCCCATCGCACCGCCAAGGATGAACGGCACTGCGATGATTCCTTGCCCCGCGCCTGAGTAGACTTCGATCGCCTCGGTCACCACCTTGTCGACCAGAAGGGGCGAGTTTGAATTGACGTTCGCCATGATGACGCATTCGCTGTCGAACACAGAATCGCCATGCAGGATTCGCGCCATGGCCACGCTGTCCTCGGCGCGGGACTTTTCGGTGATTGCGCCCAAGTGCGGCTTATCCGTCAGGGTCATATGGGCCAGCACCATGTCGAGATGGCGCTTGCTGACGGGAACGTCGCAGGGCTCGCAAGTCACGAAGCCGGAATGGTGCAGCGGGTCCAGCGCATGGGTCAGCTTCACCAGCTTTTGGAAGTCCTCCAACGTGCCGTAACGCCGCCCCCCTTCCAGATCGCGCACGAATGGCGAGCCATAGACCGGCGCAAAGACCTGATGCCGCCCGCCGATCCTGACCGACCGAGCCGGGTTCCGGGCGACCTGCGTGAACTCGGCTGGCGCGTGGGCCAGAAGCCCGCGGATCAACTCGGGAGCGGCGCGGACGCGGGTCTCATCAACAGCTGCACCGGCGCTGCGCCAAAATGCCAGGGCCTTGGGATCGTCACGAAACTCGATCCCGACCCGTTCGATCAGCGCGAAGGCGCGGGACTCGATCCGATCTAGAGCCTCTTCATCCGCCATGGCATACCATGGAAGCGCGCGCGTGATATAAGCCGGGGCCGCAGCGGCGGGTTCTCGGTCAAGGCCACGCTTGCGGCGCGTGCTGGTTTCAATGACGGTCATGGTGATGGTTTCTGCGCATCTGAGTGAGGTTTGCGCAAAGGTTAGCCCAAGCTGCGCGCCACGTGACCGTTGCGAAATGTTGGTCTTTGGATAATATGAAGTTATGCTGCGCTTGGAACATCAGATCGGCTCCGCCCATAACCTCGTCGTCTTCGAGGCGGCGGCGCGCCATCTGTCCTTTTCACGAGCAGCGGAAGAGCTGTCCGTTTCGCAGCCCGCAGTCAGTCAGGCCCTGCGTCGGCTGGAAGATGCGATCGGCACGCGGCTGTTCCTTCGCCGTCACCGTGGTATCGCCCTGACGGATGCCGGGGAAAGGCTCTATCGCGATGTCAGCGACAGCTTCCAGCGCATCCTTGCGACGGCGCGCCAGATCGGGCGGGGCTCGGCGGGCGACCATGTGACGCTGCTCGTCTCCACCGCCTTTGCCACATGGTGGATGGTGCCGCATCTGCAGGAATTTCACGCCCTCAATCCGGGCTTCGACTTGCGGCTGGAAACCGTCAACCGCGATATCGAGATCGCCTCGCCCGCCACCACGCTGGCCGTTCGGCGGGGGGATGGCAACTGGACGGGTTACTATTCCGCCCGCATCGCCCCAGAACGTCTGCTCGCAGTTGCCAGTCCTGCGCTTCTGCGCCGACTTCCCCCCATCAACACCCTTGCCGATCTGGCCTCCCAACAACTGGTGCATCTGGACGAACCGCACCGCTACCGGCCAACCTGGGCCTCTTTCTTCCGCCATTTCGGGGCGAGCTATCCCGAACGTGGCGATGGCCTGCGCCTGAACGACTACGCCCTCGTGTTGCAGGCCGCGATGGCCGGAGAGGGGATCGCCCTGGGCTGGGACCATGTTTGCCGTCTGCCGATCGGTCAGAGGCTGATCATACCTGTCGGCCCTTGGAGGTGGGAGACCGGGGCGGGCTTCTATCTAGTGTGGTCCAATACCGATGCGCTGTCCGACCGCGCCGCCCTGACCCGCGACTGGATCCTGTCGAAGGCCGAGGTGCTGACCTAGGACGCTTAAGCCCTGCTCCAGAGATTTCAGAACTCCGACGGGGTAGCGCCGGTTATGCTACGCAGAAACTCCGTCAGGTAACTGTCATCATGACGGAACAGCGGAAAGGCGATTGCGAGGATCCACTGATTGCAGTTTGTGGCCGCGCATCGCCTGACGACGCACGAAAATCCGCAAAAGCTCATCATCATCGCCATCGCGTGCAAGCTCATCGCAATCGCAAACGCGATGATCAAAACCGGTGTCCGATGGCAGCCTCAGACTGCCACTTAGGCACTGTTGCTGGGTGAGCGCCATGTTTTGGCCGTTTAGGATCACTATCCCGACGATCGGCACCATTTCCCAGAAGGCGAAAGCGACTTCGACCTCTCCCAGAAGATGGAAGATGCCGGCGTGACTCGGACGGGTATGGGCAAGGTGTTCGAAGAACTTCGTCGAGCGGGTGAGAAGGATCGCTACTGCAAAGTTGCAAGCGGCGAAAATCTCGGCAGTGTAGCTGAGTAAAATCGGCTTGTTCAGCATTCCGGAAGATTGACGGCCAAACCGCCGGTGGAGGTTTCCTTGTACTTCAGGTTCATGTCGATGCCGGTCTGCCGCATCGTCTCGATGCAGTTGTCGAGCGGCATGAAATGCTGCCCGTCGCCACGCAGCGCTAGACTGGCCGCCGACACCGCCTTGATCGCGCCCAGACCGTTGCGTTCAATGCAAGGCACCTGAACCAGCCCCTTTGCCGGGTCGCAGGTCATGCCCAGATGGTGCTCCAGGGCGATCTCGGCGGCGTTCTCGATCTGCTCGTTGGTGCCGCCAAGTGCTGCGCAAAGTCCTGCCGCCGCCATTGCCGAGGCCGAGCCGACCTCGCCCTGGCACCCGACTTCGGCCCCCGAGATCGAGGCGTTGTGCTTGATCAACCCGCCGATGGCGGCGGCCACCAGCAGGAAGTCGCGGATGCCCTCATGCGTCGCGCCGTTGCAGTGGTCGCGGTAGTAGCGGATCACGGCGGGCACCACGCCTGCGGCCCCGTTGGTGGGCGAGGTGACAACCCGGCCCCCGGCGGCGTTTTCTTCATTCACGGCCATGGCGTAGGTGGCGATCCAGTCGTTCACGACATGCGGCTGGCTGCGGTTGGCGCCACTTTCGGACAGAAGCTGGCGATGGATGTCGCTGGCGCGGCGGCGCACTGACAGGCCGCCGGGCAGGATGCCCTCCTGCCGCAAGCCGCGTTCGACGCAGCCGTCCATCGCGGCCCAAACGGCATCCAGCCGGTCATCCAAGGCCGCGCCATGCGCCAAGGTTTCGTTCGCCCGTTTCATCGAGGCGATGCTTTCGCCCGATGCGGCGCCCATCGCCAGCATCTCGACCGCCGAGGTGAAGGGGAACGGATAGCCCGGTGACGCCGGACCCGCGGCCGGTGCCGCGCCGTCTTGCGCCCGGTCGGCGGCAAGCTCCTCGGCGGTGCGGACAAATCCGCCACCGATGGAATAATAGGTGCGCGACATCAGCGGTTCGCCGTCCGGTCGCAGGGCGGTCAGGACCAGCCCGTTGGCATGGCCCGGCAGAGGGGGGCCGTAGTCGAAGACCAGATCCTCGTCGGGGCGAAACGCCAGCACTGGCAGGCCGGGCAGCGCGATGGTCCTGGCGGAGCGCAGCGCGGCCTCTTGCGCCTCGGCGCGGTCGGGGTCGATGGTGTCGGGCAGGAATCCAAGCAGGCCCAGGATCACCGCCCGGTCGGTGGCATGGCCCTTGCCAGTGAAGGCGAGGCTACCGTGCAGGCTGGCGCGCAGCCGGGTGCCTTCGGGCGGCGCGGCGCGGCGCAGCTCGTCCAGAAAGCGCGCGGCGGCCACCATCGGTCCCATCGTGTGCGAGGAGGACGGGCCAATGCCGATCTTGAAGATATCGAAAGTTGAAAGGAACATCCTGCGCTTCCCTGTCTGCAATGGGGCGGCACCGAAGCGCCGCCCCGTCTTGTCTTCAGCCGAGGATCACTCGGCCGCGTCCATGTAGCTTTCCAGGGGCGGGCATGAGCAGATCAGGTGCCGGTCGCCATAGACGTTGTCGACGCGGTTCACCGGCGACCAGTACTTGTCCACGCGGAAAGCCCCGGGCGGGAAGCAGGCGGATTCGCGGCTGTAGGACCGGTTCCACTCGCCCACCAGATCCTCGACCGTGTGCGGCGCGTGCTTCAGCGGGTTGTCTTCGGCGTCAAGCTTGCCTTCGACGATCGCTTCCGCCTCGGCCGCGATGCCCAGCATGGCGGTGATGAAACGGTCCAACTCCGCCTTGGGCTCGCTTTCCGTCGGCTCCACCATCAGCGTACCCGCCACGGGCCAGCTCATGGTGGGCGCGTGGAAGCCGCAGTCGACCAGACGCTTGGCCACGTCATCCACCGTCACCCCGGCGCGGTCTTTCATCACCCTTGTGTCAAGGATGCACTCATGCGCCACACGTCCGCCCGCCGAGTAGAGGATCGGGTAGGCCGACTTCAGCCGGTTGGCGATGTAGTTGGCGTTCAGGATCGCCACCTTGGTCGCCTGGGTCAGCCCTTCACCGCCCATCAGCAGGCAATAGGCCCAGCTGATCAGCAGAACCGAGGCAGAGCCATAGGGGGCCGAAGACACTGCACCGCCATCGGCAAGCAACGGGTTGCCCGGCAAGTGGGGCGCAAGATGCGCCTTCACGCCGATCGGACCCATGCCCGGACCGCCGCCGCCATGCGGGATGGCGAAGGTCTTGTGCAGGTTCAGGTGGCTGACGTCCGAGCCGATGTCACCGGGCCGCGACAGGCCGACCATCGCGTTCATGTTGGCGCCGTCCAGATAGACCTGCCCGCCGTGCTTGTGCGTGATTTCGCAGATCTCGCGCGCGGTCTTCTCGAACACGCCGTGGGTCGAGGGATAGGTGATCATGCAAGCCGAAAGATTGGCGGAATGCTGTTCGGCCTTGGCGCGGAAGTCGTCCATGTCGATGTCGCCGTTCGGGGCAACACCAACAACGACCACCTTCATCCCCACCATTTGCGCCGAAGCCGGGTTGGTGCCATGAGCCGAGGTCGGGATCAGGCAGATATCGCGGTGGCCCTGACCATTGGCGCGGTGATAGGCCTGAATGGTAAGAAGACCCGCATATTCCCCCTGCGCGCCCGAGTTGGGCTGCATGGAGAAGGCGTCATAGCCCGTCACCTGGCACAGCTTGGCGTCCAGGTCGCGCAGCATTTCGGCATAGCCTGCGGTCTGGCTGTTCGGCGCGAACGGGTGAACGTCGGCGAACTCGGGCCAGCTGAGCGCCATCATCTCGGCGGTGGCGTTGAGCTTCATGGTGCAGGAGCCCAGTGGGATCATCGCCCGGTCCAGCGCCAGATCGCGGTCGGCCAGACGCCGCATGTAGCGGGTCATTTCGGCTTCGGCGCGGTTCATGTGGAAGACCGGATGGGTCAGGTATTCCGAGGTCCGCACCAACGCTTCCGGCAGACGGTATTCATGCGTCAGGTCGTCGTCGCGACGCTCGTTGCCGAAGGCAGCCCAGATCGCCTCGGTATGGGCGCGGGTGGCGCGCTCATCGAACGAGATGCCGATCTTCGTCGTGCCGACGCGGCGCAGGTTGATGCCGGCCGCCTCGGCCGATTTCAGGATCGCGCCCTGGACGGCGCCGACCTCGACGGTGATCGTGTCGAAGAAAGCCGCCGGTTCCACGGTGAACCCTGCCGCTTCCAGACCCTTGGCCAGACGCACCGTCTTGCGATGGATGCGTTCGGCAATGGCCTTCAGGCCCTCGGGACCGTGGAACACGGCATACATCGACGCCATGACCGCCAGCAAAGCCTGCGCGGTGCAGACGTTCGAGGTGGCCTTCTCGCGGCGGATATGCTGCTCGCGCGTTTGCAGCGACAGCCGGTAGGCGCGGTTGCCGCGCGCGTCGATCGACACGCCAACGATACGGCCCGGCATGTTGCGCTTCAGCCCGTCCTTGACGGCCATGTAGGCAGCGTGCGGGCCACCATAGCCCATCGGCACGCCAAAGCGCTGGGTCGAGCCGATGGCGATATCGGCGCCCATTTCGCCCGGAGCCTTCAGAACGGTCAGCGCTAGCGGATCGGCGGCGACGGTGGCCAGCGCGCCAGCGGCGTGCAGCTTGGCGATGACGGACGTGAAGTCATGCACATGGCCATAGGTGCCGGGGTACTGGAACAGCGCGCCGAAGACCTTGGCAGGGTCCAGATCGGCAAAGGGATTGCCGACGATCACCGACCAGCCCAAAGCCTCGGCCCGGGTTTTCACCACGGCGATTGTCTGGGCGTGGCAGTCCTGATCGACAAAGAAGGCGGTGGCCTTCGACTTGGCCGAACGCTGGCACAGCGCCACGGCCTCGGCGGCGGCGGTGCCTTCGTCCAGAAGCGAAGCGTTGGCCACGTCAAGCGCGGTCAGATCGGCGATCATGGTCTGGTAGTTCAGCAGTGCCTCAAGACGGCCCTGGCTGATTTCCGGCTGGTAGGGAGTATAGGCGGTATACCAGGCCGGGTTTTCAAAGATGTTGCGCTGGATCGGCGGCGGGGTGACCGTGCCGTGGTAGCCCTGCCCGATGAACGAGGTCATCACCCGGTTCATGTCGGCCACGCTGCGCAGCTTGGAAAGAACGGCCTGTTCCGACAGCGCCTTGCCCCATGTCAGCGGGGTTTTCAGCCGGATGTCGTCGGGGACGATTTCGTCGATCAGCGCGTCAAGGCTGGGCGCGCCCACGGCCTTCAGCATCTCGGCCATCTCGGCCGGAGAGGGGCCGATATGGCGACGGTTGGCAAAATCGTAGGGGGCGTAGCTGGATTCCTTGTAGGTCATGGTTTTTCCCCTCAGCCCACAAGCGCCAGATAGGCGGCTTCGTCCATCAGCCCTTCGGCATCGGCGACGCGGGCAAGCTTCAGCTTGAAGAACCAGCCGGCGCCTTGCGGATCTGCATTGACGATCGACGGGTCGTTGCGGATCGCCTCGTTGACTTCAACCACTTCGCCATCCAGCGGGCAGTAGACGTCCGATGCGGCCTTGACCGACTCGACCGTTGCCGCAGCATCGTTCTTGGCCAGAGTGGCCCCGGTTTCGGGCAGGTCGACGAACACCAGGTCGCCCAGTTGTTCGACGGCGTGATTGGTAATGCCGACCGTGGCGATGCCATCGGCGATGTTCAGCCATTCGTGATCTTCGGTGAATTTCAACATGGTCTTGATCCTCAGCGCTTGTAACGGGGGGTGATGAAGGGAAGGTCGGCGACGGTGACGGGCACACGCTTGCCGCGCAGGTCGACGAACAGGCGCGTACCGGTTTCAGAAAGGCTGGCGGCGACAAAGCCCATCGCCACGGGGGCGTTCACCGTGGGGCCGAAACCGCCCGAGGTGATACGGCCCACGGGGTCCGCCGACGTCTCGTCCAGGTAGAGATCGCCGCCACGGATGGGCGCGCGGCCTTCCGGTGCGATGCCGACACGCCGCCGCGTTGCGCCAATGTCGAACTCGCGCAGGATCACATCGGCACCGGGGAATCCCCCTGCCCGCGCCCCGCCGGTGCGGCGCACCTTCTGCACCGCCCATTCCAGCGCCGCCGCGACCGGGGTGGTGCCGGTGTCGATGTCATTGCCGTAAAGGCACAGGCCCGCTTCCAGCCGCAGGCTGTCGCGCGCGCCAAGCCCGATCGGTTGCACGTCGGGGTTGGCCAGAAGGCTGCGGACAAACTCCACCGCCTTGGCTTCAGGGACCGAGACCTCGTAGCCGTCCTCGCCCGAATAGCCCGAGCGCGAGACGACGCAGTCCACGCCAAGGATCGAAACGCCCCGCACATCCATGAAGGCCATCGCCGCCACTTCGGGGGCCAGTGCCGCCAGCGCGCTTTCCGCCGCCGGGCCTTGCAGCGCGACCAGTGCGCGGTCGGTCAGTTCGATCACATCGCACAGGTCGGACAGGTTGGCGCGCATGTGCGCCACGTCCTGTTCCTTGCAGGCGGCGTTGACCACGACGAACAGGTGATCGCCCCGGTTGGCCACCATCAGGTCATCCAGGATGCCGCCCTGCGCATCGGTGAACAGCGCATAGCGCTGGCGACCGTGCTTCAGGCCCAGGATATCGACCGGCACCAGCCGCTCCAGCGCGAGCGCAGCGTCCTCGACCTTGCCCGACTTCGGCCGCAGGATCACCTGACCCATGTGGCTGACATCGAACAGACCTGCCTTGGCCCTGGTATGAAGGTGTTCCTTCATCACGCCTTCGGGGAATTGCACCGGCATCTGATAGCCGGCAAACCCAACCATCTTGCCCCCCAGCTCGATGTTCAGGGCGGTCAGCGGGGTCTTCTTCAGGGTCGTGGTATCATCCATTCTGGGATTCCTTGGCGGAGGTCATGGCGTTGCGGGCGGCTTTCAGGAGGGCAAAGTCATCCCCGGCATGGAAGGACGACCGCGTCATCGGGGTGGCAGAAACGGCGAGAAAGCCCTTTGACCGGGCCATGTCCTCGATCCGGCGAAACTCGTCAGGCGGCACGAAGCGATCCAGCTTGTGATGCCGTGCGGTGGGCTGCAGATACTGCCCCACGGTGATGAAATCGACGCCAGCGGCGCGCATGTCGTCCATCACCTGGCGCAGTTCCTCGAAGGTTTCGCCAAGCCCGACCATCAGGCCGGATTTGGTGAAGATCCCGGGGTTCTGCCGCTTGGCGTCGTCCAGAAGCCGCAGCGACTGGTAATAGCGCGCGCCGGGCCGGACCGAGGGGTACAGCCCCGGCACGCATTCCAGATTGTGGTTGAACACGTCTGGTGCGGCATCGACCACGATCTTCCAAGCCGGGCCCTTGTGCAGAAAATCAGGCACCAGCACTTCGATGGTGGTGTCGGGGTTCTGATGGCGAACGGCACGGATGGTCTGGGCGAAGTGCGCCGCTCCGCCATCGTCCAGATCGTCCCGGTCAACGCTGGTGATCACGACATGGCGCAGGACCAGCTTGGCCACCGCCTGCGCCACCCGGCCCGGCTCGAACGGGTCAAGCGCGTCGGGGCGACCGGTGGCGACGTTGCAGAACGAACAGCCGCGCGTGCAGGTTTCGCCCATGATCATCATGGTCGCGTGGCGCTGCGACCAGCATTCGCCGCGGTTCGGGCAGGCGGCTTCCTCGCAGACGGTGGACAGCGCGTTGTCCTTCAGGATGCGGCGGGTCTGGCCGTAGTCCGGGCTGTCCGCCCGCGACACCCGGATCCAGTCCGGCTTGCGCGGGGTCTCAGAGATGGCTCGACGGACCTTTTCCGGGTGGCGCGGTTTTTCGACAAAGTCCTTCATCGCATCCCCCTCAGGCGTGCAGCGGTTTGCCAAGCGCGGCAAGGCAGGCTTCCTTGACCGCCTCGCCCATGCCCGGATGGGCGTGCGACGTGGCGGCGATCTGCGCCAGCGTGGCCCCGGTGGACATGGCCAGCACCAATTCCTGGATCAGTTCGCCCGCGCCGCGGCCCAGGACATGCGCGCCAAGGATGCGGCCGGTGTCCGCACAGCCCAGCACCTTGACCAGGCCAACGGTCGCCCCCATCGCACGGGCGCGACCGTTGGCGATGAACTGGAACTTGCCCACCACATGCGCGCGACCGGCCTCTTGCAGCGCCTCTTCGGTGGCGCCAAGGCTGGCGATCTCGGGCGCGGTGTAGACCACGCCGGGAACCAGCGAATAGTCCGGCGCGCCATGCGCGTGCCCGGCCAGCGCTTCGACCGCCGCAATGCCGTCTTCCTCGGCCTTGTGGGCCAGCATCGGGCCGGGAACCACATCGCCGATGGCCAGAATGCCCGGCACGGCGGTGCGGAACTGCCCGTCCACCGGGATGAAGCCGCGCGCATCCAGCGTGATGCCCAACGCCTCAAGCCCAAGCCCGGCAGTGCGCGGGCGGCGACCGATGGCCACCAGCACGGCATCGGCCTCCAGCGTTTCTTCAGTGCCCTTGTCGCGGCGTTCCAGCGTGATGCTGGCCTTGCCATCGGCCTGGGTGACTGACATCACCTTGCGGCCCAGCTGGAAGGCCAGCCCCTGCCGCTGCAACAGGCGCTGCGCGGTCTTGGCAATCTCGCCGTCGGCGCCGGGCAGAATGCGGTCGAGATATTCCACCACCGTCACCTTGGCCCCCAGCCGCGCCCAGACCTGGCCCAGCTCCAGCCCGATGACGCCCGCGCCGATCACCACAAGATGATCCGGCACCTTCGGCAGCGACAGAGCGCCGGTCGAGGACAGCACCACGCTTTCATCCACCGTCACGCCCGGCAACGCGGCCGGGTCCGACCCGGTTGCGATCAGGATGGTCCTGGCGGCGACGGTTTCGTCGCCCACCTGCACCCGGCCCGGCGCCGGAATGCTGCCACGCCCATTCAGCCATTCGACGGCGTTCTTCTTGAACAGATGCGCGATGCCCTTGGTCAGGTCGCCCACCACCTTGTCCTTGCGCGCCATCATGGCCGACAGGTCGAACGAAGCTTCGCCGGTCGAGATGCCATGCGCCGACAGGTGCTTCAGCTCGGCCCAGTGTTCCGACGAGGATAGAAGCGCCTTGGACGGGATGCAGCCCACGTTCAGGCAGGTGCCGCCCAGCGTGGCGCGTTCTTCGACGCAGGCCACCGTCAGGCCCAGCTGAGCGGCGCGGATCGCGGCCACATAGCCGCCGGGGCCCGCGCCGATCACGACAAGATCGAACTCATGCATGGCCGGCCCCATAGATCGGGAAGCGGCGGCACAGGTCCTGCACCTTGGCGCGGACCGCGGCCTCGACAGCGGCGTCGCCCTCGGGATTGCGGCGCAGCGCATCCAGCACATCGCCGATCAGCCCGCCGATCTCGCGGAACTCGGTCACGCCGAAGCCACGGCTGCACCCCGCCGCCGTGCCCAGACGGATGCCCGAGGTGACGGTCGGCTTTTCCGGGTCATTCGGGACGCCGTTCTTGTTGCAGGTGATGTTGGCCCGCTCCAGCGCTTCGGCAGCGGCATTGCCCTTCACGCCCAGAGGGCGCAGGTCGACCAGCATCAGGTGGTTGTCGGTGCCGCCCGACACGATGGCCGCGCCGCGATTGACGAGCACCTCGGCCAGCGCCGCCGAAGAGGCGACGACATTGCCGATGTAATCCTTGAACGACGGCTGCAGCGCCTCCTGGAAGGCGACGGCCTTGGCCGCGATGACATGCATCAAAGGGCCGCCCTGCAGACCGGGGAACACGGCCGAGTTGATCTTCTTGGCCAGCGCCTCGTCATTGGTCAGGATGATCCCGCCGCGCGGGCCGCGCAGCGTCTTGTGCGTGGTGGAGGTCACGATGTGGGCATGCGGCATCGGGCTGGGGTGGTGGCCGGTTGCCACCAGCCCGGCGATATGGGCCATGTCCACCATCAGCCAGGCGCCCACCTTGTCGGCAATCGCGCGGAAGCGGGCGAAGTCGATGACACGCGAATAGGCCGAGGCCCCGGCGATGATCAGCTTCGGCTTTTCGGCCAGGGCAAGTTCCTCGACCCGGTCATAGTCGATCCTGCCATCGGCCCCGAGGCCGTAGGCCACCGCGCGGAACCACTTGCCCGACATCGCGGGCTTGGCGCCGTGGGTCAGGTGGCCGCCGGCATCCAGCGACATGCCCAGGATCGTGTCGCCGGGGCTCAGCAGCGCCAGCTTGACCGCACCGTTCGCCTGCGCGCCGGAATGGGGTTGGACGTTGGCGTATCCTGCGCCGAACAGCGCCTTCAGCCGGTCGATGGCCAGTTGTTCGACCACGTCAACATGCAGGCAGCCGCCGTAATAGCGCTTGCCGGGATAGCCTTCGGCGTACTTGTTGGTCAGGACCGACCCCTGCGCCTGCATCACGCGCAGGCTGGCGTGGTTTTCCGAGGCGATCAGCTCGATCTGGGTTTCCTGGCGTGCGCGCTCGGCTTCAAGGGCAGACCACAGGGCCGGGTCGAACGTGGCGATATCTTCCTGAGCGTCGTGCATCTGCGTCTCCTATTTGGCTGGAAGAACCGGCGCGCAAAGGCGCGCCGGCCTGATTGGCCAGCGGTTTTCTGGTTCTGCGAAGTAGTCGCGGGTCAGCTTGATGACGACCAGAGACAACAGCGGCAGCGAGATCAGGTTGCCGATGAGCAGGGCGATCATCGGAACGCCCCAAACAATGCCGTTCAGCAAATTGAAAAAGGCATTGAGTGTTTCCACAGGGCAATCTCCTCATTGTCCCTTGCAGCCAAGCACCCCACGGCAAGGGACTACCGGGCCTTGGCGCATCTCGCGCCACAGCTTTCTGCTTTGTTGATGGGCGTCCTCCTCGTCGATCCGCCCGGAGCCTGCATGTGGCTTGCCCGTGACTCTCGGCTCGGCATCAGAGTGACGGAACCGTCGGTCGGGTGGGAGCCGGGTCGCGACCTTGGGGCGGACATAGGATGTATAGACCTTTGTTGACTTTTGAAAATTTCATTCTTCTAATCATAGATTGAGTTTTGTTAACATTAGGTCTGCCATGCAAAATGTCCCGATGGAGTTGCTGCGCACCTTTATCAAGGCCATCGACAGCGGCAGCTTCACCCGCGCCGGCGAGCTTGTCGGCCGCACTCCCTCGGCCATCAGCCTTCAGATCAAGCGGTTGGAAGAAATCGCAAATGCAGCGCTTTTTCAAAGGGATGCCCACAAGTTGCAGCTGACCGCAGACGGCAGGACCGTTGCTCAGTTTGCTCGGCGAATCCTTGCCCTAAACGACGAGCTTCTGTCCAACCTGCGACAGCCTTCGGTCACCGGCCGGGTGCGCCTGGGGGCACCTCACGAGTACACGGCCTCGCTTCTGCCAGAGTTCCTGGGCAAGTTCGCACAGGCCCATCCGAACGTCATGCTTGAGGTGACAAGCGACCTCAGCAAGAATCTGCTGCGCCGCCAGCAGGCCGGAGAGTTTGATCTGGTCATCGCCCTTCACGAGGAATCGGCCTCTCCTGGCGGTCGACTGGTCTACACCGAACCGCTCGTCTGGGTGGGAAGCATAGATCATGCAAGCCATCTGCAGACGCCCCTGCCGCTGGTCCTAGCGCCCCCGCCCTGCATCTATCGGAACCGGATCCTGCAAAGTCTGAACCAGGCGCAGCGGGCATGCCGTATCGTCTATCTCAGCTCCAGCTATAACGGGATTTCTGCGGCTGTACGGGCCGGCATCGGCATAACCGTCATGGCGGGCAGCGCAATCCCACCCGACAGCAAGATCTTCTCCGAACGGGACGGCTTGCCCAACTTGGGCGAACTGGAACTACGGTTGCACCGGGCAACGGGAAGCAATTCCGAAGCACTGCAGAGGCTCGAAGAATACATCGCCGGCAGCTTTGCAAATTCGGTTCCCGTGCGAACCTCCGGTCTCGAACGTGAGTAAACCGGCGCTCTTTGGAAAACAGGATCTGTGAAAAATACTGTCGCGTTGCCCTTAAATCCGGCACACATGGGAGTGGGCAAAACTTGGGGGTCATGCGGCTGCTCTTTGGTAGGCTCCGGTTAGCCGACCGTCGAGAACGGCGGCGCGGACAACAGCCACGCGGTGGGCTCCATTGGGCGACCATCTCATGCGGCGGCGCTTGCCCATGCGGGTGTTCCCGATGTCGTCCACGCAGCCCTCTGCCCGGGATGAAGAAATCGGAAAACCCGTGCGGTACCGCCGACCATAGTCGGTCAGGCTGTCCATGTTGTTCGCAAGGTAGGAATAGAGGTCCCGGCACCGGGCTTGCACGCGTCGGGCTGCTTCAGCCGCCATGCGATCATCTGTATTCAGCCGCGTGCAATCGACGATCAACCATTGCAGACTGGTCGTGGCCGTTAGAACTTTCCCATGCCAAAGGTACCATCGCAGTGTTTCGGCCGGACGTTTGAACAACACTGGAATGCCGGAGAAACCCCTGCTCTGCAGCAGGCCTTTTACGGCGTTCTCGACGTGCTGAATACGCATCGAGATATGCCACCAGTCGAGGATGTGGCGGACCTTTCCATCGACGGCATTGCGGACGAGGTTTGGCAGGGCTGGTTCCCCGTCCGAAATTACCGTGACGGTTTGTTCGTGATCCCAACCGAGAGCCCTCAAGTGCTGGCGAAGCTGACTGGCAGGTGACAGGACCGCCTGTTGCACCAAGCCGAAGCGACGGCACCTATCGTGGCCTTCAATTTTACCGACCACAACATCGAGGTGTCGCTTCTGATATTCCGGCCTGCATCGGATATGCGCACCGTCCAGGAAAACCGTCAGCGCAGGCGCCTCTTCGGCGGCTGAAGGAACCAGCGGCTCATTCTGCTCGCTGTCGCAGATTTCCCGGGCAACTTTGCCCAGTCGATTGCGCACCGATGTGTTCACCTGCTTCGCGCAAGGCAGAAAGGTTTCCAGAATACGCACCGCTTCCCGAAAGGAATGACGCGCTCCAAGTTCGGCTTGAAGGCGTCGCAGTTCCGGGGTCGATCGATCCGGGAAAAAGTGAGCGAGAGGCGAAAGCGGTCCGCCCAAGACAACATCGGATTTTGCATTGCAGGCGCAACGCCGAATGCGCGGCGCTTTGACCTCGAACCTGCCGAAGAGTGTGTCGAGCACCCGCGACCGATAATCATGTATAGCCCGGACCCCGTCGCAGTCCGGGCAGATCCGGCTGGCTTCGGAAATTTCCTCGATCTGGTCGTGCAGGATCGCACTTTGCAATTGCCCCAGGATCGTCTTCGCATCTTCGAGCAACAACCCGAACCCCTCAGGCTGCGTGCGTCGAAACGGGCGGGACAAACGGCCGAGACGATGCCTCTTTGTGGTTCCGTTCTCAAAGGTCGTCTCGACAATAATCCGCACTTCCATGGCAGTTCCCTTCTCAATGAACCACCAACATACACAGACACCCCCAAGTTTTGCCCACTCCCGTGTTTCGGCCGGACGTTTGAACAACACTGGAATGCCGGAGAAACCCCTGCTCTGCAGCAGGCCTTTTACGGCGTTCTCGACGTGCTGAATACGCATCGAGATATGCCACCAGTCGAGGATGTGGCGGACCTTTCCATCGACGGCATTGCGGACGAGGTTTGGCAGGGCTGGTTCCCCGTCCGAAATTACCGTGACGGTTTGTTCGTGATCCCAACCGAGAGCCCTCAAGTGCTGGCGAAGCTGACTGGCAGGTGACAGGACCGCCTGTTGCACCAAGCCGAAGCGACGGCACCTATCGTGGCCTTCAATTTTACCGACCACAACATCGAGGTGTCGCTTCTGATATTCCGGCCTGCATCGGATATGCGCACCGTCCAGGAAAACCGTCAGCGCAGGCGCCTCTTCGGCGGCTGAAGGAACCAGCGGCTCATTCTGCTCGCTGTCGCAGATTTCCCGGGCAACTTTGCCCAGTCGATTGCGCACCGATGTGTTCACCTGCTTCGCGCAAGGCAGAAAGGTTTCCAGAATACGCACCGCTTCCCGAAAGGAATGACGCGCTCCAAGTTCGGCTTGAAGGCGTCGCAGTTCCGGGGTCGATCGATCCGGGAAAAAGTGAGCGAGAGGCGAAAGCGGTCCGCCCAAGACAACATCGGATTTTGCATTGCAGGCGCAACGCCGAATGCGCGGCGCTTTGACCTCGAACCTGCCGAAGAGTGTGTCGAGCACCCGCGACCGATAATCATGTATAGCCCGGACCCCGTCGCAGTCCGGGCAGATCCGGCTGGCTTCGGAAATTTCCTCGATCTGGTCGTGCAGGATCGCACTTTGCAATTGCCCCAGGATCGTCTTCGCATCTTCGAGCAACAACCCGAACCCCTCAGGCTGCGTGCGTCGAAACGGGCGGGACAAACGGCCGAGACGATGCCTCTTTGTGGTTCCGTTCTCAAAGGTCGTCTCGACAATAATCCGCACTTCCATGGCAGTTCCCTTCTCAATGAACCACCAACATACACAGACACCCCCAAGTTTTGCCCACTCCCGCCGGGATGTGACGGGCCTGGTGGATGACCCGCGCTCTTATTTCAAACGCATCGTGGCTGGCGGCAGGCAGTGGCAATGGCGGAACAAGGGCTTCGTTCCGCTGATTGCGGAAGAGGCCGTCGCGGCTGGCCCGGCGAGCGCCGAGGATTTCGCGGCCGCGATTGCTCCCTTCTCGGATGATCTGGCCGAGACCCCGGAGAACAGCCCTGCGAACATGACGTATTTGTTCCGGTCGGGGTCTGGTGAGACCATCAAGGGCGTCCGTCTCGCGACAACCAGCATCTGTGCTGAGGGCGGCGCACAGTGCCCGCTCGTGGTTCTGCGCGAAGGCCAGCCGCCGAAGACAATCTTTATCAATCTGGACCTGCCGTGGGGCTTCCTTGAGGCCGATGGCCGCGTCTTCGTTGAATATCAGCTTGAGGCGGCCGTTTCCCAGATCGACCTGGGGACGGGGGCAGTCACGCAGCTGACCATGATCGAGCCTGCGCCAGCGCAGTCGCCGCCGAGGAACCCTCGCTATGTGGAGTAGATCAATGCGCCGCACCCTTGCCGCCCTTGCCGTTTCGACTGCGCTCGCGCTGACGGCTGCACCAGCCGTTGCGCAGAGCATTTCCGGGGGGTTCGATTTCGAGGATTTCAGGGTGGCGGTTATGGGGCCGGAATCCGGGCGTCGTTATGAGATCCTCAATCTTGTGACCGGCAAAGCAGCCGGGGCCTATCAGTTTATGCCCCAGACGCTGGCCGATCTGGGATATGTGTCCAGTGCGACAGGGGTTTGGGATTGGGATAATGTGGTCTTCACGGCCAAATCCCAGGCTATGGGCGTCAGCACGATCAACGATTTCCTGACAACCGAGTCCGGGCGGCGGTTGCAGGATCAGGCTTTCGATGAATTCACCCTTCGCAACTGGCGCTCTTTGAGTGCGTCAACCAAGGGGCAGATCGGGAAAGTCGTGAACGGGGTTCTTGTGACCGAGGGCGGGCTGCTTTCCGGTGCTCACTTCCTTGGTGCCGGGGGGATGAACAATTTCGTTAGTTCGGGCTTCACCGGCGCAAATCTCAGTAACCTGTCCACGATCCTCGCCCAAAACTTCCCGTCACAGCAGACGCTGGAACGGCTCGATCAGTATGTGATGGGGCGGTTGGTAAGTGGCGCTGCGGCGCATGGCGGTATCGCTGGCGCGTCAGGTTATGGTGGCAGTGCGGGTGGGGCGGGCGGTAGCTATACCGTGGATCAGGTGGCCCAGGCGGCGGCAGAGAACGCGGGAAGCGTGTCTGGCGTCTGCATGACGCACCCGATCATGTCCACAAGTGGTCAGCGGGTTTCGTCGCCCTATGGCGTCGATAGAACGGGCAGGGCGTCAGCTGGATGGCACCAAGGCTTGGACCTGGTGAATGGTGTCGGCCGAGGCGATCCCATCTATGCCGGTGTGAACGGGCGGGTTGTGGTCGCGGGTTCTGGTAGTGGAGGAAACCGCGTCGTCATCGAGACAAGCGACGGCTCGCAGCGGTTCGTCTTCATGCACCTGGATTCGGTCCATCGCGACGTGCGGCAGATCGGAACGGTTGTGACCCCTGACACCCAGATCGGGACGATGGGCGATAGTGGATCGCCTGGGGCAATTCACTTGCACCTGGGCAGTTTGATCGAGGGATCGAAGCTCCAAGGTGTCGGGATGGAGTCCCGTATCTGGGAATCGCCTGGCGGCTGGACTGGCTCAAAGGAGAAGAATCCGTTGACGGCCGATCAAGTGGCCTCGGCGTTGCCAAGCAGCTTCTATTTCGTCAACCCAGAACCGTTCTTGCCCAACCGTGTCGCCTTCCCGGCCGAGCTGGCTTCGGCTTATGCCTCGCAGGGTATTTCGCGCCCGGATGGGCTGACGTTGGCGAACAACTGCCAGGTCGGGAGCCTCACGGGTATGCCGATGGCAAGCACAGGCGGCGGGGTTTCTGCATCGGAGCTGGGAACGAACCCCATGGGACACTTGGCTGACGTTGGCTATGCGGCCGACATGGCCATGGGAGAGTTCCGAGATGCGGTTCTTGACCTCACCAAGATCGCGGCTGACGAGTTTACCAGGGCGCAGCTCTACAGCTCTAGCCGGTCCCGGCCGAATGCGGCCTGGGCAACAATGGTGTCATCTACAGCGGGAGAACATGCACAATGAAACGGGTGATTGCGGGGGTGCTTCTGGCGGTAACGGTTCCCGTCATGGCGATGGCGGAAATCGAGGCGCTGAACTGGTCCAAGCTCTCGACAAGCAGCTGGCCGGAGTGTGGGACGGGCTGCGCGATCGATACGATCAACGCGGCGCAGTCTGTGGTGATTTTCCACACTCGCGGCGAGCTGACAAAGCCCGAGGCCGAGGCCCTTGTTGCGGCCGTCCAGCGCGGCGCTCGCGTCTCTGTTTTCGTTGGTCAGGAGAACAGCCTGTCCAAGGAAGTCATCTGGTATGTCCAGGACATTTACCAGAAGTGGGCGGCGACAGCGCCAGACGACGACACGTCGATGCTCGGGATGGGTGGTTGCGTCATGGGCGCGACAGACACCCCGGCATTCATCGTCACCGATCCCTTCGGCACGAAGCCCAACGATGCGCCAGCGCTCGTGGTGGACGGGAAGAAGACCGGAGAGATCAGCATCGCAGCCGAGGCGTCGGTTGTGTCCGAAACAGAGGATTTCATTCAATGCTATCTGCAAGCAAAATGATCGCTATCGCCGTCCTGGCCGGTGTTGTCACCACGGGACAAGCGAGTGCGCAGCAACAGGGACCGGCACAGAGGGCGGTGGAACCGAACGCGGTGGCCGTCGATGAATATGTGCCGAACCAGTATCTCGATCCGAATCTGCTCGCGATCCAGGTGCGCCGCGCCGAGGATCGCATCCTCGCGCTCGAAGAGACGAATGAGCGCCTGATCCGAGGCTATAACGATCTGGCCGAGAAATATAACGCACTGCGCGAGTATCTGAATACTGGCGTGGTCCTGGAACAATAAGGCGGGGGGCGACATGGAAATTCCAAGCCTCGATACCGCGCTGGTCAGGCTGACGGGTGTCTTTCCCTATTACATCGAGTTCATCCTGGCTTTGCTGGCCTTGGCGGGGCTTGGCTGTGTCGTCTCTGGCGGCATGATCGCCTGGAAGGCCGCAACCGACAGCGGGCGCGGCCAATCTTATGGTCAGGGAACACCGACACCTTGGAAGGCGCTCGGGTTGTGGGTGTTGGGTGGAGCCATGTCAGTCCCGCTCGTTCTCCTGTGGGACGCGGCCGGGACGTTTGTGCTGGGGGGAGACGAGACCTACAACATGCTCTCCTACCTGCCGCCGCCCAATACCAGCCCCTGGTGTGATCGGGTCAAGGCGGGAGTTATCCTGTTCTGGATGTGTATCGGGATTACGGCATGGGCATGGGCGGCTTTCCTAGCATATTCGCGGATCACGTCATTCCAAGGGCAAGGCATCGGCCTGAAGGTCATTGGCTTTGCCTTCGGGGGACTGTGCGCCTTCTTCATCACTGATCTGGCCGTGATCTTCTCCAACACGTTCGGCATGGATATTTCGCTGGATAACGTCTGCACGATCTTGGGAACGGGAGAGAGCGGTGCTCCATAAAATCGGGATCGCTGCTGTCGCGGGCGTAATCGCTCTGGTTGCCGGTCATGCTCATGGCTATCAGGCCGATCCGGGCGGCAATTCGGCCCCACAAGCGGCTCAGGCGGCTACGCCGCGTGATGCCGCCGCCGAGGATCGCGCTGTGGACGCCGTGGCCTCCATCGCGGGGGGTGCGCTGCGCGTTTATCAGTTGCCGCCCCAGGGGCGGCTACAGGCGATGACGGCGCTGGTGGAGCGTTCGGTCGATTGGGGCTTTGTGCTTCGCAACAGCGTTCCTCCAGAGCTTGTGGCGGTGCTCAATGACAATGAGCGGCGGGCGCTGGCTCATTCTCTTCTGGCGGTGACGGCCGGAGGCTATGTGTCTGCGTTCCAAGGGTATCAGGGCGAGCAGATCGATGTGGTGAGTGTCAACACCCTCGGCCCAGGTATTGTGCGCGTCGGGACACGACTGCGGGGGGAAAAGATGGATGAGGCCATCGCCATAGATTGGGTCGTTGCTGGCCTCGACCAGAACCGGCCCGCACTGCGCGACCTCATTATCGATAGCAACTCAATGCTTGCGAGCCAGCAGCTCGTGCTGGGCACCCTGTGGGATGAGGTGTCCCAGGACAAGGCGAGGTTCTTGCAGCGTATGGCTTCACCAGATCCTTGGGGGGATGGGCAATGAGTAAAGATACATCACACCGGATGCACTGGTGGTTCTTTGTCGATAAGCTCGTTCCGTGGATGTTCGCTGGCGCTCTGTTGGCTATCCTATTGGTCATGAGCGGCATGGTTTCGGATCGCTTTGCCCTACCCGCGAACCTTTACTCGCGAATCCAGATCAGCACCGTGGCATTGATCGGCATCGGCGCTGTCTCGTCGGTGTTGATCTCGGCAATTCAATGGTCCTGCACTCGCCTGACCATTGACGGAGACCAGCTGGTTTATGCGAAGGGCGTTCTCAACAGGACTGTGGCGAAGATCCCGATTCAGGAAATCGCCAGCATCGATCTGCATCAGACGCTGTTCCAGCGGGTCATGGGAACGGGTGATCTTGTGGTGGATATGCGCGGGGCATCGCTGCTGCGGATGAAGCTGCTCGATGATCCCGAGGGCATTCAGAATTCTGTTTTATCCCTGCGTCGAAAGCCGACTATAAGCCAATAGTCGGCCCAAACTTTATTAGCGCCTGCGCATTTCCTCTTCGCGCCTGCGCTGGTCTTCCATTCGGCGTTCCTCTTCGCGCCTGCGCTGGTCATCCTCTCGTCTGCGCCGATCTTCATCTTCGCGCCTGCGTTGCTCTTGCTGCCATTTGTCATCCATTGGCACATTCCTTTTTTGTGATCTTGAGGCGGGTCATATTTTGGTTGTGCGCTCCCGCCCGTCAACACGCTGGAGATTTGCGATCTCTTTGGCGGATCAGCCCGGCGATTTTTCGCTGTGCCTCGGGCGAAGGGGCTTCAATGCCGGAAATCCCGTGGTCGGCCGCATCACGGCCGGAGGCGAAAACCTCTACATCTGGTCTGTAGTCCCAGACAGACGTATCGAGGTGACGGGCGTTTATGCGCAAAGCAAGAAGGTGATCCCGGTCATGGGTCAAGAGCCAGCCTCCGCAGATGCAGCCATCGCGCTGATGGCACATGAAAACCTGCGGCGGCTGTTCCCATGTTTCCCCGTCATAGGCCGGAAGTTTCTCGTATTCCTCGCGCGACCAGATCCCGGCCGGAGTGTCTATGCGGTAAGGGCAAGAGCCACATGGGGCCTTGGGCGGCTTCATGGTGTTGTCATAGGCGATAGCGCAGCTCCATTTCCTCGATCTCGCTGAATAGTTCACGAGCGCGGTCTTCGCTGATCTTCGATCCGCCCGCCTTTATGCGCCGCATGAGCGCATCTGTCTCGGTATAGCTTGCGCCGTTCATCGTAGGGCCAACACCCTCATAAGCTGCGCAGTCGCGCACGGCCTCATTGATCGACAGGATGGTGTATTTGCAGACTGGCGCTTGGTCTTCCTGTAGAAGGCCAAAGCTCGGCAGGTATTCTTTGTGCGTGACGATCATCTTCACTTCCTGCTGGTGGTTGATTTGGCATGGCGTAGCCGCTTCTGGGCGGCGAGTGCGGCCTTGAGCTGATCTCCAAGCGTAGGCCCATCGTCATCATCGAAATGGCAGTCCGCGCCATAGTCAACGATGAGGCCCCGCAGGGAGGCTATTTCGTCGCGCAGAGCGCCCGCCTTGGACGCCGCATGGGGCCTGCCTTTATCGATGGGCTTCCGGTCACGAAAGCCCGTCCAGGCGTCGGGGAGCCATCCATAGTCGCCATGCTTTGGTGACAGTTTGCCCCACGTCACACCAGGCAGCTTGCACCACCAGTAACCATAAGTGACGCCATGGCGAGTGCGGATCGTGCGCAGGACATATTCCCAATACTCGATCCGCGTTCCCTCCAACCGGGCGCGGTAGCAGCTATCCCCGATCTTGAGGGCCATCGGTCAAACTCCCTGATGCCGTTTGATTGCAGCAAGGGCAAGGAAGCCCACGCCGGTTCTGGGTGATTGTCCAGCTGTCCTCGATCCAGCCGGTATCGTGGCCGCAGCGTGGGCATATAAACTGGATGCCTTTGACGGCACCGCCCGGCATATGCCCCGCATCGGCAACCTGCATCCGCCAGACACGCTGGCTACGCGGTTTTGAGGGTATGCCCGGAAGGGTGAGCTGGCGGGCCATATCATTCTCCCGTGTTCTGTGAGTCATGCTCATACTCGCCCGAGAAGTATCGCGGGCGGCTTGCGATCTCGGCCGCTATGAAGCTCTCCGCGAAAAGCGGAAACTTCCGCTCAATCCTTCGGCGCAGGTTGTTGAGCCGCACTCTGGCACGAGCCTCCTGGCTCCATCTGCGGATCGGGCGCTGCGTGATCTGCTCCCAGCCGATGCTCCAACCTGTGCCGGGTGCATACTCGGTGCCTGGTTGGCACATTTGCTGGATCTCGTCAGGGATCGGGTGTGGGCGGTCACACAGGACCGCTTTGATTATACGAGGCAACCCGTCCGGGGGCGTGGTTGTGGGGTTTCCCCAGAACAGGCGGCAGCGCCATTTCTCCGACATGGGACACCTGAATCCAGATGGGGTCAGTAGTCGATTTCTTCGAGCAGCTTTTCCGCGTCAGCGGCCTGCCGGTCGAATTGCTCTGCCAGCCGCTCATGGCCGGGGATGCTCCGCAGCTCGGCCGCGTTCGACAGGTATTTTTCGCGGGCCAGCTCAAGAGCACCACGAAGGGCAGTGATCTTGGTATCGGTCAGGGTCAGGTTCATGGTCGGGCACTCCGAAGTCTGTGGACCAGCAGCGACGAGCGCCACGCGCTCGTCGCTGCTGGTAGGGCTGTCAGGATAGGCCGCAATCGCGTCTGCCGCGCCGTTGGCCTGCAACACGTCGAACGTCTCGCGCTCAAGCGCGTCGAGGCTGCGCAGGAGCCGCCCCTTGATCGTCGGAGCAAGCGCAACAGCTTGTTCATAGGTCATCATGGTGGGTGCCTCCGGGGCTAGATCGAAACGAGCGGCGCAAGGTCTTCGCGCAGACGTTCGGCGGCATCGAGCCGTGAAAGCAGGCGGGCGCGGATTTTACGCTCGGCATAGCCCAATGCTTCTGCCTCCTGATCTTCGGGGAAGATTTCTCCGCTATGGTCAACCACAGCTCCCCATTTCCGGTCAAAGCCGAAGGTCACGCGAGCCTCATGCCCGTAACCCTCCCAGATCCTTACGGGGATGCCGTTGTTTTCACCATTGGCCTGCCAATGGATCGGAAGGTTCTCGATGATAGACCGTGCCGTTTGGCTCATGGCCTTCCTCCTGGTTAGATGGACTTCAGATTACGCGCCGGACATCACACTGACGGCAATGCGGACAAGGGTTGCTCTGGGTGAGAAGGCTGCGCAGGCCATGCCAGCCGCACAGTGCGCAAGAACACCTGTATTTGGGATGCCTGTGTCTCGGCATTGTGGCCTTCGGGGTTTGTGGATCAGCGCGAGGCAGGCGGTAGGACGCCAGCCACGAGGGACCGTGCGAGTTGCGCAGGCTATGAAGGATTTGGGGCGCAGCGGCGTTCATCCAGAGCGCGTTCAGCTTCGCCTTCCAAGACCGGCCATTCTGCTTGGCGAAGCTCTGCAAGGCCGCTTGCTGATCGGGGGTGATGGTCTGCATGTCGGCCTCCTGCCGGTGGGTTATTGGACGCGGCGCGGCCACGCGGGACATGGCTGGCCTGTTGTCGCTTCATATTGCTTTTCCAGCTTCTCGATCTGGATCGCGAGGCCATTGCTCGGGGTGGACCAGTGGGCAGCGTCGAGACGTTTGATCTCGTCCAGAATGCTCTTGGGGTTGTCGCGCATCTGATCTCTCGGACAAGGGATGTTTATCTACGAAAAGATATAATGACGGAGCTTGCCATTTGCAAGCACTTTATCTACGATATGAGAAAATACGAATGGAAGGAGCTACCTTGCCCGTAGCAGCTGAAGCAAATCAGGAAGCCCGGAAATGGGCTTGCATCACGGTTCATCCGTCATTGCCATCGAAGGCGGTACAGTTGGCGGGTGTCCGTGCCTGGGCCGGATATTCCAGCGTTGACGCTTCTCAAATCTATGCCGATGACGTGAGCGAGGTTGGGCGCACAACGCGCTGGGAAGGGAAATTGCCTAAGCGCGAAACTTTGATGGCCGCTCTTGCTGCGCAACCGGGTTCACGCAACCAGGTCTATTTCCGATCTCCGCTGTGTGTCGGGTTCAGCGAGAAACACGCGGCCGACACCATCGCGAGGATCTTCGCGAATGATGCTCTCGTGTTTGTGCAGTCGGAAGCCGTTCTCTACCGGCGCGGTGACGATCTAACTGATCTCCTTGATGCGGTTGCTCGTGAGGCAAAAGCAGCAACGCAGCGACGGTATCGCGCTAGCAACAAAATAGTCTAATCGAAAGAGGATTGAATGATGAAGTCAGAGATCATCAAGTGGGCAGGAGTCGAGGTCACTTTAATATCGGGGTCTTCGGTAGATTTTCGCATGGAGTTGGACGATTGCGTCATTATTTCAAGCACAGAATCGAAGAGCGGTGCGTGGGAGATATGGTCCGGTGACGAAGATGATCTGGAATCTAAGATCATGGAACCCACATTTCCCAAGTAAGGCGCTGATTTCGCTGTCCTGACCATTATATTTCCTATATAAAACATGGTGTTGAAGGCTGCGAGGGGCGCGTTTCATGGATCACCCAGAGGGTGCGGGCTTGCAACGGGCAGATCGGGTGGATTTCGACCCTCGCGTGCGGCTGGAATTTCGCGGCACGCAGCTCAGTTCCGACGGCGGCCTTCTGGTGATGCGCGAGCTTGATGACGCGCTCGGGTTGTCCGATTTGGCGTCAGCGGCGCTGCGCGATACTCGCTCTGGCAAGAACACGGTCCATCGGCTCGACGGCCTGTTCCGGCAATCAGTCTTTGGGCGGCTGGCCGGATACGAGGATGTCAACGACGCCAACCGTCTCGCCTGCGATCCGGTCATGCGCCAAGTTGTCGGCGGCAGAGCGGTCGATGCACAAGCGGCCTCGGCATCGCAGATGGGACGGTTCGAGACCGAGACGCTGGCTCTGGCCGGGAACCGTGCCGCGCTGGCCGACCTGAACGGGCAATGGATCGACCGGTTCCATGACCGTAACGGGCTGAAGTACATCGTTCTGGACATGGACAGCTCGGTCAGCCCGACCCATGGCGACCAGGAAGGGTCCGCCTGGAATGGCCATTTCGACTGTAGCTGCTATCACCCCAACTTTCTGTTCAACCAGTTCGGGATGCTGGAACGCTGCGCCCTGCGCCATGGCAACGTCCACAGCGCCGATGGCTGGCGTGATGTTCTCGACCCCGTCATTGCGCGCTACGCGGAGCGCGACCTTGGTGGCAGGTTCTTCCGGGCCGATGCTGCCTACGCGATCCCGGCGATCTATGAGCGATTGGAAGAAGCGCGGTTCTTCTACGCCATCCGGCTGCCCGCAAACGCGGTCCTCAAGGACAAGATCGCGCATCGGCTAACGCGCCCTGTCGGGCGGCCGTCACTGACCAAGGTCAAGCGGTTCTTCGAGGAATTCGAGTATCAGGCGGCGTCCTGGGACAAGGAACGCCGGGTGATCGCCAAGATCGAATGGCATCCGGGCGAACTGTTCCCGCGTGTCGGCTTCATCGTCACCAACCTGCCGATGGAGCCGGACTGGGTGGTGCGGTTCTACAACCAGCGCGGCACCGCCGAGCAGCACATCAAAGAGGGCAAATACGCCTTTCGCTGGACGCGGCTGTCGTGCCGGAAGTTCCGCGACAATGAGGTGCGGCTGCAACTGCACGCCCTGGCGTACAACCTGGCCACCTTCTTGCACTGCATCGAGCTGCCCGAGGCCATGGCCGACTGGTCGTTGACCAGCCTGCAACTGAAGCTGATCAAGATCGGGGCACGTGTGGTCCGTCACGCCCGCACCATCACCTTCCAGCTGGCCGAGGTCGCTGTCACCGGCACGATGGTACGCGCCATCCTCGCCGCTATCCGCCGATTGCGAGCGCCACCGCTATGCGCATGATCGCGATCCACGCTCAAACTGAACGAAAGCGGCTGGACAGATCTGTCCGCTGCGCTGAAAAACGCCGCCCCTGGGCAAGGAAACAGCGGCTTCGCGGTCTGATCCGTCCAGATCCAGCAGTCTGCGCGACCGCAGGTGCCGCTTGCGGCAGAAAATCCTTGTCTAGCGCTCGGATACAGGCGATCTTCACCTCAAACGACACGCCACTTGGGGAATGCAGGATGAGACTCATGCTCGATTATTATTATTATAGAAGCCCCCATGAATAAATCGCTCATCATTTTCGGCATCGTCAACATAACCTCGGACAGTTTCTCCGATGGAGGCCGGTATCTGGCGCCAGACGCAGCCATTGCGCAGGCGCGTAAGCTGATGGCCGAGGGGGCAGATGTGATCGACCTCGGTCCGGCATCCAGCAATCCCGACGCCGCGCCTGTTTCGTCCGACACAGAAATCGCGCGTATCGCGCCGGTGCTGGACGCGCTCAAGGCAGATGGCATTCCCGTCTCGCTCGACAGTTATCAACCCGCGACGCAAGCCTATGCCTTGTCGCGTGGTGTGGCCTATCTCAATGATATTCGCGGTTTTCCAGACGCTGCGTTCTATCCGCAATTGGCGAAATCATCTGCCAAACTCGTCGTTATGCATTCGGTGCAAGACGGGCAGGCAGATCGGCGCGAGGCACCCGCTGGCGACATCATGGATCACATTGCGGCGTTCTTTGACGCGCGCATCGCGGCGCTGACGGGTGCCGGTATCAAACGCAACCGCCTTGTCCTTGATCCCGGCATGGGGTTTTTTCTGGGGGCTGCTCCCGAAACCTCGCTCTCGGTGCTGGCGCGGTTCGATGAATTGCGGCTGCGCTTCGATTTGCCGGTGCTTCTGTCTGTTTCGCGCAAATCCTTTCTGCGCGCGCTCACAGGCCGTGGTCCGGGGGATGTCGGGGCCGCGACACTCGCTGCAGAGCTTGCCGCCGCCGCAGGTGGAGCTGACTTCATCCGCACACACGAGCCGCGCCCCTTGCGCGACGGGCTGGCGGTATTGGCGGCGCTGAAAGAAACCGCAAGAATTCGTTAACTGCACATTCGGGATATTTCTCTATATTCGCGGTTCAGCAGGCATGTCCCCTTTGAGGGCGACCCGACGACAGGATAATCGACCTTATGGTGCGCAAATATTTCGGCACAGACGGTATTCGTGGCAAAGCCAACGAAGGCGCGATGACGGCGGAAACCGCCTTGCGCGTCGGCATGGCGGCTGGCCGTGTCTTTCGTCGCGGTGACCACCGCCATCGTGTCGTGATCGGCAAGGATACGCGCCTGTCGGGCTATATGCTTGGAAGTCAGAGGGACCGATATAACCGATGCTTCTCATGTCCGCGTGGCAATCGGGGCGATGGGCGCTGGGTATATTTCCGTTGAACCGCCGAGCGGCGGCCTCGTTTCGCGAGACCTAAGACTTGGCAATAATCTGATGGAGAAAATAACGCTGCCGATCCCCGAGACGCATGGGCTCGACCTCTACGACGGTAAAGTTCTGGTGTTTCAACGCAGCGGGAACCAGTTCAAAATGTGGGCACTGGAAGCGGATGATTTCCTCACGGCCTTTGGCAACAGGTTGTACGACGTCAAGGCTATGGGGAGTGGGAGACGTTATGGACCAATCGCCGCATAGTGGATCACTATTTGGCGCATCGTTGCAACGGAGCCAGTTTCCAATCTTTGCAGTAGTCTACGCGGTCGCGCGTGGCGGCGATGGCGGAGCTGTTCTGCCGACACCAGCGCGGCGCCTCCAGCGAACGCAGCGGCTACGCGGCGGACTTTGCCGGTTTCAAGGTGCTCGTGGGATAACCAAAGGCGAAGAAAAAGTGCGACACCCGGATCGTTCCGTGGCTGGGCGCCAGCGCCGGCTCGCGCTCATGTTCCGTGTCGAAGTCTGCGGCCGTGAAGAGCGGAGACGGTCGCGCGTAGGGCTCGCCGGCGGCCGTCAGCCGCAATCGCAAGAGGGTGGCTAGCGCTGTCTCACCCAGCGCATCCCGGATCGGTGGAACAATCTCCTCTTCCGGATCGAGCAGCACGCCGACCATGGCGGCGACCGCCTGCCGCCGGCTGTAGATTCCGGTCACGAAACGCCCGAGCCCCTGCTCGCGCAGGTAATGGTCGCGGTGCTTCTTCTGGCGTCCGAGCCGCTTGAACTCGAAGACCAGCTTCATGGACTGAACCTCGCTGTTCCAGCCATAGACGATGTCGGTCCTGCGCTCCTCGACCAGCTCGCCGGTCGTCGGGTCGATCTCACCGATAACGTCCTCGGCCGCCCACATGCCCAGTAGGCCGCGCTCGCGCGCGACATGGTTCTCGACATAGACCTTGAGGCGCTTGGTGAGCGCGTCTTCCTTGGTTTTGGGATTGAAATCCGGCCTTGGTCGCTCCGCGAGCTCCGACCAGCCCTGCCGGAGCGCTTCGACTGCTTCGGTCGCCGGTTGCAGCGGGAAGGCCGAAAGCCAATCGGCAGCCGCCATCACGCACTCACCGCCAAACTGTCGGACCCAGCGCGGGATTGAACGGTCCGCACTATATGTTCGGCGTCGCGCAGCGCTTGGCGAACGGTCCAACTGCGCTGCGTAAGCGGCCGCACCAGATAAAGGCTGCCGTCGATCCAGAGCTGCGCGTCCGGGACGAGGGTGAGATAGTCCCCCGACGGAATGGTGCGCAGGCCTGATTTCCTGAGCGCAGCCAGCGTCTCGATAACCAGTTCATCATTTACGGCGGTCGCGACATCGGGCGCCGCCCGACCCTTTTCAGCATAGCTGATCTTCACGATCCCCGAGGGCCCGGCTCGGGCCGGGTCATTGGCGACGACGTCGACGTGGAAGCGCCCTCGGCCACCCGTCTTATCGCGCCAGGCGGTAAGCGCCGATGCCAGCGCATCTGCGTAGATTCGGAAATCCTGCACGTCGGCGGTCCGCTGGGCCGGCGTGTCGAGGCTTTTGAAGCTCCGGGGACGGATCGACGGCATAAGCACCTCGACGGTCTCGATGACCAGCGTCTGCTCTTCGTCCGTCAGGCCAAAATAGGCGAAGACAGCCGCGTCGAGTTCGCCGCGAAGCGACTGGTACTGATTGAGCTGGAGTAGCTCCTGCTGGGATCTCAGCTGGTCGACGTGATCCGTGATCGACACCAACGCCGAGGCGGCTGCGCCAGGATCGGGTGCGTCTTCGGGTGGGAAGAACGGAAAGGCATCGACATCCGTTAGATGGATGCCATTGCGCTCGCACAGCATCTTCCAGCCGCGCATCATCAGAAAATAGCGGGCCAGCGTGGAGCGCAGATAGACTGCGGCGAACTTCAGCAGCGGTGCGTCCGGCTTCGGGCCGGCGATGACGCCGATGCTGTGGGTGAAGCTCGCAGGCTCATCATAGTAAACTGCGCGGACATTCTGCTGCTCGCGCGAGAAGCCATCCGGAAAGATCACGCGCGGGCCCTCGAACACAGCGAGCACGGCGTCGTTGAGGCCGACGACAGTATTCTTGTCCTCGGGCCAGGGCCGAAGCAGATCGGGATGCAGGACAGGTACGCCGGCGCTGAGCGCGGCGATCGGGACGTGAAGCATGTCACGAAGCGGACCCGGATCGACCGCCACCCGGCTCTTGTCTTCGAGATGGATGCCCTTTCGGTAGGTCCAGCGTCTGAACTCGCGAGGTCCGCGCCAGAAATTGGCGAAGGTGCCGCGCATGCTGAGACGGCTCCAGATCGCCAGGTCGTTGGCATCGCCCCACATCATGGTGACGAGGAGCTGTGGATCCTCCGCGACCGAGCGGGTCTGCAGCGCATGCCGATCGGCCGACTGCATGGTGAGGCGGCCAAGCGCCAAGCTCAAGTCAGCCTTCGGAACGAGATAGTCGAACGTCTCGCCGAACGGGATGGTCGAGGGAACCGCCTCGCCGCGGCGCGCGCCCAGAAACACATGGCAGGTATTCTCGGCCGTCGGGAACAGCAGCCCTTGGAGATCGCCAAAGTTGATGATGCGGCTCGGCTTGTAGGCGTGCAGGAGATAGGAGACGAACGCCTCGCTTGACGCGCCAAGCAACTGGCCGATCGGCAGGATTAGGCAGGTTCGCCCGTCCTCCTCCAGAAAGTCGAGCGCGCGCAGAGCATAGGCCCCAGCCATCTGCCGACGGGCGAAAGGCGTTCCCGCGCGATCGGCCCAGTCGTCCGCAGAGGTATGCGTTTCGCCTTCCGGCTCGGCCCAAGGTGGGTTGGAGATGATCAGGGAGAAACGGCGACCATAGAAGGCATGGTTGTCTTCAAAGAAGTCGGCGCGATCACGCCCGTGCGCGAGATTGCGATCCTTGAGTGGCGGCAGCTTAGTGCCATCGCGCTCCTGGGCTTCCAGGATGTCGGCCGGATCAAGCCCCTCCAGCAGCGACAGATAGAGACTGAAGGCGGTAACGCGGCAGGCCATGAAGTTGATGTCGCCGCCGAAGATACTCCGCTTGAGCAGTTCGCCACGCTCGGCGAAACCGAGTTGCCGTCCTTCACGTGCTTCTGCGAGCGCGATCAGACGACGATAGGCCGTCGTGAGCAGGATCCCCGATCCGCAGGCACCGTCGAAGATGGTCTCCGAAAGCGGATCAGGCGAGGCGAGCAATGCTTGGTCGACCGCGAGCATGGCGAGATTGCGGGGCGTGTAATAGGCGCCATCCTCGGCCTGTTGCTCCGGCGTCAGGAACTGCTCGTAAAGGCCCGACAGCAGCTCGACCGGAATGTAGCTGAAGTCATAGTTCCAGAAATCGCCCTGGCCGGTGCGCATGTCGGTGCGGCTCAGGAACTGATCGAGGAGACCAAAGCCGCCGATGGAGAGCGCTGTCCATGGGTCATGCCGGTCATCGCCAAGGAAGTCGCCGTTGAAATCCGACCGCAGCCGGTCGATCAGCTTGGCGATCCCTGCAAGGTTTCGCTTGGCGATCAAATCGGGAAGCTGGTCGACCTTGCGCCGGGCGCGATAGGTCTCGCCGACAATCTCGCGATGCTCGAGATAGGAGATGAACAACACCTGTCCCATCAGGAGCTCAGCGAGCCGTCTGCGCGCTCGTTTGTCGTCTATCCCGTCCAGCCCTTCGTCGGTCAGCTTCGCGACAGTAGTCGACAAATTCGATAGGAGCTTGCGATCAACCCTAGCCTTAACATCGAACCATTTCGGCATGCGCCGCGACAGGTTCGCCGTTGAGACGTCGAGGGCGGAAAACGGACCATCCGGCCGCGCTTCGTCTAGGCGCAAGCGCTCGCCTGCGTTCTTCAGCTTGCGAGCGGGAAGTGCGATCGCTTCATCGCCTTTGAGTTCGATGACAATCGTCGCGAGATTCTGGTTCCAAATTCGCTGACGCGTCTTGTCCAATTCTGCGTTGGTGAGCGATGCACCGTCCTCCGCTACAAAGACGACGGTCGGTACGCCTTCCACGTCGAAGACGGCCTGGGCGCGAACTGCCCCATCCGGCTTCAGGAGGGTCTTGATCTCCAGCGCATAGGGATGCGTCTCGGGTATCGCCTCGCCGCGCAGATGCAGCACATCCGGCTCAGCCGTATAGCCAAGCTTTTCAAGCCAATTCTGGACCGCGGTAGCGGTCATGTCCGTTCCATCCGCCACTGCATTGATGAAAACATATCACGAACACGCCTGTGGGCATAGTCGCTCAGGAGCGCTGGCGCATATGGCAGAGCCATTTTCATGACGCCCGCCGACTAGGGAGTTGTTGGGGTGTAGCGCGCTGCTTGCCATGAATGCTCGGCAGCGAAAAAAGATCGAACTGCCTTTCCTCGCTTGCGCCTGGCAACGCGAAGCCGTCCCGGAGAATGGCGAGATGGGGATCAAGGGAGATCAGCAGTGCGTCGGTCGGGGGAGTCGCATCGGCACCATCCAGGAATGCCCACGTCCGACCCGGTACAAGTGCGAGCCGCTTTCCCCAGAGCGCGATGAAGGATTGCGAGCGTAGCTGTTTCCGCAGCTCCGCGAACGCCGCCTTGTGGACCTGCAATTCTAGGCTGAACTCATTGCGTAAAAGAACCGCTACCCGGAGGACAAGGATTGTCTGCCAGCTAAACTTTGCCGGCGAACCCTTCCTCTTCGGACGCTGATCTGCAGGGATCAGCGCGCGCCGGCTGGTCCATTCCCGGAGCTTGTCCGTTGAGAGCCCCGTCAGTTGCGAGGCGATCGGGGTGGATACAAAACGCAGGCGGCACCTCCTCCAGAACGGGTATGTTACCCGATCTTGTCGAGAGAACGGGTAACATACCCGTTCTCGGCCGTAAACAGCCCGGAAGAGGTGCTTCGTCACGCTGCTAGGGGATCCCTTGCAGCAGGCGCATTGCATGCCAATCGTTGTGGGTCTCTTCGGTCAGCTTCCCTTCGCGAACGCGCCAAGGAAGCGCCGCGAACGAGGAACGCCAAAGAGCAACTCGCTAGTCTGGTCTTCCGGCGGGATTTTAATTTTAATTTCAGCGTCTTACACGGGATAGCGCCGCTGTGCTAAGCCGTGTCGCTGACTACATCCCTCCGAAGGTGGAGGCCACACGTTCGAATCGTGTCGGGCGCGCCATTTCAGTACAGAACTCTGAACGCCGTCGATTTCCCGCTCGAAATGGCGACCAGCGTTCGCAGCAGTTCCGACTTCGATCCCATGATGCGGACCTCCTTGTCAGCGACCTCGACGCGCTGCGCCAGCGCGCGCAGGTGGCGCTTTCGACCAACTCATGGTGTCGCCGCTGCGCACCCATGAAATCCTGATCGGCAAGCTGGCCTCGCCCATGCTGATCGGGCTGTTCCACGTCACCGTCTACGTTCTGGCGGCCGTGTTCATTTTCGGAGTCCCGCTGCGCGGATCGCTTCCGCTGCTTTACGGACGCGCGATCTTCTTCCTCGCTTCCGTGGTCGGGATCGGCCTGTTCATCTCCGCGCTTTCGATGACGCAGCAGCAGGCCATCCTCGGCGCGTTCCTGTTCATGGGGCCGGCCCTGCTGCTGTCCGGCTTCGCCACCCCGATCGAGAACATGCCGGAATGGCTTCAGCCGGTCACGCAGGTCAATCCGCTGCGCCATTTCCTCGTCGTCGTCAGCGGCGTGTTCCTGAAGGACATTCCCATGTCGGAGGTTCTCGCCAACACGATTCCGCTTGCGGCAATAGCGGCTCTCACCCTATCGGCGGCGGCATGGTTGTTCCGCAGGTGGATCTGGGTGCAGCGTGTCATGCGCCCATAGCCCCATGCCACCAGAGCTGCCGCGGCACTGAGCCAACTGCACGACGCACACGCCAACTGCACGACGCACACGCCCCCGCAGCCGATGTCGTCTTTGCGTGGCAAGCCAATGTTCCAGATTTTCGGGATGCTGGCCGAGTTCGAGCGGAGCATGATCCGTGAGTCCGCCCGCGCCGGCCTCGATGCCGCCCGCGCGCGGGGCAAGATGGGCGGCCGGCCGCCAAAGCTCAAGGTGGATGGTTTGAACGCCGCCAAGGCCATGTTGGGGCGAGCCGTGGTTTCCGAAACGAACACCTGATCGCCAACCCAGACAGCGCGGGAATGGCCGTAAGTACCCTCGCAGGAATAGCCTGATGGTATATTTGCTCCTATGCCCTCTTGCCCTGAATTTCCGAAACGTGCGGCATCTCCTGTGACATGGCAAACTCTGGGAGTTTCGCGGCCATAGCAAGGTCACACGAGATATCCCGCCACGAACGAGGCCAACGCCGTCAATAGCGCCGCCAACAGCACGAGCACCATCCCCCTTGCGAAGCCGATCGCATGATGTCGGTAGTCCTTATACTCGGGCGCGCCCTTCGTGCCTGGAATCGTCACGAAGTCCGGCGTGATCGTGCAGAGCAGCAGCCAATCGAGCAGGACGAGATCGACGACCTGAAGGACAAGCAGCATGCCGGCAGCGTGAAGAAAGGCCTCCACCGGTCCGTGCTCCAGCGACAGGCTGACGGCGATGGGGAGTCCGAGGACGAGAAGCAGCGAAACGGCAATGGAGAGCGACGCCACCCGCTTTTCGTCCGCAGTCTTGGGCGGCACCCGTGCTTGCAGCGTTGCCGGAAACTGGTGAAGCAGCGAGCGTGGCCTATACCAGAGCAGAAACAGGATCAGCGCCGACATTGCCGCAGAGAGCAGCCCGCCCCAGATCAAGATGCTGAAAGGAAGATCGGCCACCATGGTGTTACTCACTATCCTTGATGTGGCTACCGAACCTGCCTCCTCCGCTCCTCGCTTCAGCATGGAGCCACGCCAGGCGGTCGAGAAACCAAATCTGGCCGAAGAGGACACCCGCGACACCGAATGCCGTCGCCCATGGATCGAGTTGGAGCAAGCCTATGAGCATCGGAATGGCCGACAGCGAGCTTCCCGCCACAATCCACCTTGTCGCGCGTCGGTGGTGCTGCGGAATGGGAACTGACCGGCGGTTAAGCCACAGCCTTTCGCCCAGTATCGCCTGGGTTTCCCACCGCTCGTCCGTTTGCGCCGGTGCAAATATGCGCGTGTTAAGCCATAGAAAGATCATGATGAGGGCAACGGGCAGAAGGCACCACCAACCAAGCCATACCCTCGAATAGATCGCGACTGCGAAGGCAGGAACCGTTGCAAGCCGTGTCCACACGCTCAATGGATTTGCATGACGACGCCATTTGTCATCATCCATGCCCATCGCGAGGTTGATGCCCTGGTCGAGCTTCATGCGAATGACCCTGCACAGGTGGTTTACTTAGCGGTCTTCGATGCATCGCGCTTGGATCGTCGTCTTCTTTACTCCAAAAGCACGGCCTTTTGGAGTCATCTTCGGTTGATCGCATCAGCCGCGATCAGGAGGGTGTTGCAGGCGTCTTCAAGCGCCTGCGCGGCGCGGGCGTGACGATATTCACCCTGTCGGAAGGCGAGATCAACGAGCTTCATGCCGGCCTGAAAGGCACCATGAATGCCCTGTTCCTCAAAGACCTTGCCATCAAGACCCATCGCGGCGTCAGGGGCCGCGTCGGGGCCGGCAGGATCGGCGGCGGCAACGCCTACGGCTATCGCGTCGTCCACCATTTGCCGCCGACTGCCCTCCATAGTCCGATATTGCCGCCGATCACCGCATCGTCGCCAAGCGACATGGCGAGCCGCCGGTTTCTGCGCTGTAGCCCGATGGATCTTGGCCCAACGCGATAGGCTGGTCGCCTTCGACCTCTTTGTCGCCGTTTAGGTCGCGTCGCCCCCGGCGAAGGTCATCGCGCCTGCCGCCTGTCCCGGGCGGCCGTGCCGAATGCGGCCAGAAGCCGGGCATTGGGCGGCGACAGGTCGGGCCGGTATTCCGCATGCCATTGCACGCCGATGGCAAAGGGATGATCGACGACCCGAACCGCCTCGGGCGTGCCGTCGGGTGCGGTGCCCTCGACGTGAAGGCGCGGGGCGATATCGGCCAGACCCTGGTAGTGCAACGAGTTCACGGCAAACCGGCGCGTACCGAACACCTGGATCAGCGGCGAGTTCTCGGACAGTTCCATGTCGTGGAACGGCCCGTAAAGCTCCTCCAGGGGCGCGTGCTCCGGGGCGTGATGCTCGATGCGGGACGGTAATCTTTTCAGCTCGGGCTCAAGGGTGCCGCCCAGGCCCACGTTGAGCTCCTGAAACCCGCGGCAGATGAACAGCGCCGGAACCTGCTTTTCGACGACGGTCCGTACAAGGAGCAGGGCCAGCTCGTCCCGGATTTCGTCGAAGGGGCCGGGTGTGTCGGCGGGGCCGTTCCAGTGGCTTGGATGAATGTTCGAGGCGCTGCCGGTGAACATGAAGCCGTCGAAGCGATCGGTGATGAGGTCGATCTCGGCGGCGTCGAGGGGGGGCAGGACCAGGAACGGCATGGCGCCGGCATAGTCGCGGATGCTGCGCACATATTTGTCGCCGACGACATGATAAGGCATGCCGGCGATGTCCTTCACGTCGCCGATGAGCGCGATGGA
Source organism: Paracoccus sp. TOH (assembly GCF_030388245.1). Classification (NCBI taxonomy): domain Bacteria; kingdom Pseudomonadati; phylum Pseudomonadota; class Alphaproteobacteria; order Rhodobacterales; family Paracoccaceae; genus Paracoccus; species Paracoccus sp. TOH. Next base: position 145,065 of record NZ_CP098363.1, read on the forward strand.
GGGCAGGGCGCTCATGCCCGGCCCCCTTTCTCGGGAGAGCTGCCGCCCAGAAGGCCGGCGAAGCGGACGAAGTTGAGAACGATACGCTCGCAGTCGGGAATGAAGCGGTAGAGGGCGGAGTTCGCCGGGTTGAGTTCGGACCAGAGCGTGGCCATGCGGTCGCAGGTGGCCTCGGGGTGGAATTGCACCGAAAGCCAGTCGCCGCCGTAGTCCAGCGCCGTGTTCGGATCGTTGGGCCGGCTGGCCAGCGATACGCTTCCCGCCGGCGGATTCGTCACGATCTCCGAGTTTCCGAAGTAGAAGGCGGCGCCGCTGTCGAAGCCCTCGAACAGCGGATGCGAGGCCCCGACCGCGGTGAGCCGGATCGGAAGCGAGCCGACCTCCGCCCCATGCGGCGACCGCTCGACGGTGCCGCCCAGGACCGTGGTCATCATCTGGTGCCCGCCGCAGATGCCGAGCAGGGGCTTGCCGGTCTTGCGCCATGCGTGCAGGAATTGGGTGATCGCCTCCTGCCAGTCGTAGTTGTCCGAGATGTTGGCATAGCTTCCGCCGAGGATGACGGCATCGACCTTGTCGAGATCATCGGGCAGCGGCTCGCTTTCATGGGCACGGACGCCCTGATAATTGACGAAGGATAGGACGCCGAGCGAATCCAGCATCGCCTCGAAGGGGATCGTCTCGTCGTCCTCGCCCAGCAGGCGACGCCATTTCGATTTGTCATAGGTCCCTGGATGGGCGAACTGGGATATGAAAAGAAGGGTGGGACGAGTCATCACGTTTTCTTTCTGTCGCTGATGGGGAGGCATTCGACATGTTCAGGGCCGCCACTCACAGAATGTGCTCTTTTCAGATCGAGGCAACCGGATGCGTTTGCGGCATTCGCGCTTCACGGGCCTCTTTCATGTGACGCGCATCCATACCGACTTGGTCTGGCTGTATTGCGTCAGCGCCTCCAGGCATTTGTCGCGGCCGTTGCCCGACCGTTTGTAGCCGCCCCAGGGCGAGGTGGCGTCGTAGTCGAAATAGGTATTCACCCAGACCATTCCGGCCTCGGCCTCGCGGGCGAAGCGGTGGGCGGTCTTGAGGTCCTGGGTCCAGATCGAGGCGGCCAGCCCGTACCGGGTGTCGTTGGCCACCGAGATCGCCTGATCGACGCCCTTCACCGGGATGATGGTGGTGACCGGGCCGAAGATCTCCTCGCGCGCGATGGTCATGCCGTTGTCGACATCGGTGAAAAGCGTGGGTTCGACGAAGCAGCCGGCATTGAGGTGCGCCGGGACCTGGCCGCCGAAAGCCAGCTTGGCGCCCTCGTTGATGCCGGTCTCGACAAAGGCCAGCACCTTGCGCTGATGGTTCGAATCGACCAGTGGCCCCATGCTCGTCGCCGGATCCAGGGGGTCGCCGGGGTTGTACAGCGCCCGGGTCTGCTCGGTGAACCTGGCCAGGAATGCGTCATGGACCGCCTCGTCCACGATCAGACGCGAGCTTGCGGCGCAGACCTCGCCCTGGTTGGCGAAGCTGCCGATGACGGCATTGCGCGCCGCGGCGTCCAGATCGCAATCGGCCAGAATGATCTGGGGCGACTTGCCGCCGCATTCAAGGCTTACGCGCTTGAGGTTGGACTGGCCGGCATATTCCAGGATCTGGCCGCCGATGGCCTCCGAGCCGGTAAAGCCGATCTTGTCCACGTCCTCGTGCAGCGCCAGCGCCCTGCCGATCTCGGAGCCTGCGCCCGTCACGACGTTGAACACGCCGTCCGGCCCACCGGCCTCGCTGAAAAGCCGCGCCAGCAGAATCGCCGACAGCGAGGTTTGCTGGGCCGGTTTCAGGACGACGCTGTTGCCCGTCGCCAGGGCCGGGCCGAGTTTCCAGCAGGCCATCATCAGCGGGTAGTTCCACGGCACGATCAGCCCGACCACGCCCAGGGGCTCGCGCCGGATGAAGTGGAAGGCTTCCTCGGCGGTGTTGGTGACCGCGCCTTCGGTCTTGTCGATGGCCTCGGCCGCGAAGCGCAGGTTTTCGGCGGCACAGGGGATGTCGAAGCCGGTGAGGGAGGAGACGGGCTTGCCCATTTCCAGGCTGTCGAGAAGGGCCAGATCGACGGCATGCGTCTCGATCAGGTCGGCGAAACGCAGCATCACTGCCATGCGGGCGCGCGGCGCCAGGCGCGACCATGCGCCCGAGTTGAAGGCGCGGCGCGCGGTGGCCACCGCAAGGTCGACGTCAACGGCCGAGCCCCGCGCGACCTCCGCCACGGGGGCGCCCGTCGCCGGGTTGATCGAGGTGTAGATCCCGCCGTCCAGGCCGGCGCGGAAGGTGCCGTCGATGAACATGCGGGTTTCGAAGCTGAAGGTTTCGGCGCGCTTGTGCCATTCGGCCGCGGACCAGTCCTTGACGGGCTTTTGCTGCAATTCACTCATGGGAGATGTCCTTCTTGTAGCTGGATGGCAGACCCCCGGGAGCGAGGCTCCCGAGGGCCGCAGCGGCCTTACGGCAGATAGTCCATGTAGCGTTCGAAATCCCAATCCGTGATTTCCTTCATGAACCGCTGCCATTCGTCGCGCTTGAGCTTGTCGAAAAGCTCGTGCAGACGGCCCGGCATCGCCTCGAGGATGAAATCATCCGATTTGAGCGCCTCGAGCGCCTCGTAAAGGTTGAGGGGGATGGTCTTCAGTTCCTCGGTTCCCGCCTTCAGGACTTCGGCGACGTTGCGGCCTTCCGGCGGGCCGGGATCGACCTGGTTCCTGATCCCGTCGTCGAGCGCCTTCAGCAGCGCCCCGCAGAACAGGTGCTGGTTGACCATGGCGTCCACCGCGCGGAACTCGAAACGGTCCGGCGACGAGATGCGGATCGAGCACGAGCGGTTCTGAAGCCCCCAGTCCGCCCCGACCGGCGCCCACTGGCCGATATCCGCGAAGCGGCGGTAGGAGTTCACGGTGCACGCGCCCAATGCGGTCAGCGCCCCGATGTGCTTCAACGCGCCGCCAAGGGCGTGGCGGCCAAGTTCGGTCGGGATCCAGCCGCCTTCGGTGTTCTCGAAGGCGTTTACGCCACCCTTGTTGTAGGTGAAGACCTCCTCCATGCCCGGCAACTCGCCATCGACGGTCGGGACAAGCCTCTTCTCTCCGCCATACCAGAGCGAACAGTTGTGGTGGCAGCCAAGGGCGGGGACCCCCATGATGGGCTTGGCCATGAAGCAGGCGATAAGCCCCTCCTGGCGGGCCACCTCGGCGCAGATCTGGCGATAGGTGGTCAGCCTGTCGGCCGTCGCCAGCACATCGTCGAACGCGAAGTTGAGTTCCAGCAGCCCGGGCGAATCCTCGACATCGCCCTGGATCATGTCGAGCCCCATGGCCTGGGCGTATTCCGACACCTTCATCCAGACCCGCCGCGTCGCCTCGAACTGGTCGATATGGTAGGAGTTCGGCTTGCTGATACCCTCGAAGGACCGGAGGCCCTCGCCCGTCGGGCGGAGCCACAGCATTTCCGGCTCCATCCCCACCCGCAGATGCAGACCGTTGTTCTTCTCGCGGAACTCACGATCGAAACGCTTCAGGTTGCCCCGCGTATCGCATTCGAAGTAGGAACCGGGATTTTCCGGCTCGTCGAGCGTGCGGAACAGCGTGCAGAAGACCCGGGCGACCTTCTTCTCCCACGGCAGCTGGCAGAAGGTCTCGGGATCGGGCAATGCCAGGCACTCGCCGTCATTGGCCGAAAAGCCGATCAGATCGCCGCGGATGTCGATGGTGAGGTTGGCGATGCCGCCGATCCAGGTCTGGACGCCCTTGCGGGCGTTTTGCTCCCAATGGCGCGCGGGAACCGACTTGCCCAGCACCCGCCCGGTGATGGTGACATACTGGTAGTAGATATATTCGATGCCGAGGCGGTCGATCTTCTCGCGCACCCTGGCGACCCGCTCCTGGCGGAGCGGATCCGCGACTTCGCGCATCAGGTCGCTGTCCTGATGAAACGAGTCCCATCCTGCCTTGCCTGCCGGCAGGGCCGCGCCGCCGGACGGTGCGCCCGGAGGAGCAAGCAGGTCCTGGCCTTCGGCCTGATACAATTCGTCAGTCATGGTTTCCCCATTGGTTCCTTGATGTTGTTATGAGCAAAGTCTCAGCCCTCGAGATAACGTTCGATTTCCTGAGTGCTGACCGCACGTGCGAGGCTGGCATGTTCGACCTCGCAAGCTCTCGTGAAGTGGTTTACGAAGCGTTCGCCGAAAAGACGGCGCGCGTTCTCGCTTGCCGACAGCCGCGCGGCGGCCTCGGCAAGGCTTCCCGGCAGCCTGATCGCGCCGGGTGGAATGTCGTCCGGTCCGTTGTCCGGGGTCGGTGCGGGTGCCGAGAGCTTTTCCTCGATCCCGTCCAGGCCGGCGCCCAGCATCAGCGCAAGCGTGAGATAGGGGTTGCAATCGGCCCCCGGCAGGCGGAACTCCAGCCTTGCACCACCACCCTGCGACGGCACCGAGCGCACCGCCGTGGTGAAGGTGAGTTCGGCCCAGCCCACCGATTTCGGCGCCCAGGATCCCGGCGCATAGCGGCGATAGGCGTTCACCGTATGGGCGCAAAGCGCGAAGGCTTCGGGCACCGTGCGGGTCATGCCGCCGATGAAGCTCAGCGCCGCCGGGTTGGTCACGTTCTTCGGATCGGAAAAGACGTTCTTGCCCGTGGCCTTGTCCCAGAGCGACAGGCTGACATGCCCGCCAAGGCCGGGATAGCCCTGGCCCAGGCAGGACATGAACGAGGCGGTCTTGCCGTGATTGCGGGCATAGGCCCGCGTCGCCAGGCGGAAGAAGCCCGCGTCGTCGGCCGCCTTCAGCGGGGATTCGGCGGCCAGCGTCGCCTCGAAGCAGCCCGGGCCGAGCTCTCCCGAGACCCCGAAGACCGAAACGCCGGTTGCGCGCAGGGTGTCTTCCAGCCCGGCCACGAAACCCGCATGGTTGGCGCCGGTCTGCCCGCCCCAGCACTTGTTGTCGGGGGCAAAGGAGCGCAGCCCGGCGAAGCCTGCCGTGCGCAGGCTTTCGGCGGTCTCGTCAAGAAAGATCACCTCGAATTCGAAGGCGGCGCGCACTTCCAGCCCTAAGGCCGCGGCCCGCTCGACCTGGCGGCGCAGGACCGCGCGCGGCATGATCTCGGCCGAATCGCCCGAAAATTCCGCGATGATCGCAGCGGCGTCGGGCTCGAAAGGGTAGCTGCGCAGCGACGTCGGGTCGATGACGACATCTTCCGTGAGATAGGGGCCGGGGCCGAACAGGTTGTCCGAAGAATCCCAAATGGCCACGGTGTTCGAGAACCGGGGTTTATCCGCCCATTCCAGAAAGGAATCCCGCGGCAGGCGCCGTTCGCGGAATATGCCCGCGTGATCGAATTGCCCGACATGGACAATATTGATCTTTCGCTCTTTCAATGTATCGGCGAGATCATTCAGTGCCATTAAAATACATCTCCATGTTTGCATGGTTTCAGGATGGGCGCGGGGCAAATCTCAAGGTTTGCAACTGACAAGGTTTCTGGTCGGTGCAGCTTCCGATCGCGCGAGCGATACCAGTATCGGCACCCGGCCGTGCATCGGTGCGCCTGGCTGCCATGGTATCGAATCCGATACGGAAAGAAGACGCGGTGCCCGCAGCGTTGCGCCGGCTCGCCCGCATCGTTTCCGTTCCAAATCTGATCGTCTTGTTCCGGCAAGGTCAGAACCAGGATTTTCCATTCTTCTCGGCCCTCCTTATGCAAGACGGATGCCAGCCGGCGGTCCTTTCGTGAAACCAACTGTTTTTTCTGCACAATATGCGGATTTACCGGATTGCTCCCGGCCCGGGTGCGGGGCCGATGCTGCGATTGATCAGCAATCCCGCACCGGGCCGCTGCAATAATCGTCATGGTCGGAAAGATATTGCCGTCACGGGCCGGAGCATCCTGCAAATTCGCAAGCGGACACTTTGATGAGTCGCGCTTGCGCTGCTGCCTGCGGCCTTCTTCGGGATCGCAGACCGGGCGCTGTGATTTTTCCGCGAGAGAGGGATGCAAAAGCGCAGCGATACGTTCGCCGCTCATCACGTGCCTCTCATGTGGAATTAAAAAATTATTTTAAATCAATATACTGCGACGAATGCCGTAGGCTGGCACGGGAGTTGCATAAGAAGCGATAAAACAACGTCTAAGCGACATAAGGGAGTAAAACCATGCAGCCGCAGACCCTGCCTTACCTCGATCTGCCTTACCTCGACATGTCGAAGCAGGGCTTTTCGATCCGCTCTGCCGAGGTGCTGGATGCTCGGGAAAAAAGCTGGATTGCACGCACCAACTATGGCCTCGCGGTCCTGCGTTACGACGAGGTGCACAAGCTTCTGCGCGATCAACGGCTTCGGCAGGGCAGTTATGCCTGGCCCGAACTGAATGGGGTTTCCGGCCTTTTCGCCGGATGGTGGCACCGCCAGATGCTGAGCCAGGAAGGCGCCGACCATGCGCGCCTGCGCCGTATCGCCAACCCGGTCTTTTCGCCCAAGCTCGTCATTTCTTTGCGGCCGAAATTCTTTGCGCTTGCACATGAACTGATCGACCAGTTCATCGAGAAGGGCAGCTGCGAGTTCATGAGCGAGTTTTCCGAACCCTATGCGACGCGGGTCGTCTGCCTTCTTCTTGGTCTTCCGCAGGACGAGTGGCGCACCATTTCCACCATCGCCAATGAAATGGGGCTTGCGCTCAGCGTCAATTACAAGCGCGACCTGGAAATCATTGATGCCGCGACGGCAAAGCTGTTCGACTATGTTCAGGAGCTGGTTCGGCAAACCAGAGAGCGCGGATACGGCGACGATTTCGTCAGCACGCTGGTGCGTACCGCCAGCGAAGGCGACGACACGCTGAGCGAGCGCGAGCTTTATGACATGCTCGTCTCCGTTCTTTTCGGTGCCGTGGATACGACGCGCAACCAGATCGGCCTGGCGCTGTCGGTTTTTGCCGAGCATCCGGACCAATGGGAGCTGCTGGGGCAGAACCCCGAACTGGGCAAGCCTGCAGTGGAGGAGGTGATGCGGGTGCGCCCGGCCATTACCTGGGTCACCCGGGAGGCGCTGGAGGATTTCGAGTATCAGGGCATATACATCAAGAAAGGCACGACCATCCATCTTTTCGGGCAGTCGGCGGCCTCCGATCCGCGCGCCTTCCCCGACCCGTCCTTTGACATAACCGCGGAGCGCAAGCCGCATTTCGGCTTCGGTGGCGGCGTTCACCATTGCGTCGGCCATTTTATCGCGCGTGCGGACATGAACGAGGCGCTGGCAATCCTCGCCAGCCGCCTGAAGAATGTTCGCGTCGGGAGCGGGGCGCAATGGCTTCCCGACAGCGGCAATACCGGCCCGATCACGCTGCCCATTTCCTTCGACCGTGGCCCCTTGTCCAGGGATCTGGGAATAGATATTCATGCCCTGGCAGAGGAAAAGACCGATGCCGAACCGGTCGAGGAAAACATCGGTGGCACCAACCTGACGATCCTTTTCGGAACGCAGACCGGCAATGCCGAACAGATGGCGAGCGATGTCGCAAGCATCGCCAGAAAGCGTGGCTTCAATCCGGTGGTCCTGCCCCTCAACTCCGTTTCACTGGGCATCTTGGGCAATCTGCGCCGGGTTCTGATCGTCACCTCCAGCTACGGTGACGGCGAGATGCCCGATTCCGCGCAACAGTTCTGGGAGGCTTTGGACAGCGACGATCCGGTCCGGTTCGAGAACCTGACCTATTCGGTGATGGCCATGGGCGATTCCGGCTACGAGCGTTTCTGCAATGCCGGACGCCTGATCGACGAAAGACTTGCAAGCCGCGGCGCGTTGCGTGTCGCCGATCGCGCCGATTGCGACGTAAATTACGCGACGAAGGGCTTCGCATGGGTTGATGCGGCCGTTGCGGCCATGCAATCCGTCGAGGGAGAGGACAATATCACCCGCGACACATTGCTTCAGCAAAGTGCCGGACTGGCCCGACCCAAATGGACGCGCCACAAGCCCTTCCTGTCGGAAGCCACCGAAAACAGATCCCTGGCAACCGCGGATGCGGACAAGGATGTTCGTCACATCGTTTTCGACATCTCGGGCAGCGGTATCGTCTATGAGCCGGGCGATTGCATCGGCTTGCTGCCGACGAATGATCCGTCGCTCGTCGCGGCTTTCTTCGATCGCTTCGGAACCTGTGCACATGCTCCAGCTGCGGGTTTCGATGACAATCTGGGTACGTTGCTCTCGGAGAAACTGGAGATTCGGATTCCATCCCACGCCCTTATCCTGAAGGTCGAGGAGCTTGCCGGCGATCCCGAATTGACCCATGTCGTCGAAGGGGGCGACCGCGATGCCCTGGATGCGTGGCTTTGGGGCCGGGACATTCTCGATCTTCTGGATATGGTACCGGCCGGGAAGCTGTCGCTCGAGGCGCTTCTTCCGCTGCTGAATCCGCTTCAGCATCGTACTTATTCGATTGCATCGAGTGCAAAGCTGCACCCCGATGAAATCCATCTGACGGTCGCAAAGGTTCAAAGCCACAGCCGCGGGCGCGACAGGCTGGGCGTCTGCTCGGGATATCTTGCCGAACGCCTGGCGACCGGCGCGAAAGCCCCGATCTTCATGTCGCCCAACCGGTCGTTCCGGCTTCCGTCCGATGACAATGCGTCGGTCATCATGATCGGTCCGGGCACCGGCGTCGCACCGTTCCGGGCTTTTCTACAGGAGCGTAAGGCACGGGGCGCCAAGGGTAGAAACTGGCTGTTCTTCGGAAACAGGCACCGCGACCGCGACTTCCTTTACGGCAAGGAATTTGCGGCGATGCAGAAAGACGGTTTGCTGACCCGCCTCGATCTTGCCTTCTCGCGCGACCAGGCGGACAAGATATATGTGCAGAATCTTATGCAGGAAAATGCGAAGGAACTCTTTTCCTGGCTCGATAGTGGCGCCTATCTCTATGTCTGCGGGGACGGCAAGCGCATGGCCTATGATGTCGAGGAGGCCCTTCTGGGGATCGTCGGTGAGCAGGGCGGCCTTGGGCTGGAGGAAGCGCAGGCCTATGTGGATCGCCTGCGTCGGGAAAAGCGCTATCTGCGGGATGTCTATTGATCGGCATCGCAGCCGAAACGGAAATCCGATGATGAATATCGAACGAAATGAAAGCTGAAGGGCTGGAAATGACGATATCCTACGACAAGGTTCGGGAGGTTGCCTCAAACCTCCGCTTCCCGACTCAGGCGTTCATAAACGGGCAGCTTTGCTCGGCGGGAGATGGCGACACGTTCGAAACGGCCAATCCGGCCACGGGCGAGGTTCTTTGCAAGGTTGCCCATTGCAAGGCGGCCGATGTCGATAAGGCGGTGATCGCCGCGCGCCGCAGCTTCAACGACGGGCAATGGTCGCGCGCGGAACCGGAGCATCGCAAGGAGGTGCTGCTCAACCTCTCTCGCCTTATTCGAGAGAATGCTTTCGAGCTTGCGGTTCTGGAAAGCCTGGACAGCGGGAAAACCATCACGGACTGCCTGCGGGAAATCGGCACGGATGTCGCCAACTTCTTCCAATGGTATGGAGAGCTGGTCGACAAATCCTTCGGAAAGGTGGCGCCGACCGGTGACAGTGCCCTTGCCTTGATTGTCAAGGAGCCGGCGGGCGTCGTCGGCCTGGTCCTGCCCTGGAACTTTCCATTGCTTATGGCGGCATGGAAACTGGCGCCGGCACTTGCGGCGGGATGTTCCTGCATCGTGAAACCGGCCGAGCAGACTCCGCTGAGCGCCATCCGTTTGGGAGAGCTGGCGCAACAGGCCGGTTTGCCGGACGGCGTGCTCAACATATTGCCCGGCCTGGGCGAAACCACGGGGCAGGCGATCGGGCGGCACAACGATATCGACATCATCTCGTTTACCGGATCGACCGAAGTCGGCGGCTTGTTCCTTCGCTATGCCGGTGAAAGCAACCTCAAGGTCGTCGGACTTGAAATGGGCGGAAAGAGCCCGTTCATCGTTCTGGATGACGCGGATCTGAACGACGATCTGATCGAACATGCGGCTGCCTCGGCCTTCTGGAATGCCGGTCAGAACTGTTCGGCCAACATGCGCCAGCTGGTCGATGCCCGGATCGCCGATGAATTCGCCGAACGTGTTGCGGCGCGGGCCCGGAAATACAAGGTCGGGGATCCCCTTGACCCCTCGACGGATATCGGTGCGATGGTCACGCGGCAGCACATGGACCGCGTGACCGGCTATATCGAGCGCGGCGAAGCCGAAGGCGCCCGGCGGTTGACCGGTGGTGCCCGCAGCGGCAAGGGATGTTTCATCGAACCGACGGTGTTTTCCGGACTGACGCCTGAAATGACCATCTCCCGGGATGAGATTTTCGGTCCGGTTCTGGGCGTTATTCCCGTCAAGGGAATCGACGATGCCCTGCGGATCGCGGTCGATACGGTGTATGGCCTGCATGCGACCGTATTCACGCGCGATGTGGATCGTGCGCTGTATCTGGCGCGGCGGCTGCCCTGCGGCACCGTATCGGTGAATGGATTTTCCGAGGGCGACATAAAGACGCCATTCGGCGGATACAAGCAATCCGGTTCGCTGTCGCGCGACAATGGAACGGAAGCGATGGATCAGTATCTCCAGACCAAGACGATCTGGGTGACTCTGCGCGATGCGGTTTGAGGAAGCCCGCGGCGTTCCCGGGGGAAACCGGCGCAACTGCCGATTCCCCAGGGGATGACCGACCTATCGAATAACGCCGGGAAATCCGCACACAAGTCACACGCGGCGGCACAATGCATTCAGCAGAATAAATGGAGCCCAGGATGAGCTACAAGAACATCACCAACTTTTCCCAGAACTCTCCCGTCCGCCAGGTGGTGGACGACACCAAGAACAACATTTCCGGCGACCCCTTCTTCGGCCGCTGGCTGCAATTCGAGGACAGGACCGGCACGGTTCGATCCGGTGTCTGGGAGGCGAACAAGAGCGTTTTCCTTGACGTCATGGACGGCATCGTCGAGTTCTGCCAGATCATCGAAGGCGAGGTGACCATCAAGTCGCTGGACGATGGCAGCGTGCAGACGATGAAGGTGGGGGATGCCTTCATCATGGAGAACGGGACCCGGATGGAATGGACCGTCGACAATTATGTGAAAAAGAATTTCGTGATCGTCAAAATTCCCGAGAAGCAGGATTGAGAAACCTCCTGCGCGGTCAGCGCAAGCTTGTGACGGGGTCGGGCCGTTTCCTGCGGACATCCCGGCCGCAACCAGAGGTCCTGGCCCTGTCATGGAACGGCGGCTTTCGAGAGCTGCGCGTTGCGAGTTCGAACCATAACGTCAGAAACGAAACAGAAGAAATGCCCATGGCTCATACCGATGTGACCCCCTCGCTCAAAGACTCCGAGATTGCCGCCGCGATCGCGCGCGAACTTGATCGGCAGAACGACCAGATCGAGTTGATTGCTTCGGAAAACATCGTCTCGACCGACGTGCTCAAGGCACAGGGCTCGATTCTGACCAACAAATATGCCGAAGGCTATCCCGGCCGCCGCTATTATGGCGGCTGCGAGTTCGTCGACGAGATCGAGACCATGGCCATCGAGCGGGCCAAGGCGCTATTCGGTGCGGGATTCGCCAATGTGCAGCCGCATTCGGGGGCGCAGGCCAATCAGGCGGTGTTCCTGGCCCTGCTCCGGCCGGGCGACCGCATCATGGGCATGTCGCTTGCCCACGGCGGCCACCTGACCCACGGTTCGCCGGTCACCATGTCCGGCAAATGGTTCGATGTGGTCAGCTACGAAGTTCGGCAGTCCGATCAGCTGATCGACTATGACGCCTTGCGCGCCAAGGCACTGGAAACGAGGCCGAAGCTGATCGTGGCCGGGGCGTCGGCCTATCCGCGCGTCATTGATTTCGCCGCCTTCCGCCGGATCGCCGACGAAATCGGTGCATGGCTGATGGTGGACATGGCGCATTATGCCGGGCTGATCGCGGCCGGGCTTTATCCCGATCCGCTGCCTCATGCCCATGTGGTGACGACGACGACCCACAAGACGCTGCGCGGTCCACGCGGCGGCATGATCCTGACCAATGACGAGGCGCTGGCGAAGAAGCTGAACTCGGCGGTATTTCCGGGCAACCAGGGCGGGCCGCTGATGCATGTCATCGCCGCCAAGGCCGTCGCCTTCGGCGAGGCGCTCCGCCCCAGCTTCAAGGTTTATGCGACCCAGGTCGTCGCCAATGCCAAGGCGCTGTGCGAGACCCTGACCGCGGGCGGCCTCGACATCGTCTCGGGCGGCAGCGACTGCCATATGGTGCTGGTCGATCTGCGGCCGAAGGGCGTCAAGGGCCGCGACGCCGAGCAGGCGCTGGAGCGCGCCGGCCTGACCTGCAACAAGAACGCGATCCCCTTCGACCCGGAAAAGCCGGCGGTGACCTCCGGCGTGCGGCTCGGCACTTCGGCGGGCACCACGCGCGGCTTCGGCGAGACCGAGTTTCGCCGGGTCGGCAAGTTGATCCTGAAGGTGATCGACGCCTTGGCGACGGCCGGTCCGGAGGGTGACGCCGGGGTCGAGAAGGCGGTGCTGGCCGAGGTGCGCGATCTTTGCCGGCGCTTCCCGGCCTATTGAGGAAGCCGGCCGGCCGACATGCCGCCGCGCCTTTTCCTTGACATGCGGCAGAGGCCGGGCAGTCAAGCAAGTCAACACAAGGAGTGAAAATGGCCCTGATTACCGAAGAATCCCCGATCAATTTCCGCGACGCCTTGCCCGACAAGGTCGATGTATTGATTATCGGCGGCGGGGTCATTGGCGTGTCTGCCGCGCTTTGTCTGGCCGAGGACGGGCTCAGGGTGGCGGTGCTTGAAAAAGGCCGCATCGCCGGCGAGCAATCCAGCCGGAACTGGGGCTGGATTCGCCAGCTTGGACGCGACGAGGCGGAATTGCCGATCGTCACCGAAGCCACCCGCATCTGGAAGGACATGCCGGCGCGGATCGGCGCCGATATCGGTCACCGGGTGGAGGGTCTGGCCTATCTGGCCAGGAAGGAAAGCGATCGCGTCAAGTTCGAATCCTTCCTGGATGTTGCGAAACGTCACCAGCTGGTCGTCAAAAGACTTGATCGCAGCGATGTCGAGAATCTGATAAAGAGCCGCCCGGGATACTGGATCGGCGGCCTTCAATGCGAAAGCGATTCCCGCGCCGAACCATGGGTCGCGGTTCCGGCGATGGCGCGCGCCGCGCAAAAGCGGGGCGCGATCATCCGTGAAAACTGCGCCGTCCGCGGGCTCGATTATTCGGCCGGCAAGGTCACCGGCGTCGTTTCCGAGCATGGCATCGTCAAGGCCGATGCGGTGCTTCTGGCCGGTGGTGCCTGGTCGCGGCTTTTCCTGCAGCGTCACGGCAAGCATTTCCCGCAGCTCAGCGTGCTGGCCAGCGTGGCGCGAACCGCCGAGGCGCCCAATATCTACGGTGGCGGCGCGCTCGATTCCTCGCTGGCCTTCCGCCGCCGCGAGGACGGCGGTTATACGCTGGCATTCACCGATCATCATTCGTTCTTTTTGGGCCGCGATGCGTTTTCCTCGCTGTTCGACTTTTTCCGGGCCGCCTGGCGCGAACGCGGCAAGACCTATCCCAAGCCTTGGGCGCCGGCATATTATCCCGATGCCTGGGGCACGCCGAAAAAATGGAGCAATGACCTGGTTTCGCCGTTCGAGAGAATGCGCGTGCTGAACCCCAAGCCGAGAGCCGGGGCCGCGAAGGTGCTGAAAAGAAGATTCGCCGAGCGTTTTCCCGCTTTGGCCGATATCCGCATCCTCGACAGCTGGGCCGGGATGATCGACGCGATGCCGGATATCGTGCCGACGATGGACAGCGTGCCGGGGCTGCAGGGGCTCTGGGTCGCCTCCGGCTTCAGCGGCCATGGATTTGGCATCGGTCCCGCCGCGGGACGCATCATGTCCGACCTGATCCAGGGCCGCCCGGCGGGGCACGACCTTTCGCGGTTCAGGTTCAACCGGTTCAGCGACGGCACGCCCCTGAAGCTTGGGCCTGCGATCTGAAAGGATATGCGGCGCGGGCTGCGATCCCCTGCCGCATCATGCCCGCAAGCCTGCCATTCCCGGCAATGGTCCGGGAATGCCGGGCCGTGCCCTGCGCAGAGGCGAGGGGACCGGGCCGGCTGTTTTCCCTTGCCAGCGCCGATGAGCCGCCGGCGGCAATCGACTTGCCGGACGCGGCGCGGCACCCCGTCGCAAACAGGGGGCTCGAAATCCGCCGCGACGGGCCTGTGCCGATCCGTGCCGGACGGTTGGCGGGCCTTTCGTCGCGGTGCCGATCTTTCCGACCATTACAGAAAGCCGATTTGACCTGCGGCGATGGTCTTGATTTCCGACCGTCGCAACCGAGGCCCACCGATCACCCCCGATTTTCCGGACAGTTCACCGGCTGAGCTCAACCGAGCAAGTCGCTCGTCGAGCCGGGCAGGCACGTGCCTTTCGCCCCAGTCATGCCCTCGATGGCTGCCGATACCGCGGTGCCGCGGCCCAGCGATCAGGCCGGCGGCGATGCGGTCGGGGTATTCTCCGGCTTCCCGTCCCACCTCGTCGGCAAGCCGCCACCCCGCACCGATTCCTGCGAACCATTGCCTTTCCCGGCGCGGCAATATGCTTCATCGCGGCGAGGGCCGGCTGCGCCCCGGGTCGGAAATGCACCGGTCATGCGATGCAGAATCGCCGCGCTTTACCGGCCGGCGCCACGGGATTTCGTTCCGAACCTGCCGTGCGCATTTGCCGACTTAATCAGATAATGGCTGAATTTCATTGCCTATTCGGATGCGGGGCGGGACATGCCGATATCCCTGGCACGGGAATTGCATATGGCCCAAGGCCGGGACACCCGGCGCTGCTGACCGGGGCCGCCAACCCCGGGCGCAGAAAAAAGTACGATATTCAACAGGAGAGTTACATGGCACGAGAAGACAGAGCGCCCGGCGCGCTGGCAGAACTTATGCCTGAAAGCTGGAAGTCCGTCCTGGCCGCCTTTGCAGCGGCCTATGGGACCGGCCTGCTCGCGCTGATCGCCCTGCCGTTCATGGTCGCGGCCAACATGCGCACGCTGCAGATCGACGAGGCGGCTGCCGGAATACTGAGCTCGTTGGAATTTCTCGGCGTCTTCATCACCTCGGTGGTGTTCGCGCCGCGCATGGCGCGGGTCGATCGCCGCCGCCTGGCGCTGACTGGCGCCGGCATCGTCGTTCTGGCCAATGTCGCCAGCGCCTATTGGGGCACCTATGAATCGCTGAGCGTGCTGCGCCTGATCGCCGGCCTCGGCGCGGGCCTGGCGCTGGCCACCGGCAACGCCACCATTTCCAACGCCAGGCGGCCCGAGCGGTTCGCCGGGTGGATGACGGTGCTGCTGGTCGCGCTGCAAACCCTGGTCAGCGCCTCGTTCGGCTATATCGCCGAATCCTGGGGGCAGCCGGGCGTCTATCTTGCGCTGGCGGGGACGGTGCTGGTGCTGATGGCGCTCATGCTGTTCATGCCGCGTTCGGCCCCGACCCGGGATTTCCCCGAAAGCGAGACGGTGATCCACGGCCGGCTGCCGATCCTCGGCCTTGCCGGGATTGCGATCCTCGTGGGCATGTTCGCCTTCTCCCTGCGCGACACCATGTCCTGGGCGTTCCTGACCAGCATCGGCATCTCGGCCGGCCTGACCGAATCCGAGGTCGGCAGCCTGCTTGCGCAATCGGCGCTGATCGGTATTTCCGGACCGTTGCTGGCGGCCCTGATCGGCGCGCGCTTCGGGCTGACGCTGCCGCTCATCCTCGGCATCATTCTTTCGGGTCTGGTGACCTATGCGATCAGCCAATCCTCCAACAGCGCCTCGCTCTACTCGACCGCGGTTCTTGCCTGGGTCGGCATCTATTGGCTTTGCGTCGCCTATCTGACCGCGCTTGCGGCCGAGATGGACATCAACGGCCGGATCGCGGCGGCCGCGGGCAGCGCGCTGATCCTGGGGATCGCGGTCGGGCCCAGCGTCGGCGGCGCCATGATCAGCGGCGGCGGCTACGGCAAGGTCGGCCACTTCAACAACCTGCTGGTGCTCATCACCCTGATCGGGGCGCTGACGGCCTACCGGCTGCTGCGCAAGAGCCGTAACGGCAACCTGGCCCATGCCTCGGCCGATCCGCTGAACTGAGCCGGCGGCGCGCCCGGGGACGCGGCCAGTTCCCCGGGCGCGCAGCACCGGTCGCCGGGCATCGCCATGCCCGGCGACCGGGGCAATGTTCTTCGATTGACTCGGAACGATGACGAGGAGCAACCTCGACACGGGACAGGGATCGCACACCGCCGCCATCTGCCTTGCAGAGGCCGGGCAAGAGTGCGCCCGTTCCGACCCTGCTTCCCGCCGCATTTCCGAAAACGGAGAAAAAATGACAGTTTCGAGCCACCGCTCCGCCGCCCTCGTCGATCTTCTGTCCGCAGATGGGAACATCCGCGACTGCGAAGCCGCTCAGGCCAGCGCGCTCGGCTTTCGCCTGCAGGAGATCGCGGGCAGGCCGTGGGAGCGGATTTACCCGCCAAGCTCCCTGCGGCAGATCGAATCCTTCTTTGCCGAGCCGCATCGCGGGCCGATCGCAACCCGGCTTCACCTGCTGGATGCCGAAAGCCGGCTGGTCGAGGTGCAGGCCATCGCGGAATTCGTCCGCGACGAGGCGGGTGAATTGCTGCTGCGCCTTTTCAAGTGGATCGAGGCGCCATTTCTGCAGGCGACGCTGCGCCAGGCCGAGGATCTCGCTATCCTGTCGGATTTCGTGGCCAGTTCGGACGATCCGGGCTGGTGCGTGGAGTTCGACGAGCCGGTCGATCTTTCCGCCCCCGACCAGGAGGTGGTGCGTCAGGTTTTTTCCAACCGCTGCAAGCTGCGCTTTTGCAATGCGGCCATGGGACGCTACTACCGGCTTCCCGAAGGCGAGGACATGAACGCCAAGCCGTGGTCGCAGATATTCTCGCGCAATCCCGCCAACGAGCGTTTCATCCGCGAACTCATCCGCTGCAACTTCAACGGCAAGCGCATCATCTCCGTGGACATGCGTTACGACGGCGTCAGCATGACGGTCGAGAACGACATCCGCAGTTTCATCCGCGGCAACCTGCTGTATCGCCTTTGGGGGACGGTCCGCGATGTCACGCATCACCTGTACAATACCGAAACGCTTCGCAAGCAGGTCTCGAACCTCGAGGATCTGCTGACCGCCATCCCGGATCCGCTGCTGGTGATCGGCGCCTCGGCCATGGTCATCCATACCAATGCCGCCGCCGAGGATCTGCTCGGACTGCCGGCGGAGCGGATTCTGGACCACCCTTACGATGACCTGATCGGCCCCGAGGCCGGCAGCGCGCTGTTGCAGGAACTGCTTGCCGACAGCGTGACGCAGAGATTGCAGAGCCCGCTCGTCGCACAGATGATCGGGCGGGACGGCCCCCTTTCCGTCGAGGTAAGCGCCAGTCGCCTGGAGAACGGCGGCAACAGCTGCATCATCGTCAGCCTGCGCAGGATCGCCAGGCGCGGGCGGTGGCGCGACAAGGGCATGTCCTTGGCATTCCTGCAGGCCGAATAGTGCAAGGACACAGCATGAAGCAGACCGCGCAAGCTAGCAGCCCGCAGGTATCGGCCACGGCATCCGTTCTGCGCGGCCTGATGGCCTTGCCCGACGGGATCCTCTGCGTCGCCTCCGACCGCCGCGTCATCTTTCTCAACCCGGAGGCGGCGTCGATGCTGGGCGTCCGGGCGACCGAGCTGGTCGGACAGGATTTCAGCCATCTGGGACGCCTGGGCGGCTATGACGACTGGTCGCCGGTCCTGGGCGCCGTGGCCGAGCGGATGAACGGCGAGTTCCTGCTGCGCAGCGGCCTTCGTTCCGCGCTTCTGGTCACGGTGCGGCGCGCGGCGCCCGACAACCAGGCCATGGTGCTGCAACTGCGCGATCTCGAGGTCTTCGACCATGCGCGCAGACGCGCCTCGGGGGTGCAGATGCCGCGCGAAAGCAGCGGCAGCAACCGCAAGATGCGCCCGGATTTCGCCAAGCAGCGGCAGATCTCGCGCTATCTCGACACCATCATGTCGCGCGGCGAGCGGGCGCTGCTGCATGGCGCGGGGGTGCTGATCTCGGGCGAAAGCGGCGTCGGCAAGACCGAGGTGGCGCGCTATCTGCACGGCTATATCAGCGAGCCGAGCAATCCCTTCGTGGTCGTGAACTGCGCGGCGATCCCCGAAACCCTGTTCGAGACCGAGCTGTTCGGCTATGAAAAGGGCGCGTTCACCGGCGCGCTCAATACCGGGAAGAAGGGCCTGATCGAACAGGCCGACGGCGGCACCCTGTTCCTGGACGAGGTGGGCGAGATCCCGCTTCAGCTTCAGGCCAAGCTGCTGTCCTTCCTCGAGGAGCGCACGATCCAGAGGGTCGGGGGCGAACGCCAGAAAGCCGTCAACGTGCGGCTGATCTCGGCCACCAACCGCGACCTGAAGGCGATGGTCGCCGAAGATCGCTTCCGGCTGGATCTCTATTTCCGCCTCACGGTGGTCGAACTGGCGATGCAGCCGCTGCGCGAGACGCGCGAACTTATCCCCCATCTCATCGAGCGTTTCACCCAGTTCCTCAACCAGCGCCTGCAGGAGCCGATGCGGATCGGCCCGCGATTGCTTCAGGTGCTGAACGACTATGATTATCCGGGAAACGTGCGCGAGCTCTACAACATCCTGCAACAGGTGGTCGTGCTGGGCGAGGACGAGGTGCTGGCGCGGCTCGACGCGCCGCAATCGCGCGGCGGGGCAGGGGATGCCGATGCCGACGCGCCCGAGGTCGCGCGGAGCCTCAAGGAAATGGTCGCGGAATACGAGCGCGGCCTGATCGAGCAGGCGATCCGCCGGCACGGCAGCAAGAGACGGGCGGCGGCGGCCCTGAACGTTGACATCGGTACCATCGTCCGCAAGACCAGGGTAAGCTCCTGACATGCAGAAGCGCGCGATTCAGGTCGGTTACTCCGTCTCGGCCCAGGTGCGGCCGCTTATCAACATCACCCCGGAGTTGCGGCAGGCCATCGCGCTGCTTCAGATGGATGCCGGCGAACTTGGGGGATTCCTGGCCGAGCAGGCGGCCCGGAACCCGTTCCTGCGCCTGCGCCTGCCCGGCCACGGATCGTCCTCGCATCATGCCCGCACCGATCCGGCCCAGGATTTGCCGGCGGACGGAACCAGCCTCATCGCCCATGTGCTGGACCAGCTTCGCTTCTGCCGCATCGAGCCGAACGAGCGCCATGCGGCCCAGATCCTGATAGACGCCCTTTCGCCCTCGGGCTGGCTGGAGCGCGGCCTGGACGAACTGGCGCAGGATCACGCCGTGCCGTCGGCGCGTCTCGAAACCGTCCTGAAGAAGCTGCAGACGATGGAGCCGACCGGGCTCTTTGCCCGCGACCTGGCCGATTGCCTGCGCCTGCAGCTGGCCGAGCGCGGCCAGATGGACCCGGCCGCCGCCAGCGTGCTGGCCGCGCTCGGGGTGCTGGCGACCGGCGGCGATCAGGCGCTGGCGGCAGAGACCGGCCTGCCGCTGTGCGAGGTGCGGCGGGTGCTGGCGCTTTTGCGGCAGCTGGATCCGAAGCCGGGCGGCGGCTTCACCTTCGATCCCCCGCGCCAGATCGTGCCCGATCTGATCCTCGAACGCCGGGACGGGAACTGGCATGTTGCGATGAATCGCTCGCTTCTTCCCGATCTGCGCGTCGATGGCTCGCTGTTCGGAAAGCTTGGCCCCGAGGCGCGGCGGGACATGCGCGCCGCCTATGGCACCGCCCGCTGGATCGTCGAGGCCGTGGAACGGCGCCACCGGACGGTGCTGCGCATCGGCGCCGCGCTGGTCCATCATCAATCCGGCTATTTCGATCATGGTCCCGCCGGCCTGAGCCCGCTGTCGCAGCGAACCGTGGCCGAAAACCTCGGGCTGAGCGAAAGCACGGTCAGCCGGGTGGTGAACTCGGTCCATCTTCAGGCGCCGGACCGTATCGTCGCCCTGAAAACCCTGTTCGTGAAGCAGATCGCGCCCGCCTCGGCCGGCAAGCCTCTTACCACGCTGCAGCTTTGCCAGGAGATTCAGGCGCTGCTTGGACCGGCGGCGCCGGCCGAGCCGCTGACCGATTCCCGGATTACGCAGATCCTCAATGAACGCGGTTTTTCCATCGCGCGGCGCACGGTGGCGAAATATCGCGCGCTCTGCGGCATTCCCTGCGTCAAGGACCGCCAGCGGCCGCCATCCGGGAGCCTGTTCCTGGCCGGGACGTGACGCGCCGGCGCAGGCCGCGCCGAGCCACGGGCATGCGTGATGATCGACGGCGCAGAGGCCGGGCGCTGTTTCCCGCCGGCGGCACAGGTGATCGACGGAGAGTCGCATCCCCGCGGCGTGAAGGGGTCACCCCCCACGCCGCCGCGGCGCCGTCTTAACTGCCTTCGGGCGGGGCGAAGGCCATTACATGGCCGCCCGTATCGGCCGATTGTGCGCCGCCGACATGCACCACGATGAATTGCCTGCCGCTGGCCGGGGAGACATAGCTCATCGGGTCTCCGCCGGCGTCCGGCCCCCATGGGTCCAGTCGCCCGGTGCCCGATCCGTCCCGGCGGCACCGCCTTACAAAGCCATCGAGGGCATCGCGTAATCAGCACTCGATCCTGGGCGGCGATGCGGGTGGCCAAGCCCTTCGAGCCATCGGGAACAGCCAGCATGATAGCCATACCCGCATTGCCTGCGCCACGACAGATTCACATCACCCCTGGCGCTATGAAAAGAGGCAAGGCAGCATGGCCGCCTGGCCTGCGACCGGCCTCCGCAGACGCTGCCATGCCGGGCCGATACGCTGGCGTCGCTGCTGCCAGAACCGGCAGATTCCGCTTGCGCCGTGCCGGAGTGCGAATTAATCCGCCAAGACCCGCCTCGACGGGCCGGGAGGAGTGGCCGAGTGGTTTAAGGCAGCGGTCTTGAAAACCGCCGATGGGCAACCATCCGTGGGTTCGAATCCCACTTCCTCCGCCATTTCAGACCGCCTCTGGGCACGCCAATCGCCGCCGATTGCCGCCCTTGTCCGGCAATAAGCGTCCTTAGCAGTTCCGTCTTCGAGCCCATGAGGCGGATCGCGTCGTCTCCAACCTCGACACGCTGGGCCAGCGAGCGCAGGTGATCCCGCCGATAGCCGCCCTCCCGGCCTCGGATGCGCTCGCGGGCGCGGCGGGTGAATCCCTCGATCATCGTCGGGCTGATGGCGCTCTGGCCGGGACTGTCGAGCAGCGCTTGCGCGCGGTCCGCGTCGGCCCGCGCCTGATCGCGGATGACCTTGAGGCCGGCGATGCGCTCCTTGAGCGACAGGTCGTCCAAATCGGCGACGCCAGCCTCGATGGCGTCGTAGAGGCGCTTGAGGCGCATTTCCGATTCGGTCGCGCGGCGCTGTAGCTCGGCGATGTGATCGCGGCGGCGTTCCGCCTGATCCGAGCGGCGGCCGAGGACGCTGCCCAGCAAGTCCTCCAGCCGATCGGGATCGAGCAAGCGATCCTCGATATGGCTGACAATCATCTTGTCCAGCTTGTCCATGGGGATCGCCCGGCCCTTGCAGCCGGTCTCGCCCTGCCGGGCCTTGATTGAGCAGGCATAGTAGCGGTAGCGGCCGCCCTTGCCGGTGCGGATCGTCATCGCGCCTCCGCAATTGCCGCAATAGCAGATGCCCGTGAGCAGGGTCGGGCCGATCACGACGCGCGCGGGAAGCTCGGTCTTCGGATTACGGGCCTGCAAGCGCTGCTGGATGGTCTCGAAGGTCTCGCGGTCGATGATCGGCGGCACCGCGACGATGACGATGTCTTCGGAGGACTGCGCGTCGTTGTGCTTGCTGCGCTTCCCCCATTCGTGCTCGCCGATATAGGTGCGGCGGGTCAGGATGCGGTGAACCTGCCCGATGCCCCAGCGCCCGCCGTCGCGGGTGAAGATGCCCTTGGCGTTGAGATATTTGACGATGGCCTTCACGCCCATCTGGCCGCTGTCGCCCTCGCCCTCCAGGGCAAGGCGGTAGATCAGCCGGATCGTGTCGGCGTGCAGCGGGTCGATTTCGAGCTTCTTCTTGGTCTTCGTTCCGCGCTGCTCGCCCGCGACGACGCGGTAGCCGATGGGCGGCAGCGCGCCGTTTCAGAAGCCTTGGCGGACGTTCTCCTTCAAGGCGCGGGTGACATGCTTGCCGTTCTCCTTCGACTGGTATTCGTCGAAGAGCGCCATGATCCGGCGCATCATGTCGTGGATCGGATCGTCGCCCAGCTCCTGCCAGATGGCACTTCCAGCATAAATCGATCACCATCCCCATTTGAGCATAGGGAAGAGGATCGGGCGCGACATACCACTTCATTCAAGGGTTGCCCATCCAGCGCTGCCCATCTGCTTTGATGGGATAGTGCAGCAGCAGCCGATAACCGCCGCGCATCATCATGGTAGCGTGGGCGACGAGGCGGCGCGTCTTGTTCTTAAGCGGATCGACTTCCCAATCCTGTTTGTTGCCGCTGAATCCAAGTAGCGCTTCGGCGATGGTGCGGTAGCTTTCGCCGTGCAGGCGGGCGTCGAGCGCACGCAGGGATAGGACGTGCCATTGGCGGAGTTGGGCGGGCATGACCCGAAACTCCGGCCCCGGCCGGCGGCCTTCGATCGAGCGCCAGAACCGCCGGGCAGCATGGGATCGCAGTTCGTAGAAGGCACCCGAAGGCAAAAACGTGCCGTAGAAGGCTGCGGTATCGGGAGCACCGCGGGGCAGCCACAATTGATGCGCGATGCCATCGGCCCGCCAGATGCCGTGCCAACCATCAGCCGCGCGGCGCAGATCGAGACCTTCGAGGTGGGCGAGCTTGATTGTCGGACCACTCGCGTCGGTTATATGCGCCACGGGCAGCAGCATGAAGGCATTCGGATGTACGCGCGGCGACCAGAGCGGAGCTTGCCGATCAGCCGCCGTGTCCGGGTCACTCGGGAAACAGCAACCCCCAGCGATGCGCAAACGATTCCAGTTGCTGCGCATCCTGTCTGCCGGTCAACGCCAATGTCTGGCAGTCATGGCGATATTCGTCGTTGCGGCGCAGATATTCCCAAGCAAAGCCGGAGGCATCAAGCTGCCAAATGTATCCGTAGGCCGCATTGTGCCACCACTCTATATGCAGCATGGCGTCACCGCTCCATGCTGCAACCTGATTGGATCAGCGACACGAGAGGAATACGCGACCGGGTATGGTCGGCATTCCCCATTGATGGTTTACCATCGGTGCTGAATGCCGCCGCTGTCACATCGCTACCCACGCTCGATTGTTCGGCGGTGCTTGACGTGAAGCCGCTGGATAAAACTGGCGTAGATCATCGTATTTTTCCTTTCCGCTGAATAGCTGCGGCTAAATAACAATCCGACTAACAGGCGCGTTTCCCATACAGCCGCATAAACAGACAAACGCCACGCTGCGCACGTTCTTCAATTTCATGCGGATTGAGAGGCGGACGAACGCGAAGGTTGATTTCGACACCGACAAAGCCAAGCCAGAGCCCTCTCAAATCTCCGGCCGCCGCATGTGGGGATTCAATAACCAGTTGCCCGGCTTCCACCGCTTTGCTGATGATCGCCGTCAATTCCGCGTAACCTCTGCCGGGACCGGCAAAGAAAAGACGTTGGGCAAGATCGGGGGATATTTCGGACGCCTCCACGATGAGTCTGTCCCAGCCGTAAAGCCGTCTTTCATTGATAAAGGTAAGGTATCGGATGCCGAACGCACGCAGCGTCGGCTCCAAAGAAAGATCGCCTCCATCATAGTCAGTCTTGTCTAAATGGATTCGTTCTGCTTCGCGGGAAAGAACGGCTTCGATCAGCGCCTGCTTGTCCAAAAAATTCGCGTAGAGCGTCGCTTTCGACACGCCTGCCTTTTCGAGCACGCTCTCTGTCGTGACGCCCATTCCGTGAGCGAGAAGAAGGTCTCTTGTGGCGTCCAGCAAGGCTTCGCGTTTGGCCGGGTCTTTTGGTCGACCGCGCGGTGTTCTGGAATTGGCTGGCGGCGGCATTGATCGTCAACCCTTAGTCAGAAGGATCGCGGCAAGCAGAAGGCCGCCAACTACAGTGATGTGCTCAAGCACGAAATGAAGCTCTTGCGTTCGGCGCGGCTGAGGAAATTTCCAAAAGGCGTGACCATAAGGAATGGTCAGCAGTGTAAACACGCCGAGCATCCCGGCACCGAACCAGCCCAAGCCACTGACATTCGTAATCAACAAGACCGATCCAACGAGTTGAAGCAGGATTGTTAGCACAGCGAAAAATTTCGGGAACGGCAATGAAACCCTCTTCATAGCCTCCACGAAGGCTGGAAAGTTCGTGATCCCTAGAATGACCTCGCTCCAAAACAGTGTCGTGAGGATGACACGCGCCACAACGAAGGTCGCCGGGTGGTCAAGCAGGGTGGAAATCAGCGGGGGCATGACAGGACTCCGTGTATGGCAGCATGTCATCCTATTTACCATACTAATCGGTCTGGTAAATATAAAACCACGTGTCATAGGAAAAATCGTGCCAGAAAGCTGTTGCGCGGCGTTGCCGCGCGATGGCGGGCGACGCTGCGATATGTGGGGTCTCCGCGTCGCCCGCCATCGGGTCTCGTCCGGTCCTGCTACGACCGCGACGTGGTGACGTTGGACGTTTCCTGTTCTGCCGCGAACGCCTCTTTCCCCATTCCGGCCCACAGGCTTCGTGCGCGTTTGCCGTCCTCGCTGTTGAGCTTGTCGGCCATCCACAGCAGCGCGCCGTAGATGGTAGCCCGGTCGTCGCCAGTCAGGTCCACGATACCCGCTTTGACGACGAGACCGCCAAGTTCGATCAGGTGCCGCGTGCGCTTGCGGCGTTCAACCTGCCATGTGCGCATCTCATACCGCGCCCGCGCCGCCTGATGCCGGTTGCGCGCCGCCCGATTGCGTTGCAGCGCCGCCAGCGCCGCGATCAGGCGCTGATGCAGTTCGCCGCGACCTGCCACGAAAGAACTCTGCCCCGCGTTTCGCCCATGCCTCCCTCGTTCCGGCATCTTTGGTTTCGGCCAGCGCGACGAGCGCACCGGCCAGTTCGTCGGCGGTGAGGCCATCGGCCCCGGTGGCGATCACCAGTTCGCCGAGTTGTTGCACTTTGCGGGTTTTCAGTTCCCGTGCCTTGTCCTCAAGCGCCTTCAGTTCCGCGTCATAGTCTCTGGGTTTCCGCATCGTCGTGTCCTTTCCCGGTCTCAAGTCATTGATGCGGTAAGGATAGTTGCTCATGGCGAGGAACGCAGTATTGTTGCCGGGACAGTCTGGCACGGGCCGGTCCATCTCGAGATTTTTTCGAGGGAGGGCGCGCTTATACGTCGTTCTGACGTGCGCTTGGCCGTGCCAATGCTGGATCGCGATGGCGATCTATCATCTTCACGTCAAGGTCATCGGCCGCAAGGCCGGGTCGAGCGCGGTGGCGTCGGCAGCCTACCGTTCGGCCTCGCGGCTGCGCGACGAACGCATCGACCGCGTGCAGGACTTTTCCGCCAAGCGCGGCGTCGTCCATTCCGAGGTGCTGTTGCCGGAGAACGCACCCGATGTTTGGTCCGACCGCGAACAGCTCTGGAACGATGTCGAGGCGTTCGAGGTCAGGAGGGATGCCCAGCTTGCCCGCGAGGTGGAGTTCGCCATTCCGCGCGAGATGACGCAGGCGCAAGGCATCGAGCTTGCCCGTGACTTCGCGCAGGCCGAGTTTGTCGATCAGGGCATGATCGCCGACTTGAATGTGCACTGGAACATAGGCGAGGACGGTATGCCCAAACCGCACGCCCACGTCATGCTCACCATGCGCGAAGTCGATGAGGTCGGGTTCGGCAAGAAGGTGCGCGACTGGAACCGCACGGAGATGGTGGAGCGTTGGCGCGAACGCTGGGCCGAGCATGTCAACGAGCGGCTGGCAGAACTCGACATTGACGCTCGCATCGACCATCGCAGCCTTGAGGCGCAGGGCATCGGGCTTGAGCCACAAAGCCAGATCGGCGCACCGGCGCAGCGGATCGAGGGCGAAGGGATCGAAGCCGCAGACCGCGCGGACATGCACCGCGAGATCGCGCGAAACAACGGCGCGCGGATCATCGCCGATCCATCGGTGGCGCTGGACGCGATCACACAACAGCAATCGACGTTCACGCGCCGCGACATGGCGATGTTTGCGCATCGGCACAGCGACGGCATCGACCAGTTCAACGAGGTCATGGGCGCGATGCGCGGTTCGCCCGATGTGGTCGAATTGGGCAAGGACGGACGCGGCGACGACAGATTCACGACGCGCGACATGATTGAGGCCGAGCAGCGCCTTCATCGCGCCGTCGAGATGATGACCGAGAGGGAACGGCACGAGGTCAACGAGAAAGACAGACTCGACGCCCTTGCCCGCGCCGAGCAGCGCGGTCTTATGCTTTCCGGCGAGCAGGCCGACGCGCTGGCGCATGTCACGGACGGGCGTGATCTTGGCATTGTCGTCGGCTATGCCGGGACGGGAAAGAGTGCCATGCTTGGCGTAGCGCGGGAGGCATGGGAAGCATCCGGTTACGAGGTTCGCGGCGTTGCCCTGTCCGGCATCGCCGCCGAGAATCTGGAAAGCGGATCGGGCATTTCTTCGCGCACCATCGCCAGCATGGAACATGGCTGGGCCAATAGCCGCGACATGCTCACGGCGCGCGATGTGCTTGTCATCGACGAGGCGGGCATGGTGGGCACGCGCCAGTTGGAGCGCGTGCTGTCCCATGCCGCCGAGGCAGGCGCAAAGGTCGTGCTGGTCGGTGATCCGCAGCAGTTGCAATCCATCGAGGCGGGAGCGGCCTTCCGTTCGATCCATGAGCGCCACGGTGGCGCGGAGATCGGCGAGGTCCGCCGCCAGCGCGAAGACTGGCAGCGCGACGCCACCCGCGATCTGGCGACGGCCAAGACCCGCGATGCGATCCATGCCTATAACCGTCACGACATGGTGCATGAGGCCGCATCCCGCGAGCAGGCGCGCGGCGATCTGATCGACCGATGGGACCGCGACCGGCAGGCATCCCCCGACAGCAGCCGTATCATCCTCACCCACACCAATGCCGAAGTGCGGGAACTCAACGAGGCCGCCCGCAACCGGATGCGGGACGCAGGCGATCTTGGCGAGGATGTGCGCGTGACGGTCGAGCGCGGAGAACGCAGCTTCGCCGCCGGAGATCGCGTCATGTTCCTGCAAAACGAGCGCGGCCTTGGCGTCAAGAACGGCACGCTCGGCACCATCGAACAGGTCAGCGCCCAGAGCATGACGGTGCAGACAGACGATGGCCGCTCTATCGCGTTCGACCTGAAAGACTATGACCGCATCGACCACGGCTATGCGGCGACCATCCACAAATCACAGGGCATGACGGTGGATCGGACGCATGTGCTGGCGACACCCGGCATGGACGCCCACGGCAGCTATGTCGCCCTGTCGCGCCACCGCGACGGCATGAACCTGCATTATGGCCGCGATGACTTTGCCAGTCAGGGCACGCTCATCAACACCCTGTCGCGCGACCGGGCGAAGGACATGGCGACGGATTACGTTCCGGCGCAGGATTATGCCGAGCGGCGCGGCATCACCTTCCGCGCCCGTGTCGCCGAGATCATGCGCAAGATCGTGCCGGAACGCCTGCGCGATGCCGTTGACGGGATGCTCGACGGGTTGCGCTCCTCCGATAACGGCGTGCCTGGCCCCGCCGCCGCGCAGCCGCCGGAAAGGGGAACAGCCGGAAAGGCGGCGGCTGAGAGGCAGGCCGGGGAAGACCCGGAGACAGCGTTGCGCCGCGCCCGTGGCCGGGCCTTCGTTCGTCATGCCCGCGCTGTGGACGCGATCTTCAAGGCGCAGGCGCAAGACATGGCCGCCACACCGGGACAGGTTCAGGAACTGCGCGAGGCCCGTGCCGAGTTTGACGAACTCCGGTCCCACGGCTCGCGCGATGCCGAGGCGGTTTACAAGAAGAACCCCGAATTTGCGGGGGCTGTCGCGTCAGGCGATCCCGACCGCGCCGCCCCTGCCAGACGCGCCCTGCAACACGAAACCGAAATGCGCGCCGATCCGCAGCGCCGCGCGGATCGCTTTGTGGAACGCTGGCAAAAGCTCGACCAGACCAGCCAGCGCCAGTATCAGGCGGGCGATATGGCCGGCTACCGATCCACGCGGGCCGAGATGGGCAACATGGCGAAAAGCCTCGAACGCGATCCGCAGATGGAATCCATCCTCGCAGGCCGCAAGAAAGACCTCGGCATCGGGATCGACTCAGGCCGCAGCCTTGGCCAGCAACTCGCCTTCAATCACGGCATCGACCTCAGCATGGGTCGGGGTCTTGGACTGTAAGTGGTGTTAGGATGGAAATATGCTGAGAGGACAGGGCTGGTGGAGCCAACGAGGTTGACATACCAATTTTTGAGCGAAAACCTTCACAAGGTATTACAGGTGTGAATATCAAAGTTGGAGGGGGGATCATGCCAGTACTGGCAGAACATAGACTGAAGGTGAAATATGAGGGCGGGTTAGCAGATCAAAATGCTCTCCCCGGTTATGACGGTGCAACATCTATTGATGGCATCACAAGGGCCGTTCATATAGTCCTGCATGCGTATATGACGGGAGAGGTAATATCTCGTGCAACTGCTCTTAAGAACGCGTCAGTACTGATAAAGCCAGCAAGACAAGGTAGCTTTATTTTTGAATTGCTAGTGCTGATTGAGGCGTATCCAGCGACTACGGGCATTGGGGCTGCGCTCGGTGCACCAATGTTGTACGATTTCATCAAGACTGCGTTTAAAAGAGCCACTGGAAGTTTGGACGCTGAACCGGAAACAACGAGCCTTCGTAAGCTATACGAACGGAAGGAACCGCCGCCGTTAAAGCGTCCGCCGGTGGATTTTGACGAATTATCCGAGGTTCTCGAAGGAAGCCTACAAGACGCGCACCGTCCAATCGGAGTCGACGGTACAGTCGGAAAAATCTCTATTGGCTCACCTAGACATGAATTGGTTGTTTTTAACGACAACACAAAAGACTGGGTTAATACTCGCGAGGAGGGAGTTGGTTTAGAAGTTGTTAGGGGGAATATCACGCGTTACAATTCTCTTTCTCGAAATTCGCGCGTGTTTGTCGATCAATTTGGGCGTGTCGTTCCCATGAGGCCGGACGCTGACTTCTCTGTCGGCGATCTTTCACTTTTAACGTGGTCGCTTCACGGAAGTAATATCGGCGCGCCGAACAAGCTCGATATGCGTGTCCGGCGCGTCAGTTCTGCTAGCGGAAGGGTGAAACGCCTACTCCTGTCCGATTGCCAGCGCGCCCCAATAGATTAACCAACGGCTTTCCTGCATAACGGCGAGGAGGTAGCTCCTCGTCAATCACAAGCGCAAACTCGGCATCGGGATCGACTCAGGCCGCAGCCTCTGCCAGCAACTCGCCTTCAACCACGGCATAGACCTCGGCATGGGTCGGGGGCTCGGACTATAGATCCATCCTATTTGCCGCCGTTTGCCGTCGATAGCCCTACTGGGCCTAACCAACTCTTGCACAACGATAAATCGTTGTTCTGTCTGGTCTCTGCAATCGTCAGAAACGACCAGCAGGAGGCAGCACGACCATGCGCCAACCAGACCGCATCATCCGCATGAAAACCGTTCAGGCCCGCACCAGCCTGTCCCGGTCCACCATCTACCGCAAGATCGCCGAGGGCACGTTTCCGGCCCAACTCAGAATCAGCACCAACGGCGCGGGCTGGCATGAATCCGACATCAATCGCTGGATCGCAAACCCTGTCGGATGGCGGCCACGCGGCGAGTTCGACTTCGATGACTTCTGATCGCGGCGACGACAAAGGGCAGAGGAGACCGGCGAACGACAATCGCCTACCCGATGGACAGGATGCCGGGCACGAGGCCGATGCAGCGGAGCGGCTGGACGCGGTGGTGCTGACCATCGCCCGGCTGATCGGCAGGCGCATGGCGCGCGAGGACTTCGAGAATGCCATGTGCGCCGCCAATGACAATGATGCGCCATCGGAAGAAGAATGATCCATGACGCCTCGCGCGCGCTCCCATCGGGGCCGGATGCTGTATCTACACTGTTGACACCAATCGCGCGGCTCACTACTGTATCGACACCATAGATACAGGAGGCAAGGCCATGCAAGTGAACATCAAAAAATGGGGCAATAGCGCCTCTGTTCGGATTCCGCATTCGGTGATGACCGCCGCCAACCTGCATGTCGATCAGGCGGTTGAGGTGCGCGAGGAAGATGGCCGGGTCGTCATAGAACCCGTCCAGAGCCTTTCCTATGATCTGGACAAGCTGTTGGCCGGCATGACGCCCGACACCTTCCATGACGAGGTGGATTTCGGCGCTCCGGTCGGCAAGGAAGTCTGGTGATGGCCGCATGGGTGCCTGACAGCGGCGACATCGTGTGGGTGAACTTCGATCCACAGGCCGGGCACGAGCAGGCAGGCCATCGCCCCGCTCTGGTGCTGTCGCCCGCCCGCTATAACGGGATGCGGGGCATGATGTTGTGCTGCCCGCTGACGACAAAGCTCAAAGGTTATCCCTTCGAGGTCGTCATCAGCCAGAACCCGCCAAGCGCTATTCTTGCCGATCAGATCAAGAACCTTGATTGGCGCGCTCGCAAGGCCAGACGCAAAGGCGAGGTAACTGCCGCCGTGCTGGCCGATGTTCGCGCCAAGCTCAAGGCATTGCTTCAAATCTAGGGAGACCGCCATGCTTCGCATTGCCCTTTACGCCCGCTATTCGTCCGAGAACCAGCGTGACGCCTCCATCGAGGACCAGTTGCGCCAGTGCCGTGAACGCGCCGAGCGCGAGGGCTGGACCGTGGTGGAGACCTATTCAGACCGGGCCATTTCCGGGTCGTCCATGTTCCGCTCGGGCATCCGGTCGCTTATGGCCGACGCGCAAGCGGGGCGCTTCGACATGGTGCTGTCCGAGGCGCTGGACCGCATCAGCCGCGATCAGGAAGACGTGGCCGCCGTGTTCAAGCGCCTGCGTTTCGCCGGCGTTTCCATCGTCACCCTGTCCGAAGGCGAGATCAACGAGCTTCATGTCGGTCTCAAGGGCACCATGAACGCCCTGTTCATCAAGGACCTTGCTATCAAGACCCATCGCGGCCAGCGCGGGCGCGTGGAGGCGGGAAAGGCGGGCAGCGGACGCGCCGCCTATGGCTACCGCACCGTTCACCAGCTCGACGCCAATGGCGAGCCGATCCGGGGCGAGCGTGCGATTGTCGAGGAAGAAGCCGAGAT
Organism: Paracoccus sp. TOH; assembly: GCF_030388245.1. Lineage (NCBI taxonomy): Bacteria > Pseudomonadati > Pseudomonadota > Alphaproteobacteria > Rhodobacterales > Paracoccaceae > Paracoccus > Paracoccus sp. TOH. Next base: position 176,432 of record NZ_CP098363.1, read on the forward strand.
CGTGCGGCGCATCTTCCGCGAATACGCCAGCGGCAGAAGCCCCAAGGAGATCGCATTCCAGTTGAACCGGGAAGGTGTCCCCGGTCCCAAGAAACGCCCGTGGATCGACGCAATGATCCGGGGCAATCCCGTCGCAGCTATCGGCATCCTCAACAACGAGCTTTATGCCGGTGTCCTTGCATGGAACCGGCAGCGGTTCATCAAGAACCCCGAGACCGGCACACGCGTCTCCCGCGTGAACCCGGAAAGCGAATGGATCAGGACCGAAGTTCCGCATCTGCGGATCGTAGACGATGCACTCTGGCAGGCAGTGCGGGAGCGTCAGCGCAGCATTTCCGCCATGTTCGGCCCCAACCTCGGTACCACCCGCGAGGCGCGGGCCAAAAGGCTGCATCTGACCAACCGGCCCGTTACGCTGCTTTCCGGCCTGCTCACCTGCGGGTGCTGCGGCGGCCGCATCAGCATGGTGATGACCGACCGCTACGCCTGCCGCAACCATCTGCGTAAAGGCATCTGCGACAACGGCCGCACCATCCGCCGGGATGAGATCGAGGTGCGCGTGCTGGCGGGCCTGAAAGAGAAGCTGGTATCGTCCGAGGCGGTAGCGGAAGCCGTTCGCGCCTATGCCAAGGAAACCAACCGGCTGAACCGTGACAGGCTGGTGCAGGCGGATACGGATCAGAAGGCGCTCGCGAAGATCGAGCGCGCTATCGCGGGCATCATGGTGGCTATCGAGGACGGACTATATCAGCCGTCGATGAAGGCGCGGATGGCCGATCTTGAGCGCGATAAGGCCGAGATCGCCGCACGCATGGCGCAGGCTCCCGCCGATGTGCCGGACGTGCATCCCAACATCGCCAGTGTCTATCGCCGGAACGTGGAACGGTTCACCGAAGCCCTCAACGATCCCGATGGCGGCCGCGAGGCAGCCGAGGCGCTGCGCTCGCTCATCGGTGAGATCGTGCTGACCCCCGGCCCGAAGCGCGGCGAGGTCCATGCCGAGCTACGCGGCGAGCTTATGGGCATCCTCGCCTTCGCCACCGACCACAAGACGAAGCAGACCATCCGTATTATGCCGCCAGTAGCATCTTGTGCGTGATCGAGACCACGCGCACGCCGTTCTTGGCGAGGCGCCGATAGTAGAACTCCATGTCGAAGGCGTCGCGGAAGAAGCGCGAGAAGCTGTGAACCAGCACGATGTCGAACGGCGCGGGCTTGGACGTGCCTTCCTCGATCATCCGCTGGAACTCGGGCGGCGGTCGTTGGTCGCGGTGTTGCCGGGCTCCACGAACACGTCGACGAGCTGGTAGCCGCGCGCCGCGCAATAGGCTTCGCCCTGCTTGCGCTGGTCGGGGATCGACACGTCATGCTCGGCCTGCCGGGCGGTCGAGACGCGCAGGTAAAGGGCGGCGCGCAAGGCGACGGTGGGAGACTGGACGTTCATTTGCGGGCTCCTTTCTTGCGGCGCTCGAACAGGGGCAAGGCCAGTTCCACGCGGTCGTAATTGACCTTGGGCTCCAGCTTGCGGCTCTTGCCCTTCTCCATGCGGATCAGGCCGTAGCTCTCCATCTTCTTGAGGGTGCGCGAGACGTTGGGCGTCGCGCGTCCGGTGATCTGCGCCAGTTCCTCCAGCGAGCCGGGCTCCTGTTCGTGGACGACGCGCAATAGCGCGCGATTGCCTGCCGACAGAAGCCGGGCGAACGATTCCGTCGAGGGGAACCAGATGGTCGGGTCGCCGGGCGCGGATTTTTCCTCGCCCCTCGCGATCCGCATGGTTCTGGCCTTCATTTCATCGGGGTCGGCGATCCCGACCCTGAGTGTCGCCATGATGGAACGCACCTCTCAGATCATGGCTTATCCTTATCATCACAAGATAATATTTGCAAGTCTTTTGGCAGATCGACCGAGCCGAACATCTCGTCGAAAACATCGGCGAACCAGCGCTCGAACACCTGGATTTCCGCCTCGGTGATCGGCACCTTCTCGGGCCAGTCGTCGATGACCGGCAGCTTCTCCACGTCGAAGACGTGCGGCGGCGGGCTGCGACGCGGTTCAGGTTCGTCGGCGTAGTCGTAAAGGTCGTCGGGAAGCGCGGCCGGGGCCGGCTGTCGCGCGCGTCCCTTGCGGACGCGACGGCGGTTCGGGCGCATGGAATTCTCCGTTTTCGCCAGTGGATTTCGGGGTGCTCGACGCCCCGGATCAGGCGAAACATGGAGGGGGAACGGCGGCCTGTAGCGTGCCGCATTCGCGCCCGTGCGCTGGCGGCACCCCTAACTTTCATGGCGATGTTGGGGTAGTATGCGGACTGACAGCTTCCAGTAATCTCGGCTAGATAACGGACACTTGTGCGAACGCTGAGAATGGAGCTACGTATGACTATCTCGAAAGACGATGTGGAGCAGTTTTTTCATCGATATGCCATGTCCTTCAAGGCCGGCTTGGAGGGATCACTCGATATGGAAGCTCTCCGCTCCCTCTACTCTGCTCAGTTCATTGCCGCGGGGCCTCAAGGGGTCATGGCAGGCGACAACGATGATGCCTTCGGCGAACGTATGTCGAAAGGGTATGAACAATATCGCCAGATCGGAACAAAGGCGATGACCGTCACCGCCGTCGAGGTGCATCCAATCGACGAAACGCATTGTCTCGCCCACGTGGGCTGGAATAGCGAGTTCGAGAAGGATGGCAGGCATATCGATGTGCCGTTCACCAACACCTATCTCCTTGAGCAGAACGACGGGAAGCTGAAGGTTTTTGGTTGGATAACAGGCGATGAAGTCCAACTGCTGAAGGACAATGGGCTGATGTGACATCTTACCCAGCGCCGACCAGCGCGTCTTCGTCATGTTTTAGAGGCAGTGAATGTCTGCTTCCGGCATCGCCTGCGTTGCTGATGAACGCCTGCAATGGGGTCGGAAGCAGTCGATCGCTAACCGTGCCGAGTTGTCCGCCGGGCCTTCGCAAACCCCCGGTCCGTGGCCATGAACCGCTCCAGCATCGGCACGATCAGCCTGACGGGATCGGTGATGGGCTGGCCGCTCTCGCGGGCCAAACCTCCGCATAGGCGACCAGATCGCAATGGTGAACACTCGCCAGAACGGCTATTTTCCGTCGCATGCGAGACAGACGATACATTGCCGAACATCGCGGGGGACTGCTGTCGCAGGCGCATCACAGGTCGCTTATGCGCTGGGCATTGAATTGTGCGGAACACGTCGTGCCGCTGATGGCCGATGATCTTGACCCACGGCTCCAACACGCACTGGACATCGGCAAAAGATGGCAAGCAGCCGAGGAACCGACAGGTATCGCGCAGAAGGCTTCGGCCGCCGCTCATGCCGCCGCGAGAAGCTATGAGCATCCGGTATCAGTTGCCGTAGCTCGCTCGATTGCTCAGGCTGTTGCGACCGCCCATTTTGCGGACCACTCCCTGGTGGCCGCCAGCTATGCGTTGAGGGCTGTCAAAGCCGCAGGCGGCTCGATCGAAGACGAAACCGCCTGGCAGAATGGCGAGCTTGGCGACGACATCAGGCACCTTGTTGCGCAAAGCAGGACGCAGCGAGACAATCTGCCATCCTGAACCGTCGCTCGAAGAGGCGAAGCAACTATCCCGTCCTCGACGAGTCTGCCGCCCGCCGAGCCTTCGCAAAGCCCCGGTCCGTGGCGATGAAGCGCTCCAGCATCGGCACGATGAGCTTGACGGGATCGGCGGCGGGCTGGCCGCTCTCGCGGGCCAGGACTTCGGCGTAGGCAACCAGATCGCGGTGGAGCGGCGCGGGCAGCTCCACCGCGACCTTGACGGGCTTGTCGTCGGGCAGCGGGCCGAGTTTCAGCTTGGTCATGGTCAGCCTCCTGCCGGCCCGAACACAAGGTCGCGGGTGACGATGATCCTGACCGGGAAGCCGGGCCGGATGGTGAGCGTCGGCGCGACCTGCAACTGGCGCTGCACGATCTGCTGGCCGGCCTGATTGACGGTATCCTGCGCGCCGTCGCGGATGGCCCGGATCAGCCGGTCCTCGTCGCTGGTCGCCAGCTCGGTGCCGACCGCGAGCAGCGTGGACAGCCCTGCGGCCTTCATCAGATCCCACCAATGATAATCGACGCCATCCTCAAGGCCGGCATAGCCGCTGGCGTCCGCGCCCGGCAGGCGCTCAAGGACGATGGAACGGCCGCCCGGCAGGATCAGGCGGTTCCAGACCAGCAGCACGCGGCGCTGGCCGAAGGTCACGCCGTCATCATACTGGCCGATGATGCGCGTTCCCTGCGGGATCAGCAGCAGCGAGCCGGTCGGGCTGTCATAGACGTTCTCGGTCACTTGCGCGGTGATTTGCCCCGGTAGGTCGGAACGGATGCCGGTGATAAGCGCGGCCGGGATCACGGCCCCGGCCTGAAGGATATACGGCGAGGCCGGCGGCGTGACGCGATCCGGCGCGACGGTGCGCCGATCGACAGGCGCGGTCAGGAAGGCGGTATGCCTGTCCTGCGTGCCCGCGACGCCGGGCTGGCCGGCCAGGCCGAGACCGGCAAGGCCCGGCGCGGCGGCGCCGGAAGCGGTCGCCGTCCCCGGCGCGGTCTGGAAGAAGACGCGACTGAGGCGCGCGGCTTCTTCCTCGGCGAGACGCCGCTGTTCCTCCGGATCGACGGCGGGCGTCGTCATGACGGGCGGTGCGACCGGCTGTCCTCGGTTCTGCGCGTCGAGGATCGGCCGGCCGAGGTCGCCCGGCAGCGGCGGGCCGAGGACAGGGCCGGTATAATCGCGCGGCAGGCCGGCAAGGCCGTCCGCCGTGGGGCGGTTCTCGGTCGAATAAAGTTCCTCGCCGCCCGTGCCGCCGTCGCGGGTCTGGAGCGCATAGACCAGCGCCCCACCGATGGCGACCAGCGCGACAGCGGACACGCCCGCCAGCATCTTGCGCGACAGGCGGGTGACGCGCGGCGGCTCGGCGCGCAGCCGCATCGGCGCGGCGGTGTCGGTGGTGGTGACGGTCTCCGTCATGACGATGGCCCTCCCGTGGTTGCGCCGGCGGGCTGCGAAGCGGCCGCCCGCGTCTGCTCGATGCGGACGATGCGAACCGTCTGCTGGCGGTCGCCGCCGCCAAGGCGCAGCTCGGCCGCGCCGAACAGGCGGTCCACGATCAGGATGTTCTGGTGGATGCGGCTGTTGACGATCTGCGGCTCGCCGTCCGAGCCGAGCACGAAGATCGGCGGCATCTCGCCCTGAACGATGCCGCGCGGGAAGACGACATAGACGCGGCGGCCGTCGTCGAAGACGGAGATGGGCCGCCATGGCGGACTGTCGCCGGTCAGGCCGTAGCGATAGTTGCGCGCTGCCTCGGCCGGGATGACGGGCGCGGCCGGAACGGTCTGGCGCTGGCCGGCCGGCGGCGCGGGATAGGCCCATGCGACAGCGGGCATGTAGAGCGCGTCGCGGGCGCGCAGCTCGACCATGTAGATGCGCCGGTCGGTGGTGATGACGAGATTGGTGGAGATGTCCGGCCGGGTCGGCTTCACCAGCACATGCACGCGCCGGGTCGCGCCCGATCCGCTCTCGGTGTCGCCGATGATCCAGCGGGCGGTGTCGCCGGCCGCGATCGGTCCCGCGCCGGTCAGGCTCTCGCCGGGCTCCAGCGCGATCGTCGTGATCTGCCCGACTGCGGCATAGACCTGATAGAGCGCGCCTTCGCTCCACGGGTAAATCTGGATGGCGTTGTGGTAGCCTTCGCGGCGCGGCTCGATGCGGGCTGCGGCGTTGGCGTTCTCGACGCGGCCGACCGGCGTGCCTGCGGCCTGTCCGCCGCGCGCCACGTTCCAGGCCGGCGGAACGTGCAGCGGCCGGGGCCGGTCGTCGGTGACGGCCGCCTGCGTCACCGGCAAGGGCGGCACGTCGGCGTCGTAGCTGAACTGCGGCGGCCGGTTGGTGGCGCATCCGGCGAGCATGGTCGCCGAGAGAAGCAAAGCCGCGAGTGCGGGCTTGTGGAGGGGCGCATGGGTCATTGGCTCATCTCCCGCGACCAGTTGATGGCGTTGACGTAGATGCCGAGCGGATTGACGCGCAGGCGCTCGGTGTCGCGCGGCGTCTGGATCACGATGGTCAGGATCGCGGTCCAGCGCTCGGTGCGGGAGAGCTGGCCGTTCTCGTAGTGGCGCTCGGTCCAGGCGACGCGGAAGCTGTCGGGCGATGCCCGGATGACGCTGGACACCTCGACGGCGACCTGTTGCCGCCCGACCTTCGTGAACGGGTCGTTGGCGCGGGCATGGTCGTTGAGCGCCGCCGCGCCGCGATCCGTGGTCCACTCATAAGCCCTCAACCAGTTCTGGCGGACGATGATGGCGTCGGACGGGATCGCGCGGACCTGCTCGATGAAGCGGCCGAGATGCCATGCGATCTGCGGGTCGGTCGGGCGATAGTCGGCGACGGCCGGCGCGACCGCCTGCGCCTGGCCGAGGCGATCGACCTGCACCACCCAGGGCACGACGGTCCCGCGCGCCGACTGCAAGACGAGCGCGGATGCGAAGCCGGCGGAGAGGATCAGGCTGCCGAAGGCCATGAAGCGCCAGTTGCGGGCCTGCACGCGGGACGAGCCGATGCGCTCGTCCCAGACCTGCGCGGCCTTCTGATAGGGCGTCTCGGGTTCGGGCGATTTGCCGTAATGGGTTGCGGGTCGTTTGAAGAGGCTCATGAGCGGTCGCTTTCTGAAAGGTTGACGGAGGAGCCGGAGCCATGGCTGTCGCCGGAGCGCACTGCGTGGGCGGCCATGGTGGTGCCGTGGCTGAGGGATCGGGAATGCTGCATCCGCTGCGCCCAGGCGGGCGGCGTGCCTGCGACCGAGGCGGACGGTGCGGCGGCGGGAGCGGCGCTCGCGCCGCCGACCGTGCCCATTGAGGAGGTGCCGCCACCGGCGGCGAAGCCCGCGCGTGCGCCGTCGCTGAAGCTGGATTTGACCGATTGGGCGGCGTTTGAGGCGGCGCGCTTGAGGGGCGATATGGCGGCGGAGCCTGCGGAGCGGGCGACACCGCCCAGGCCGGAGGCGACGCCGGCCGCGCCGGACTGGCCGAGCGAGCCGACGCTGTAGGCGGCGCTCGCCGCGCCGGCAGCGGCAGCGCCCCCGCGGACGGCCGCGGCTCCGCCCGACAGGGCGGCCGCGCCACCCTTGGCGGCCAGCATCGCGCCGCCGCCAGCGGCAGCACCGCCGGCGAGCACCATGCCGCCTGCGGCGAGGCCCGTGCCCACGGCCGCGCCTGCGCCGAGCTGCGGCCCGCCGGAGACGATGCCGTTGGCGATGCCGGGGCCGAAGATGCCGAGGCCGAGCAGCGACAGCGCGGCGAGCACGATGGCCATGGCGTCGTCGATGCTGGGCGTCTGGCCGCCGAAGCCGGCGGTGAACTGGCTGAACAGGGTCGAGCCGATGCCGATGATGACGGCGAGCACCAGAACCTTGATGCCGGACGAGATGACGTTGCCAAGCACGCGCTCGGCCATGAACGCCGTCTTGCCGAACAGGCCGAAGGGGATCAGCACGAAGCCGGCGAGCGTCGTCAGCTTGAACTCGATCAGCGTCACGAAAAGCTGGATCGCCAGAATGAAGAAGGCCAGCACGACCAGCGCCCAGGCGAACAGCAGGCAAGCGATCTGGATGAAGTTCTCGAAGAAGGCGATCCAGCCCATCAGGTCGGAAATGGAGTCGAGCAGCGGGCGGCCGGCGTCGAGGCCGGTCTGCGCGACGCGGCCCGGCCGCATCAGATCCTCGACGGAGAAGCCGGTGCCGGACGCCATCAGGCCGAGGCCGGCGAAGCTCTCGAAGACGATGCGCGCGAGGTTGTTCCAGTTGGAGATGATGTAGGCGAAGACGCCGACGAACAGGGTCTTCTTGACCAGCCGCGCCATGATGTCGTCGTCGGCGCCCCAACTCCAGAACAGCGCGGCGAGCGTCACGTCGATCACGATCAACGTCGTGGCGATGAACGCGACCTCGCCGCCGAGCAGGCCGAAGCCTGAGTCGATGTAGCGGGTGAAGACCCCAAGGAAATTGTCGATGACGCCGGTATTGCCCATGTGCCTACCGCCCTTCGCTGGACTGCGGCGCGGCGGGCGCGGACGTGCGGCCCAGGAAGCGGTCGCGGGTCTCGGCCCAGACGCGCAGGCATTCGGCGTCGTTCGCGGCGGCCTCGCCGAGCCGCTGGCAGCGGCGCTGGCCTTCGCGCAGCGGATCGGGCGGCGGCTGGAGGGCCGGCGCGGCGGGCGGCGCGGAAGGTTCGTCCTTCCGCGCCATGTCGATTGCGGTCGCCGTCACGGCGATGGCGACGAACACCACGGCCCCGAGCCGGGCCAGCATCTTGCCGTCCATGGCGACCCCTCCCGTCAGTTGCTGCCGTTGTTGAACATCCGCGCGTTGCCCGGCTGGTAGCCGGCGCCCGGCGTCAGGAAGCGGCGGCGCTGCTCGCGCCCCTGCTCGGCCGCCGTGGCGCGCTCCGCCTCGGTCAGCGCGTCGGCGCGGCCGTTCGCCGACATGAGCGCGATCAGGTCGGAAAGCTGCTGCGACTGGAGGGCGAGAAGCTGGTTGCCGGCCTGGGTGGCTTGCAGCGCGCCGGTCGCACCCTGGCTCTGGCCGACGAGCGCGGCCATCTCGGCGCGGTTGGTCTCGATGTTGCCGACGACGCCGGCCTGCACGCGCATGGCGTCCTGCAAGCCGCCGACCGTGTTCTCCCAGCGCGAGCGCGCGTCGGTGACAAGCTGCCGGTCGGTGGCCGAGAGCGAGACGTTGCCGTATTGCTGCTGGAACGCCTGATCGATCTGGCCGACCTCGAAGGCGATGTTCTGCGCCTGGCCGAGAAGCTGTTGCGTGCGCTGGACGCTCCGCTGAATCTGCTGGAGCGAGGAATGCGGCAGGCTCGCGAGATTGCGGGCCTGGTTGATGAGCATCTGCGCCTCGTTCTGGAGCGAGGTGATCTGGTTGTTGATCTGCTCCAGCGTGCGCGCGGCGGTCAGGACGTTTTGCGCATAGTTGGACGGGTCGTAAACGATCCGGCCGAAGAACTGGGCGTGGGCCGGCGCTGCCGCCATCGGCGAAAGCGCGACAGGCACGGCGAGGATCGCCGCCGCGACCAGTGCGGCGCGAGGGGTCGAGGATCGGATAATCATGGTGTGGTCTCCTTCTCAGGCTGGGGGGTGATGTTGGTGAGGTCGGGGATCAGCTCGGCCGCCCAATCGACGCCGCGCTCGCGGAGCCACGCGGCAAGGAAGCCGTCGCGGCCGTGCTCGGCGACGAGTTCGGCGATGCGGGTCTGATCGGATTTGGCGGAGGCGGCGCAGAGCGCGAGGCCGACTTCGGACAGGCCCAGCTCGAACAGCCGGTTGCCGCGCCGCGACTGGCAGTAATAGTCGCGCTTCGGCGTGGCCCTCGCCAAAATCTCGATCTGGCGATCGTTCAGGCCGAAGCGGCGATAGATGGCGGTGATCTGTGGTTCGATGGCCCGCTCGTTCGGCAGCAGGAGCCGCGTCGGGCAGCTCTCGATGATCGCGGGCGCGATGTTGCTGCCGTCGATGTCGCTCAGGCTTTGCGTGGCGAAGATCACGCTGGCGTTCTTCTTGCGCAGCGTCTTCAGCCATTCGCGGAGCTGGCCGGCGAACCCCTCGTCGTCGAGCGCAAGCCAGCCCTCGTCGATGATGAGCAGCGTCGGGCGGCCGTCGAGCCGGTCGCCGATGCGGTGGAACAGGTAGGCGAGCACGGCCGGAGCCGCGCCGGTGCCGACCAGCCCCTCGATCTCGAACGCCTGCACGTCCGACGTGCCGAGATGTTCGCTCTCGGCGTCGAGCAGCCGGCCATAGGCCCCGCCGACGCAATAGGGCCGAAGGGCTTGCTTGAGGTCGTTGGATTGCAGGAGGACCGAAAGGCCGGTGATGGTGCGTTCCCCGACCGGGGCGGAGGCCAGCGAGGTCAGCGCCGTCCAGATGTGCTCCTTTACCTCGGGCGTGATGGCGACGCCCTCGCGCATGAGGATGGCGACGATCCAGTCGGCCGCCCAGGCGCGCTCGTAGGTGTCGTGGACGCGGGCGAGCGGTTGCAGCGCGACGCCATCGTAGAGCGGGTCGAGCGCGGCCAGCGCCCGCTCGATAGGATCCACCGGCGGCGCGGCGGCGCTGTTGCCGCCGAGGTCGTGCCAGTCGCCGCCCATGGCGAGCGCGGCGGCGCGGATCGAGCCGCCGAAGTCGAAGGCGAAGACCTGCGCGCGCGCATAGCGCCGGAACTGGAGCGCCATGAGCGCCAGCAGCACGGACTTGCCCGCGCCGGTCGGGCCGACGACGAGGGTGTGGCCGACATCGCCGACATGGAGGGATAACCGGAACGGGGTCGAGCCTTCGGTCTGTGCATAAAGCAGAGGGGGGCTACCGAAATGCTCGTCCCGTTCCGGCCCCGCCCACACCGCCGAAAGCGGGATCATGTGGGCGAGATTCAAGGTGCTGATGGGCGGCTGGCGGACGTTCGCGTAGGCGTGTCCGGGCAGCGAGCCGAGCCACGCATCCACCGCGTTGACGCTCTCGGCCATGGCGGTGAAGTCGCGGCCCTGGATGACCTTCTCGACCAGCCGCAGCTTCTCGTCGGCGATGCGCGGGTCGGCATCCCAGACGGTGACGGTCGCGGTGACATAGGCCATGCCCGCCACGTCCGCGCCGAGTTCCTGCAGGGCCATGTCGGCGTCGAGCGCCTTGTTGGCGGCGTCGGTGTCCACGAGCGCGGATTGCTCGTTGGTCATCACCTCTTTGAGGATCGCCGCGATCGACTTGCGCTTGGCGAACCATTGCCGCCTGATCTTGGTGAGCAGCCGGGTCGCGTCCGTCTTGTCGAGCAGGATCGCGCGGGTGCTCCAGCGATACGGGAACGGCAGCCGGTTCATCTCGTCGAGCAGGCCGGGCGTCGTCGCGGTCGGGAAGCCGACGATGGTCAGCACGCGCAGATGCGCGCCGCCAAGGCGTGGCTCCAGCCCGCCGGTCAGCGGCTGGTCGGCGAGCAGCGCGTCGAGGTGCATCGGCACTTCGGGCACGCGCACGCGATGCCGGTTCGTTGAAACCGTCGAATGCAGGTAGGTCAGGGTCTCGCCGTCATCGAGCCAGCGGCATTCGGGCATGAAGCCGTCGAGCAGCGCCAGCACGCGGTCGGTGCGATCGGCGAAGCCGCGCAGGGCTTCCCAGGGATCGACGCCGGATTGCTCGCGGCCCTCGTAGAGCCAGGTTTCGGCGCGGGCGGCTTCCTCGGCCGGCGGCAGATAGAGGAAGGTCAGGAAGCAGCCCGACACGAAATGCGTGCCGGCTTCCTCGAACCCGGCCTTGCGCTCGGCATCGACCAGCGCCGACGCGGGATCGGGAAAGGTGCTGTCGGGATAGGTCGCGGCCTCGCTGCGCTGCGCCTCGACGAAGATGCTCCAGCCCGAGCCCAGACGGCGCACGGCGTTGTTGATGCGGCCGGCGACGGCGACCAGCTCGGCCGCAACGGCGGAATCCAGATCGGGACCGCGAAACTTCGCCGTCCTCTGGAAAGAGCCGTCCTTGTTCAAGACGACGCCGGAGCCGACCAGCGCGGCCCAGGGCAGATAGTCTGCCAGCCGGGCGGCGGTGCGGCGGTATTCAGCAAGGTTCATCATGGATGCGTCTCCCCTCAGACCGCCAGAAAAGCCGGGATGCGCAGATGCCGCCGCCCGACCTCGACGAAGAGCGGGTCGCGCTTGGCCGCCCACACGGCCGCGAAATGGCCGATGGCCCAGATGGCGAGGCCGACCAGCCAGAGGCGCAGGCCGAGGCCCACGGCCCCGGCCAGCGTGCCGTTCATGATGGCGATGGCGCGCGGCGCGCCGCCGAGCAGGATGTGCTCGGTCAGCGCCCGGTGGACCGGCACGGTGAAGCCCGGCACCGCGTCGAGCTGTTCGAGGCCGACCGCCATCAAACGAGCGCCCCGCCGCCGAACGAGAAGAACGACAGGAAGAACGAGCTTGCCGCGAAGGCGATGGACAGGCCGAACACGATCTGGATCAGGCGACGGAAGCCGCCGCTGGTGTCGCCGAAGGCCAGCGTCAGGCCGGTCACGATGATGATGATGACGGCGATGATCTTGGCGACCGGCCCTTCGATCGACTGGAGGATTTGCTGAAGCGGCTGCTCCCACGGCATCGACGATCCCGACGCATGGGCGGCCGGGGCGAGCATGAGGCTGATAGCGAGAGCGGACGTGGCTGTCGCGGCGAAGCGATAGCCGCGCGTAAGGGTGCGGATCATTCGGGTTCTCCTGTGCTGGTGGGGATTGCCAATGGGCTGGGATGAGTGATGCGGTAGTCGCCGTCCGGCCCCAGCCCCTCGACGCGGGCGAGTTCGGCCAGCCGGCGCGCGGAGCCGCGCCCGGACAGGACGGCCACGAGGTCGATGGTCTCGGCGATCAGCGCGCGCGGGACGGTGACGACAGCCTCTTGAATGAGCTGTTCAAGGCGGCGCAGCGCGCCGATGCCGGAACCGGCATGGATGGTGCCGATCCCGCCCGGATGCCCGGTGCCCCATGCTTTCAGAAGGTCAAGGGCTTCCGCGCCGCGCACCTCGCCGATGGGAATGCGGTCGGGGCGCAGGCGCAGCGACGAGCGGACCAGATCGGAGAGCGTCGCCACGCCGTCCTTGGTCCGCATGGCGACAAGGTTGGGCGCGGCGCATTGCAGCTCGCGCGTATCCTCGATGATGACGACGCGATCCGCCGTCTTCGCCACCTCGGCGAGCAGCGCGTTGGTCAATGTGGTCTTGCCGGTGCTGGTGCCGCCCGCCACGAGCATGTTTGCGCGGGAGGAAACGGCCGCGCGTAACGTCGCGGCCTGATCGGTGGACATGATCCCCGCCGCCACATAGTCGTCTAGGCTGAACACGGCGACGGCGGGCTTGCGGATGGCGAAGGCCGGGGCGGCGACCACGGGCGGCAGCAGGCCCTCGAATCTTTCGCCCGACTCCGGCAGCTCGGCCGAGACGCGCGGGCTGCGGGCATGAACCTCCGCGCCGACATGATGCGCGACCAGCCGAACGATACGTTCGCCATCGGCAGCGGACAGGCGCTCGCCCGTGTCGGAAAGCCCTTCGGATAGGCGGTCGATCCACAACCGCCCGTCCGGGTTCAGCATCACCTCGACCACGGCCGGGTCTTCGAGGAAGCGCGCGATGGCGGGGCCGAGCGCGGTGCGTAGCATGCGCGCGCCGCGCTGGAGCGCTTCCGGTCTGTGGTGGTTGGCGGTCATGTCAGCCCCGATTCCTCATGGGGCGCGACAGACGGTCCCCGTAACGGGGTCGATTAAAAGAGCCCCAAATCGGGCCGGTTCAACAAGTATCTAGCTGCGTGCGGGCATCGGCGGTGATCGACGGCAAATAGGACGGGTCTGAAAACCTACGTTTGATCGCCGCTGGTCTCGGACTGAACTGTCGAATGACTTTCGGAAAGCGAATCGAAATCGCGCGACAGTTCTTTCAGGAACCTGTCGCCGGTCGCCAGCCGCTTGCCGAGGGTTTGCAGGAAGCCCTCGAACCGCTCGGTCCCCTTCGTGCGGGCGGCCGATTGCGCGGCTTCCGGCAATGGCGGCGTGATGGTCATCCAGAATTGCACGAACAGCGAGAGCGTCTCGCCGAGCACGGCGAGATCTTCGTCGAGCGCGTCGATCTGGCGGCCGAGCTTGTCCAGGCGGCGCGACATGGCCGCCTCCAGAAGCTCGGCTGAATCATTGGAGAGGAAAGAGGCAACCGCCGCCTCGACGATCCTCGATTGGGCGACCTTGGGGCGCGGGGCCAGCGCCTTCACCTCGCCGAGCAGTTCGGGGGCCAGATACACATTGACGCGGCTGCGGTTCGTCATGGGCGTGTCCTCACAGTTCGATTCCATCGTCCGGGTTCATGGAGACCTGCCGCGCCACCATCCGCATGCGCTGCCGCATGGCGCGGGCCTTTGCGGCGTCGATCTCGGGCTCGTTGTCGTCCAGTAACTCGAACTCCTGTTCGGGCGGCGGCGGCGCGACCACTTCCTCATGCTCGGGCAATTCCGGCTCGCAGCGGATGCCGGCATTGGCGGGATCACCCTCGGCGTCGCTGGCGGTCGCCGTGGCGGCGCGGCTGGCGGGCGCGGCGATCCGGCTCGACCAGTCGTCGGATGACGGATCGGTGGCAGCACGATCGCCTGCCGGATCGGGCGGCGTCAGGATGCGCTCGCGAAACCGCGCGTCCTCGTAATAGCGGGCCTTGGCGGCGCGGATCGGCGGAGTCCCCGCCACCATGACGATCTCGTCGGTCGGCGGAAGCTGCATGATCTCGCCCGGCGTCATCAACGGCCGCGCGGTCTCCTGCCGCGACACCATGAGATGGCCGAGCCAGGGCGCGAGGCGGTGCCCGGCATAGTTGGTGGAATCGCGCAGCTCGGTCGCGGTGCCGAGCGCATCACTCACCCGCTTGGCGGTGCGTTCGTCGTTCGTGGCAAAGCTGACGCGGACGTGGCAGTTGTCGAGGATGGCGTTGTTCGGCCCATAGGCGCGCTCGATCTGATTGAGGCTCTGCGCGATCAGGAAGCCCTTGAGGCCGTAGCCCGCCATGAAGGCCAAGGCGCTTTCGAAGAAATCGAGCCGGCCCAATGCGGGAAACTCGTCCAGCATCAACAGCAGGCGATGGCGCTTGCCGGACGTGTGCAACTCCTCGGTCAGCCGCCGGCCGATCTGGTTGAGGATGAGCCGGATCAGCGGCTTTGTGCGGTTGATGTCGGACGGTGGCACGACGAGGTAGAGCGTGACCGGCTTGCGGCTCCCGACCAGATCGGCGATGCGCCAGTCGCAGCGCGCCGTCACCCGCGCCACGACGGGATCGCGATAGAGGCCGAGAAACGACATGGCGGTGCTGAGCACGCCCGACCGTTCATTCTCGGACTTGTTCAGCAGTTCGCGCGCCGACGAGGCGATGACGGGATGAACGCCGGCTTCGCCCAGGTGCGGCGTGTCCATCATCGCGCGCAACGTCGCCTCGACCGGCCGGCGCGGATCGGACAGGAAGTTGGCGACGCCCGCCAGCGTCTTGTCCTTCTCGGCATAGAGGACGTGCAGGATCGCGCCGACAAGCAGCGAATGGCTGGTCTTTTCCCAATGGTTGCGCTTGTCGAGGCTGCCTTCGGGATCGACCAGAATATCCGCGATGTTCTGCACGTCGCGGACTTCCCATTCCCCTTGCCGCACCTCCAGCAGCGGGTTGTAGGCCGAGGACTTCGCGTTGGTCGGATCGAACAGCAGGACGCGGCCGTGCTTGGCCCGAAAGCCGGCCGTCAGCGTCCAGTTCTCGCCCTTGATGTCGTGGACGATGCAGCTTCCCGGCCAGGTCAGCAGCGTCGGCACCACAAGGCCGACGCCCTTGCCGCTGCGGGTCGGCGCGAAGCAAAGGACATGCTCGGGACCATCATGGCGCAGATAGTCCCGGTCGTATCGGCCGAGCACGACGCCATCGGGGCCGAGCAATCCAGCGGCGCGGATTTCGCGATCCTCGGCCCATCGCGCCGAACCGTAGGTGGCGACGTTGCGCGCCTCGCGTGCCCGGATGATCGACATGAAGATGGCGGCGACGATGGCGAGGAAGCCGCCGGACACGGCGATGATGCCGCCTTCGGTAAAGATCGCGGGCGCGTAGGCGTCGAACGAGAACCACCACCAGAAGAAGGCCGGCGGGTGATAGACGGGCAATCCCGCCAGCTCGAACCATGGATTGCCAAGCTGGGGCTGGAAGCCGAGGCGGAAGGCGACCCATTGCGTCGCGGCCCAGGTCATCACCAGAACGATGGTGAAGACCACGGCGATCTGACCCCAAAGGATTCGGCCTCCGCGCACACGGGCTCCAATCGGCAAAAGAGACGGAGCCGATCAGAGAGTAGGCAAATTCGCGACAGGCAACAGGAAAGACGGTGCCGGAGGGCTGCCGGATACTATCGGCGGCAAATAGGACGGATCGTACCGGGAGCGCGAGGCCGATAACTGCCGAAGAATTCAGATCGACCGGCCCGACCGACTCATCTGGCCTGCAATGTCGAGAAGGCTTTGGAGAGCCGGACTGCGATTGTGCGGCGACCAGATCGCGGAGAACGCAAGCGGTTCCGGCTCGTCGAGGATCGGCAGGAACGTCACGCCGGACGTGTGCAGGAGCGTTGTCGACTCTCCGACTATGGTGACGCCATAGCCCTGCGCGACCATCGACAGCAGCGTGCCGCGCTCAACGTCGAAGCGCAGGATCGAGAGGTTCGGCGCGTTCCCGGCGAGGCGCATGACGATGTGGTCATGCACCTGCGGCCCGGTGCCGCCCTGCCGGACAATGAAGGTCTCGTTCGTCAGATCGGCCCAGGTAACGCCCTCGGTATCGCGGAGCGGATGGCACGAGGGGAGCACGGCGAGAAGCCGTTCGCTCCATATCCGGCGTGAATGACAGTCGGGCAACTCGGGCGATCCCGCCACGAAGGTCACGTCCAGCCTGTTGGCCCGAACCTGCATGATGCTCTCGCGGGCGGCGCTTTCGGCAATCTGCACCTCGATGCCCGGATGCTGCTCCCGGTAGCGTTCGATCAGGTTGGCCGGGAAGCTGCCGGGAATGAGGGCATGGATGCCGACGCGCAACCGGCCATGCTCTCCGCGCGCCACCATGCCGGCGGTCCTGACGGCGTGGTCTAGCTGGTCGATGCCGACCGCCACCCGCTCGACGAAGTGGCGTCCGGCTTCGGTCAGTCGGACGCCGCGCGCATGGCGCTCGAACAGGAGGACGCCAAGGTCTTCTTCCAGCGCCTTGACACGGGCACTGACGCTCGACTGGCTGATGCCCAGGGCGTTCGCGGCATGGCGGAAGTTCAGATATTCGGCGACGGCGAGCGTCTGGATGAGCGCCACAAGGGGAATGCGCGACCCCAGCACGGTTGGCATTCCCCGTTGGCGGTCGATCATCGGTGCTGAATGCCGCCGCCGTCGCATGGCTCAACGAACCACGGATGGCCGGAGCATCTCGAATGTCTCCGTTACGACGACATAATCACCACGATAACCCGCGCGGGCAATCGTGCCGGCCTTTGCGATGTCGAATTGCCCCTCGGTGATAACATCCTGACGAATGTGGATGCGCGCCGCCTGGCCGATGACGATTTCGGCGTCCACGTCACGGCCGTCGAGATCTACGAGCCGCCTTACGTCGAGAAGCTTGCATTCCATTGCGGCCGGCGATTTTGCAATACGCGGCGCGGCTACCACCTCGGATGCTACCTTCCCCAGCCCCGCTTTCTGAAACTCATCGACTTCGGCCGGCCAGTCCGCTGATGTGACATTCATGGCATCAGCGAGGCTGCTCGTCGCGAGGTTGAAAACGAACTCTCCCGCCGCCTCGATGTTGCGGATGGTATCCTTCCGTCCCTCGCTGCTGAACAGCAGGATCGGCGGCTTCTCCGAGACGATGTTGAAGAAGCTGTAGGGAGCGAGGTTGGCAACGCCGTCCGGGCCGAGCGTGGAAATCCAGCCGATCGGACGCGGCGCGATGATCGCCTTGATCGGACTGTGAGCCAGCCGGTGTCCTTCGCGCGGATCGTAGCTGTGATAGGTCGTCATGAGCGCTTTTCCTGGCGATGACGGGATGGGAGGAAACGAACGGTTCCGCCAGCCGGGAAATCCAACTCTACGCCGGCTGCGGGACCTTGATGAACCGCGCCGCCAGCAGGTCCTCGCAGCCATGCTCTTTCAACGCCGCGTCGAGCGCCTTTTCGTAATCCGGCTGCGCGCTTTCGAGACGCTGGCGTCCCTTGTCGGTCAGGACCGTGTAGACGCCGCGCTTGTCGTCCGGGCAGAGATCGCGAACCGTCAGCCCGCCCCGCTCCAGACGCTCGACCATTCGCGACACCGAGCTTTGGTTCAGCCTTAGATGAGCAGCCAGCTCCTGCATGCGAAGCTCGGAATCCTGCGAACGCGCCAGCACCTCCAGCGCACGGTATTCCGACAGGCCAAGCCCATGTCCCGCTTGCAGGACCTTGCCAAGTTCCGCCTCGATGTTGGCGACGACGTGAATCAGCTTGAGCCATGACGCGCTTCTCTTCGACATAATTGGCAGGCTCCTATTGGACAGGGAATGAGCAGGGCGATAACTCATATGTATGCCCATGCAAGCGCTCTCTCAAGGTGCCACACGCATTTCAGGAAACATGTCGGGCGGTGTGAAACTCGGTGAACGGGCGCAGCGCTTCCGGCACGGCGAGCTTTCCAACGGCCGGAGCGCGCCAAGTCAGGGGATCGTCTGCGAACAAGGCATAGGTTTCGCGATAGTCGAACCCGTGCGCCGCCGCCTCGTCGCGGTCGGCGGCGAAGAACACCTGCGAGACGCCCGCATAGAGCGCGCTCATGTAGCACATCGCACAGGGTTCACCCGACGCCAGCAGCGTTGTGCCATGCAGATAGGGCGTGCGGTGGGTGCGGCACGCATTGCGGATCGCCTCGACCTCCGCATGCGCAGTCGGGTCGTGATGCTCCCGGACGCGGTTGACGCCGCGCCCGAGGACTTTTCCGGCGGTATCCACGACGAAAGCCGTGAACGGTATGCCTCCGGCATGGACATGCTCGGTTGAGAAGGAAACCGCCTCGGACATGAGCTGCGTAAGACGGGTGGTGGGATCGACGGTCATCGGATTCTCCCGGGGGCTTCATCTCTGGCCGAGAGATCAGCTCAGCTTCGCCTGAATCTTGGCGCTGTCGGCGAGCTTGAGCCAGACGACGCCACCGATGATAACGGCCAGCCAGAAGGCCTGGATCGGGGTGAGCGGCTGGTCGAGCAGGATGCCGCCGAAGACGGCCGCGCCGACCGCGCCGATGCCGGCCCATACGGCGTAACCGATCCCTACGTCGATGCTGCGCAGGGCGACGCTGAGGAAATAGAGCGTGAGCAGGAAGAACACGAGGGCGGAGATCGACCAGCTCAGGACGGTGAAGGCCTGGCTGCCGCCGACGCTGAGCGCGTAGCCGATCTCGAAGGCGCTGGCGAGCAGCAGCGCGGCCCATGCGCGCCCGCTGCCTTTGGTCTCATCGATATTGGTCATGATGTTCAGGTCTTTCGATTGAGAGAAGGTGAAGGGATGAAGCGGTAGCCTATGCCGCGCCACTGAGGCGCAAGCCGACGACGCCGCCGATCACGAGGACGATGCCCAAGAACTTTTTCCAGTCGAGACGCTGGCCGAAGAACAGCGCGCCGAGGATGACGATCCCCACGCCCGCGATGGAGGTCCACATCGCATAGCCGACGCCGACGTCGAAGGTGAGCAGCGCGAGGCTGAGGAAGAAGGTGGCGATGGCGCCGCTAATGAGGGTGGCGGCGGTCCAGCCCGGACGGGTGAAGCCTTTGGCGTTGCCCGCCGAGATCGCGACCGCGACCTCGAAGACCACGGCGACGCCCAGATACAACCAGTGCATGACTATTCTCCAGTCTTGTTCGGAAGGGAGCGATCATCGGCGGCGGCTTCGCTTTCGAGCCGATCGATGGCTGCTTTTAATTCGTCTGCGGGCGGCGTTCCCCGGAACACCCGGTCGCCGACAACGATGGTCGGAACCGAGGTGATCGTCATGTCCTCGCGGGCATGGCGCAGAGCTTCGCGGTGACGTTCGGCATAGGTGCCGTCTTCAAGCACCTGTCGGGCTTCGTCGGGATCGATTCCCGCATCGGCTGCAAGTGCCACGAGAACGTCTGGATCGCCGATGTCGCGATCCTCCTCGAAGAAGGCGCGCAGGACGCGCATGGAGTAGGAGTGGTCCAGTCCCCTGTCCTGCGCCAGCGCCAGCAGCTCGAACGCCTTGGCGGTTCGCGGCTGGGGCGAGAGTGACGGCAGCTTGATCGGCACACCCAGCCTCTCCGCGAGGGGATAGACTGACTTGCGCCAGACCGCCGGCAGGTAGGGGTCTTCGGGCCGTAGCGTGGGCAACGGGTCAGGTCGAAGCTCGAAAGCCCGCCAGGCAATGCGGATGTCTCGGTCTCCGATCGCGTCGGAGAGCACCTGCTCTGCGAGCAGGCAGTAGGGGCATACATAGTCGGAATAGACGGTTATCTGGGTCATTTTACCTCGGCCATTTATTTGCGTGTGCATGCACATTAATGATCCGCCTGGGCAAGTCAATATATTTGCATGCGCATGCAGTTTATGTTGGGAATTTAACGCTAGGAATGCCGCTATCGGGCCGATGGGTCAGGAGTCAGGATCAATCGGCCCATTTCGTCAGCCAAGGAGAGCAGGTTTCGCAGTGCTGCGCTGCGGTTGAACGGCGACCAGACGGCCGAGAACGCCAGCGGTTCCGGCTCGTCGCGGATCGGCAGGAACGTCACGCCGGACGTATGCAGAAGCGTCGTCGACTCTCCGACTATGGTGATGCCGTAGCCCTGCGCCACCATCGACAGCAGCGTGCCGCGCTCAACGTCGAAGCGGAGGATCGACAGCCCCGGCGCGCTGGCGGCGAGGCGCAGCACGATATGGTCATGCACCTGCGGCCCGGTGCCGCCCTGCCGGACGATGAAGGTCTCGCTCGCCAGATCGGCCCAGGTGATGCCCGCTGCCTCGGCGAACGGGTGGCATGATGGCAGCACGGCGAGAAGCCGTTCGCTCCATATCCGGCGTGAATGACAGTCGGGAAATTCGGGCGAGCCCGCCACGAAAGCCAAATCGAGCCCGTTGGCGCGAAGCCGCATGACGCTCTCGCGGGCGGTGCCTTCGGCGATCTCAACCTCGACGCCCGGATGCTGCTCCCGGTAGCGTTCGATCAGGGTGGCGAGGAAGCTGCCGGGGATCAGCGCGTGGATGCCGACGCGCAGCCGGCCATGCTCTCCCCGCGCCACCATGCCGGCGGTCCTGACTGCATGGTCGAGATGGTCGATGCCGGTTGCCACCCGTTCGACGAAGTGGCGGCCGGCTTCCGTCAGTCGAACGCCACGGGCATGACGCTCGAACAGGAGGATGCCAAGGTCTTCCTCCAGCGCCTTCACGCGCGCACTGACGCTGGATTGCGCCACGCCGAGCGCGTTCGCCGCGTGGCGGAAGTTCAGATATTCGGCGACAGCAAGCGTCTGGATCAGCGATGTCATGGGAATGCGCGACCCCAGTGCGGTCGGCATCCCCCCTTGGCGATCATTCATCGGTGCCGAACGCCGCCGCCGCATCGCTATGCTCGCCTCATCGAATTTTCTCCGACGAAAGCCGCCGCGCGCTCGACGGGGCGAGGCTCACGAGTCCAAGCACCGCAAGGCCGAACCCAACCCAAAGCGGCGCGGTAAGACCATAACCGACATCGATACTCGCGCCGCCGGCCCAGGTGCCGAAAGCGAGTCCGGCCGTGATGACGGAGGCGTGCATGGCATTCACCAGCGGGCCGGGATGAGCGGCACGCATCACTCGCGCGACCATTGCCGGATTCATCGCCACGCCAAACAGGCCGATCAGGATGAAGGCCGATACGCTGATTGCAGGAATCGCCGCAAAGAGCGCGAAGACGGCGAGCGCAATGGCAAGGGCTATCAGGCCAATGGCGAGAACCGGAATTGTGAATCGGTCAGCGAACCGCCCGACGACAAGATTTCCCGCTACGTTGGCCGCACCATAGGCCGCGAGCAGCAATGGAATGGCCGTCTTGGACAAGCCCATTCAGCACCATCCATTCCCCTATATCGATCGATTCGATCCGGCACACGGCAACGACGCGCTGATAGCGGTCCTGATCGCGTCTTTCACAGGTCAGAACACGGCCGCGTAGAAGCTCGTCGAGGGCAAACGCGGCCTCTCGGCCGCACCGCCATTCGGAACCGTCAGGGTGCGAGCACCGCTGCCGGGCCTCTGGGGCGTCCATGCCGTGGAGGCGAATGCGCTGGCCGTGCAGCTCGATGGTGTCGCCGTCGATCACGGAAGCTCGGCCGACCAGGCCGTCACCGGCAATGGCTGCTGTCGCCGTGCTGGCGATGAGGGCGAGGATCAGGATGCTACGCAAGGTCCGTCTCCGCTAAATGCTTGCTGGCGTGGAGCAGGGGCATCCCCGAGGATTTGGCACCGGCATAGGCCATGCAGTCGGCCATGGTCAGCTGGGCGGGGTGCCCAGCGCCCACGCCGTAGATTGCGGCCGTCTCCACGGCAAGACGGCTGATCTTGGTCGTGACCATGATCTCCGCGCATTCGAGCAGCTTCAGGAGTTCGTCATAGGCATCCGTGGCAAGCTGCACGTCCTCTGGGGCGATGGCGCGGCCTTGGGCGCGATTCTCGGCCATCGTCATGATGACCTGGGGGCGGGTGGTCGTGGTTGTGACCGGCTTGCGCCGCGAGGCTTGCAGGCGGGAGAGCAGATCGTTCGCGGCAGGATCGGCCATAAGGATCGCCAGAAAGGCAGAGCTGTCGATGAACATCACAGGCCCCCCGGTGCGATGAAGCCGTCATCCTTCACCTTGGCCTGCAAGGCCCGGATGCTTTCTGACAGCGATGGCTTCGACTGAATCTGCTGAAGGTGAAGCGCCAGAGCTTCCTTGACCACAGCAACCTTCGTTTTGCCGGTCGCAGCGACCAGCTGCGCGGCCAGGGTCACAACGTCTTCGTTGTCAATGAAAAGTGCCATATGGGTTCCCTCATATGTGACATAGGCGAAAAAACATATGCCTTGCAGCTAAACAGGAAGGCGGGCAGAATACAATTCATATTTAGATAGAGAAAGGGAAAGTCATGACGGCAAGGCATTCAGATCAGGGCTTCGAGCTGCCCAAGGAATTCACGAGCGCCTGCTACCGGCTCGGATACGGGACGATGCACTACCTGCTTGGGTTCTGGGCGCTTCTGATCTTCGGGGGGAGCCTCGTCGGATTCGCGGCGGTGCTTCTGGACGTGGGTAGCGCCGAGCTGGGGGATGGCGTTTACAGCAGCTTCGGTTTGGCCGGGGAAAGCGCCTTCGGGGCCATGAATGCAGCGCTGGACAGTTTCTACGCCCAGCACCGGCTGCTGGTCATCCTCTCGCTAATGTCTGGCGCAGCTCTAGCGTGGACAGTCCATCGCTATGGCCCGGTCTCCCAGCTGATCGCGAGCCTCGGCACGATCTGCTTGCATGTGATGATCCTCGGGGCGTTGCTGTGAGTGTGGGCGGCAACCACGTCTCAAACCGCCCGGCCACCGAGGCGGAAATGTCACACGCGGGCGGGCATTGAAAAGCGCCTGTAAGAGTGCTATTTAATGGTCTATAAAAGGCGCGAAGGAGAAGGCCCGTGACACATTCCATTCATGCGAGCGTGACTGCCAGCGTTACAGAGTTGAAGCGCAACCCCATGGGGACCATGGCGGCGGGGAACGGGGCGGCGGTCGCGATCCTGAATCGCAATGAGCCTGCGTTCTATTGCGTTCCGGCCGACGAATACGAGGCCATGCTGAACCTGATCGAGGACGCAGAGCTGAACGCCATCGCGGACGCCAGAGCCAACAGCCGCGAAATCCCGGTCAAGCTCGATGACCTATGAGCTGCGCTTCCGAGAGGAAGCCAAGAAGGAATGGGACGGACTTGGGGCGACGATCCGCGCCCAATTCAAGAAGAAGCTGGCAGAGCGGCTGGAGAACCCGCATGTGCCAGCTTCAAAGCTCCATGGATCGCACAACCGCTACAAGATCAAGCTGCGATCTGTCGGGTATCGTCTGGTCTATGAGGTCAGGGATGCAGAGCTTGTCGTGAGTGTGGTGGCGGTCGGGAAGCGCGAACGCAACGCTGTTTATCGGGACGCGGCAAACAGGGTCTAGTGATGCGCCAGCCTATCGCCCAATGCCTGAAAGCCGTCATGCTTGAACAGGGTGCCAAGCGGGCGTGGGCTGGTGATCCGAACCTTTGCCATGATGCCTATGAGCGATCTGGCGGAAGCCGGAGGCATCTGTTGAACAAGATAAAATCTGTGATTGACGCGGCCCGCCGTTCGCCTGACTTTGTGCAGGTCGGCTATATCCGCGCCTGCGATGCCTCGGGCCGTAGGGAAATCTTGCACCCGGTGTTTGCCTTGCGCCAAGCGCCAGCATCTGAGCTGTAGTCTACCCGCGTTCAAAAAAGCCAGGGTGCGGTTTATTTACACCGAAATGGATTGAGCCAGCGCCGAACCTTCGATTTATCAGGTCAACTACACCAGAGAGCCTTTCGCCCTGAGTAGGGGTGGCCGGGCTTCTGGGCGCAAACAGATCACCCGGCCGATCCGCAAGCATGGATACGTCAGCCAAGTGGACGCCTACCGACATGACCAGTCGGCCGCGCAGCATCGGCCATAGCTGACGCCATAAGCTGCGGTGCAGATCGAGGAAGTAGGCCGTGTCCTGGCTTGCTTCGCATCGGATCGAGCGTGTGAAGCCGCCATCGGGCATAAGGTGGACGGACAATGTGAAGCGGCACGATACGCGCCCATCACGGCGAAGACGTGAGGTCGATTTCTCTACCAGCCACCTTCCTACCAGATAGGCTTGCGGCACCGGCCGGTTCTCCGGCGACAGGATCTTGCTGTTGCCGTAGCCGTTCCTCTCTGTCGGAACCACTGGTATGTCCGCGCCTTGTAAGGCCCTGACAAACCGCTCGCCCTCGACAGAGCGCCAGATCATGCGGGCGTGGCGCGGGTCCAAGGCATAGAGGGCTGGTATGTCCCATACGCGAGCTGCAAAGAGGCGAGCCTTGATGCCCTTGCTGATGCCGGGGAGGTCATCGAGCTTCAGATGCGACAGGCGGTCTGGCATGTTTCGCGGGCTTAACCACTGGCACCCATCTGGCTTTTCCAGCTTGCCAGCAATCTTGCTGAGAAGAGCGTTTGGCCCGATGCCAGCGGAAAACTTGATGCTTGGACCGATCTCGCGCGACACTCGGTCCTTCATGCGCCGCACCAGCTCATAGGCCCCGGCCTGCTCGGTAGCCTCGCCTGATAGCCTGATCTGGAATTCATCGACAGAGCGGATGCGCTCCACTTCCGCCATCTCGTCCAGGATGCCAGATATGCGCAGATTGTAACGCACATAGAGCCTATGGCGCGATGGTAGGAAAACGACCTGGGGGCACAGGCGCTTGGCTTCCCAGACGGGCGTTCCTGTCTTGATGCCGAAGGCTTTGGCCTCGTAGCTGCAAGCCACGCAGGCCCCGCTTTTGTCATCGACAGCCGTGATCGCAACCGGCCGACCACGGAGTCGCGGGTTTTCATGCTGCTCCACGCTCGCGAAGAAGCCGTTCATGTCGATGTATAGGGTCCGAAACTCTCCCATGGATTACTCTTAAACGTGACTCTGCATCACGCATGTTCTACATATGTTCTTTTTCGGTTTGAAGGGATGAAGAGCATGGAACGCAGGCAGCAGCTGCGAAATGTCGCGTTTGGTGGCGACTGGTCGGAGCAAATACCTATCCGTGAAGAACTCCGCGCAGCGCTCGATACTTTGGAAATGGCTGTTTTGGCGTCAGCGGATGACGATCCCTGCGAGTGCGAGATTTTGATGGTCGTTGACGCTTTGTGTAGGGGGGTGGCGAAGGGCGATAGAATGGCCCGCTCATGGCGCGAGGCGAGTGCGATCCACGATCAGGGCTTGCGCTATGCTGCCCTTGATCGAGTTTTCAAAAACATCCGAAGCGGTGTCGGACTTGCCGCACAGGGCTAATTCATCAAAGGGGGTTCCCCCGCGCATCGAAGGTTGCGGCGGGGTGCTTGTTTGGAACTCGGACCAGCGGCAAGCCTGCCTCGATAGCCCGAAGCCGGGCTTCCTGTTCGACAAAGCGAGCGCCAACACCAGGCCACCAGGCGTCATTGCTGATATTGACGATGTATGCCCCAGCAGCGCCCCTATCAGCGCGAGAGACGGCATAGGAGCCTTCATAGCAGATTTGGGCTACGATGGTGCCGGGCAGGCCCGGAAGGGTTATGAGCGGCGATCCTGCGCCGTGTGCAATCGCATTTGGACTGGCGGCGATGGTGCTCATTCCAAAGAGGCGTTCAAGCTCTTCGGCATAGGGGATGTATTCACCAAAGGGGAAGAGCTGGCGCTTATCATATCGGGCGACCTCGTTCAGATTAGAATCCAGGATCAGGAAGCTGTTCCAGAAGCGGCCGGGTTCCGCCTCGATGGGCGTCATGATGCCCAGGGCCAGATATGCGCCTTCGGGCGGCTTTGCTGCGGCCAGCTCGGTCGTCAGCTCGTCATGAAAGAACGGCACCGCAACTTCGGGCCAGATCACCAGCTCGGCACCGGCATCAAAGGCTGTGCGGGTGCGGCTGGTCAAATCAGCGATATAGGACGGCATCAGCGCATCGTTCCAACGCTCGGCTTGCGGGATCGCGGTGCTGATCGAGGCGATACGCGGCATTTCAGGGAGGGGCGCGGGTTTGCTGGCCCATAGGCCGAGAACCGATGCGCCCACAAAAATTGCGATGCTTGCCAGCGGCCAGCGGCGCTTCGTCATGTCGAAGGCCGCTGTCGCGCAGACCGCGATCAGGAATGTGCCCAGCAGCTCGACGGTGATGAATCGTGAGAGCTGGACCATAGGCATCTGGGAGAGGATCGAGGCGATTTGCGCCACGGGGATCGCGGGGAAGACGTAGCTGCGCAGCAGCTCTGCAAGGCTCCACAAGACCGCAAGCAGGAAGGGTGCATAGACGCCCCGCCCGTAGCGGAACGCCAGTGCGAATGCGACCGGCCACCAGACCGACAACAAAGCATAGAGAGCGACAACGCCGATCACGGGTTTCAAGCCGGTGATGCCGATGGCGGCATAGCCGGTCAGCAAGAAGGGTAAGGCGGCTGCGAAATAGCAAAAGCCACCGATCCAGCCCACCAGTGCGGCGCTCTTGGCCGTCTTGGCCTGTGTGAACGCCAGGACGATGCACAGCAAGCCCAAGGGACCATAGGCCCATTGGCTGGCGCTGTGGACCGCGCCCCCGGCAGCGGTCCCGCCACCCATGGCGATCATGGCGATGGCGAATTGAGCCTGAACAGGCTTCATGGGATTCCCCTTCGATAATTTGCAAATTGTATTTAGATTGAATTATGCTTGACCATCGGCTACCGTGCAAGTCGTCAACATAAGCAGGAGTTTCGGGGAATGCTGAACATCAATGAGGTCCGGTTGCTCGGCCGACTGGCGGATGATCCGACTTTCGGGCAGACGCCAGCTGGTCGAGACTTCATGCGGGTTCGCGTGATTACATCGCGCAGCTACCGCGACCAAAACGACCAGTGGCAGGAGGTCACTGTCGGCCACAACGTGGTGACGTTCGACAAATACCGCATCAAGCATGGCCGGGATCGGCTGCGCAAAGGCATGTTGGTCTATGTCGAGGGCGAGAACAACGAGTCCCGGCGCGAGGTTGACGGCCAGACCTTCTACAATCGCGGTGTCCTCGTTCCCATGGGCGGCAAGCTGCATTCTCTTGAGCGCGGCGAGGCGAATGACCGCGACGAGTCGCAATCCAATGAAATCGGCCGGGGTGCCGCGAGCGGCGGCAAGGCCAAGGGCAAGGGCAAGGTGCCGGATGGCCCGCCCATCGATGGCCGCAACCCCATCGATCAGCACGACTATGATGATGAGATCCCGTTCTAGAATAGACGCATGGCCCAAGGCTCCCTTTGAAGGGGGCCTTGGGCAGGGCGTGAGCGTAGGAGATTGATCCGTCCATGAAATCCATCGTGCTTTGCGAAAAGCCATCCCAAGCCCGCAATGTCCAAGCGGCGGTCGGCAATCGGTTCGGCCGGGTGATCGGCCTGCGGGGCCACATCATCCGTCTGGCCGATCCCGAAGAGGTCAATCCCGATTGGGCGAAGTGGAGCTGCGAGTTGCTGCGGCCTGCATCGGGCTTCTATCCCTTTTCCGAAGACAAGTCGGGCGGAAAAGACAAGCTCCTGCGGGAAATCAAGGCCGAGCTGAAGGACGCGGATCGCGTCATCATCGCGACGGACTGTGACCGCGAGGGGCAGGCCATCGGGGAGAACCTGACGCGCTATCTCAAATTCAAGGGGCAGGTTTTCCGCGCTATGTTCAATGCGGAGGATGAGAAATCCCTGCAAGAGGCATTCGCCAACCTGCGGCCGAACAGCGAGCATCTGCGGCTCTATCAAGCCGCTGTCGCTCGTGCCCAGGTCGATCAGATCGCCAACCTTTCCGCGACCCGAGCCGCAACGGTTGCCCTGAAACCGGACGGGATGCGCGGTGCCATGGGCATGGGCCGTGTCAAAACGCCCACCATGGCTATCGTGTGCAAGCGACAGATCGAGGTCGATGGTTTTACACCGCGTCCCTATTGGGATTTGTGGTTGGATGCGCAGCACAACGGTGAAATCGTCAGGCTGAACCACAGGCCGGGCGAGGATGCGCGGATCTTCGACAAGGCCGTAGGTGAGGCGATAGTCGCCGGGCTGCGGACATGGGCCGGGCCTTTGTCTGTCGTGAAGGAAGAGAAGCGCCAAGGCCCGCCGAAGCTGAACGACCTTCCCACGCTGCAAATCTATGCTTCGCGGTGGGGCTGGTCAGCCAAGAAGACCTTGGATGTGGCGCAGGCCCTCTATGAAACGCACAAGATCACGACCTATCCCCGTGCAGAAAACCGCTATCTGCCGGAAGTCGAGATCGGCAATGCACAGGCTATGCTGGACGGGCTGAATGCGCTGGGCAAGCTGGGCGTGAGCTACCAGACTCCGGTGATCCGTAAGGGCAAGGCTGGTCACTTTTCAGATAAAGCTCTGGAAGGGTCATCGCACCATGCCATCGTGCCCAACATCAAGACCGTCGAGGCTTGGGAGACGATCTACAATCGGTTGAGCCAGGACGAAGGCAAGCTGTTCGATCATATCGCCCGAACCTATCTGGCCGCTGTCGGGCCGGATCGCATCTATGATCGCACCGAAATATCCATGTCGAGCGAGAAGCGAAAGTTTTCGGCCGTGGGTGTGGTCGAGAAGATTGCGGGCTGGCGCGAGGCCATGGGAGCCAGCGCCGCCGAGGCCGAAGAGGATGGCGAGGAATATCCCGCCGTCCCGGCATGGCCGAACGGAGCGCAGGCCACAGCCAAGGACGCTGGTGTGGACGCGAAGATGACCAAACCGCCGTCGCTCTATACGGAAGGCTCGCTCATCAAGGCTATGCAGGAAGCCTGGCGCTTTGCGGACGATCCGGCGATGGCCGAACGCCTCAATGAGGCCAAGGGGATTGGGACGCCTGCGACACGCGACAGCATTATCGCCGGGCTTATCAAGCAGGGATATTTCATGGTGGTGAAGGGCAGGCTCAACGCTTCGCCCTTGGCGCTGGAATTCTACCGGGAGCTGATGAAGGAATGCCCGGAGTGGCTTGATCCTGCCGCGACCGCTGAAATGGAAATGGCGCTCGATGCGATCCTGCGCGGCGAGGCCGATCCTCGGCATGTGATCGATGAAATCCTGATGAAGACGCAGCGCTTACTTGAGGCGATGAAGCGCCGATCCGAAGGAGCCGGGGCGCTCAAGGTCGATGTGAAACAGCCCCCGAGCGCAAAGATGCTGGCCGCTGCGAAGGCAAAGGCCCAGCGTGATGGTGTCAGCCTGCCGCGAGGCGCTGCTTCGGACGCGCGCATCTGCCGCGAGTTCTTGGGGCCGATGACCGAGGGTGGCGGTCCTAGCGAAAGCCAGCTGGCCTTCGCTCGCAAGATCGCCGGAGCGCTGGGTGTCACTTTGGCCGATGAGGTTCTGCAAGATCGCAAGCAGCTGTCGGCGTGGATTGATGCACACAAGGATCAGGTGCCGAAAGGTGAAGGCGATGATCGCCCCAGCTCGAAGCAGGTTGAGCTGGCCGAGAAAATCGCGGGGCAGAAGGGGATCGAGATACCCCCGGAAACCCTCAAATCGAAGTCGTCTCTCTCCAAGTGGATCGACTCGCACGGATCGAAGTCGGGCAAGGCGGCAACCGGACGGAAGCGCAAGGCTCGCGCATAAGCGCGGACCTTAATCACAAAGGAAAGGATGACGCGGTGAGATCGAAGCTGATACTGGCGGTTGCGACTGTTGCGGCCCTGGGGGCCGCTCCGGCCGTGGCGCAGGACATGGAATGGGACACGCTGCCGGAGCCTCGGCACCTTTCACGGGTGCTGGATGTGCATGTCTTCCTTGGACAGGCCGGGCAGCAGGCTTCGGCCGGTGCCCGCTATGTCCAGGTTGGGGCTTTCCGGCGTCAGGAAAGCGCAGAAGGGCAGATCGAGCGTATTCGCTCTGTGGGGCTTGAAGCTCGTTTGGGGCGTCAAGGTTCCTGGAACCTCGTCTTGATGCCGGAGACAGAGCGCAACACAGCTGAAGTGCTTGCGGGATGGGCGCGGCGGTCGGGATACCCAGATGCCTTCATTCGGGTGATTAGGTAAAAATAATGTTTACCTTGGAAACAGCTTGCCAGCAGGCTTGCCCTGTTTTATATATACCTAAACAAACCCGACAGGAGTTGAGGTATATGGCTCGCTATCCCCTTACCAAGAAGATCGATGAATTCGCGCACCAGGTTGCCTTGATGGTCGGCCAGCATGGCTGGCAGGGGCGGCTCACGGCGGCTTGGAATACCAAGCGCGAAGAATTCTCGGATAAGGCCCTTGGGTCGCAAAAGCTCTACATCGTGAAGTTTCGCGCAGGCATCAAAGAGTGGTTCGAGTCGCTTGACGAGGGCGACGAGCGCCGCGATCTGGAAGGCCGCGTTCTGGCGATCATCACCTTTCCCGAGGGTATGATCGAGACGCTGAACCGGGATTACACCAAGGCGGTGAAGTCCCGCGCCGAGAACCTTGTTCTGTGCCCCAACCCGGAGCAGATGGTTGCGGCATTTGTCGAGTGGCTGGACAGCACTGATGTGCGCCAGAAGGCGTTGGGCGTCATGGGGCTTACCGGGCGGCGCTTTATTGAGGTCGTGCGTGATGGCGAGTTCACGCCGGTTGTCGAGCAGATCAAGAAAGGGCGCGTTCGTCTGAAATATGTGCTCGAATTCACCGGCCAAGCAAAGACGCGCGGTGCCGAGGGCACCATGCACGGCGCGACCTATCGCATCCCGGTCATTCCGAACGGGAAGGTGGACACAGTTCCGCTGATCCTCAAGGCGATGGAAGAAATCCGGGAATCCAAGCTGGGGCAGCGCTGGCAGGGGTTTGACTACCGTGATCTGAATTCCGGTGAGAGCGGCCGGTTCAACGCGCAGCTGCGCGGTTCCCTTTCCAATATCGAAGGAATGACAGAAGAGCTGCTGGACAAGCTCTCGGTCAAATGGCTTCGCGCCCTCTATGCCGAGCTGGCATATGCGCGGTTCGGTTCGCTGCGCCGCACGAAGTCGGCGTTCTTCGCCCAGATCCTCGGGCATGGCGAGGACGATCTGAAAACCTCACTTTCCTACATGGTGCTGGCCCTTGGGAACGACCAATCCGAGCACGAGAAGGCCAAAGCCGAGGTTCAACGCCTTCTGGATGCCGTGAAGGCGAGGACCGCCGAAGAGCGGGCTGCGAAGCGAGCCGCTGGTGTGATGGTGGCCGACGACGACGACGATGTTGTGATTGAAAATGACGACATGGATTGAGGGACATGAAATGACTGTGACAGTTTATACCAAGCCAGGCTGTGTCCAATGCACGGCCACAACAAAAGCCTTGGATGCAAAGGGCATTCCCTACGAGCTGATTGATCTGGTCGAGGACGCGGAGGCTTATGCCTTTGTGGAGACGCTGGGCTATCGGCAAGCCCCGGTGGTGGTTGCCGATGACGAGCATTGGGCGGGCTTCCGGCCGGATCGGATCGGGGCGCTTGCGGTCGATCCGCGAGAATAGCAGCGGGGAAGGGTCATGGCACAGGCTGACAGATGCCCCGAGGCGAGGGTTTTCTTTGACCGGCATATCCTGTCGGTCATGATCGACGGGGAAGCGCCATTCGGGCGCTGTGAGACGTTCTACAGGCTTCAACACTTCACCACGGAGTGGATGCCGCGAGAGGTTGCCAGAGGCTTCCTGCGCGATCTGACGCAGCGAGGATACTGCCAATACCGCAATGGCCTATTCACCGAGGATGGCGAAGTCGCCGGATCGGGCTATGGGGTCACGGAACGCGGCGTGGACTATTATCGGGAAATTTCGGCCCCTTCGGCCATCTGACACAGGAGGGAGCCATGCTGCTTCGCTTTGATGACATTCCGCGTGATGCGGCAAGGGTTGAAGATACCGGGTTCCTGGATAGACAGAACAACCCGCGCGTAGTCGAGTTGATTGGCCGGTTGCCAGCGGTCGAGGCCGCTTTCAAGAAGACCGGCTCCAAGGCCGTCCAGGCGGCGATACAGGGCCAGCCTCGCGCTCTGGCCGGTGCTATCGTGTTCGCCGGTCGCGAGCCAGATGATGATGTGTTCCTGCGGCGCATAGCGGAGCGCTGGGAGGCGGATTTTTTCCCAGATTTTGCGCGGCATGAGCACTATGAGATCGTCTGGCAGCATCTGAATTGGGGGGCGGGACACGAATTGCGGTTCCTGCTGCCTTTGTGGAACAAGGCCGAGCAGGCAGCTCTGCCCCTGCCAAAGGTGATGATCGACAAGGCAGCGCTCTGGACGCGGGTGCAGGCCCTTACGTTCGATCTGCAAGACCCGATGCCTCGGCACCGGGCTGGTATCCGACCCAGCTTCCAGCTGGCCGACAGGGGCGCGAACAAAGGGCTGCGCCCGGCGCTGACCACCTTTGTCGAAGACGCTGTTATGGCGGGCGAGCTGCGTTCGCGGGGCGATGTGATTGCCGACCTGGGGAAGATCGGTTTCGAGCTGGTCAAGGCGGAACCCCAAGCGCTCACGGTTCGATATGTTGGTGACGACGCCGAGCTTGCGGCGAAAGCGCGACGGCCGGTCGTTCTGACGGGACCGGCATTCAGTGATGGATTCGGCCAGATCGATGATCCGAAGATCCTCTTGATCGAGGAAGCGGCCAGACAGGGCGCAAAGCGTGTCAGGGATGAGGTTCAGGCCCAGATCGAGGGTTTGCAGCCCGCGATCTCCAAGGCCGTGGAACAGGCGCTTGATGCTCGCGCCAGCGATGCCGTGAAGGCGACGGACAAGCAGATGAACGCGCTCTTGGAGGGCTTTGTAAAGAAGGCCAGCGATGCAGCTGCGGTTCAGAACGCGGAGCTGGAGTTCGCCTCGGGAGAAACCTCGAAGTCGGTCGAGGCAGCTCGCAGAACCATCAGCGGATTTCTGACAGATTTTCAGAAGGTGGCTACCGAGACGAAAGACGTGTTGGTGAAGGGTGCCGAACGCGATCTGCATGATACGGTCGAGGTCGTGAAGGTGTTCACGCGCGAGGTTGCCGCGTCCAAGGCCCAGTTAGACGATCTGACAGCCCAAAAGGATGCGCAGATCAGGAAGCTGACCTTCGGCCTGGTCGGGGCTGGTGTTGTCGCTCTCCTGCTCCTGGTGCCCACCCTCTATTTCTCAATCGGTGGCGCTGGGATGGTTGCACAGGTCCGGTCGGCCGCTGCCGAGATCGAAAACGAAAAGGCCCAGTATCAACCCACATTTCCCAAGTAAGGCGCTGATTTCGCTGTCCTGACCATTATATTTCCTATATAAAACATGGTGTTGAAGGCTGCGAGGGGCGCGTTTCATGGATCACCCAGAGGGTGCGGGCTTGCAACGGGCAGATCGGGTGGATTTCGACCCTCGCGTGCGGCTGGAATTTCGCGGCACGCAGCTCAGTTCCGACGGCGGCCTTCTGGTGATGCGCGAGCTTGATGACGCGCTCGGGTTGTCCGATTTGGCGTCAGCGGCGCTGCGCGATACTCGCTCTGGCAAGAACACGGTCCATCGGCTCGACGGCCTGTTCCGGCAATCAGTCTTTGGGCGGCTGGCCGGATACGAGGATGTCAACGACGCCAACCGTCTCGCCTGCGATCCGGTCATGCGCCAAGTTGTCGGCGGCAGAGCGGTCGATGCACAAGCGGCCTCGGCATCGCAGATGGGACGGTTCGAGACCGAGACGCTGGCTCTGGCCGGGAACCGTGCCGCGCTGGCCGACCTGAACGGGCAATGGATCGACCGGTTCCATGACCGTAACGGGCTGAAGTACATCGTTCTGGACATGGACAGCTCGGTCAGCCCGACCCATGGCGACCAGGAAGGGTCCGCCTGGAATGGCCATTTCGACTGTAGCTGCTATCACCCCAACTTTCTGTTCAACCAGTTCGGGATGCTGGAACGCTGCGCCCTGCGCCATGGCAACGTCCACAGCGCCGATGGCTGGCGTGATGTTCTCGACCCCGTCATTGCGCGCTACGCGGAGCGCGACCTTGGTGGCAGGTTCTTCCGGGCCGATGCTGCCTACGCGATCCCGGCGATCTATGAGCGATTGGAAGAAGCGCGGTTCTTCTACGCCATCCGGCTGCCCGCAAACGCGGTCCTCAAGGACAAGATCGCGCATCGGCTAACGCGCCCTGTCGGGCGGCCGTCACTGACCAAGGTCAAGCGGTTCTTCGAGGAATTCGAGTATCAGGCGGCGTCCTGGGACAAGGAACGCCGGGTGATCGCCAAGATCGAATGGCATCCGGGCGAACTGTTCCCGCGTGTCGGCTTCATCGTCACCAACCTGCCGATGGAGCCGGACTGGGTGGTGCGGTTCTACAACCAGCGCGGCACCGCCGAGCAGCACATCAAAGAGGGCAAATACGCCTTTCGCTGGACGCGGCTGTCGTGCCGGAAGTTCCGCGACAATGAGGTGCGGCTGCAACTGCACGCCCTGGCGTACAACCTGGCCACCTTCTTGCACTGCATCGAGCTGCCCGAGGCCATGGCCGACTGGTCGTTGACCAGCCTGCAACTGAAGCTGATCAAGATCGGGGCACGTGTGGTCCGTCACGCCCGCACCATCACCTTCCAGCTGGCCGAGGTCGCTGTCACCGGCACGATGGTACGCGCCATCCTCGCCGCTATCCGCCGATTGCGAGCGCCACCGCTATGCGCATGATCGCGATCCACGCTCAAACTGAACGAAAGCGGCTGGACAGATCTGTCCGCTCAGCCAGGTGATCATGCGCGTGGTGAAGCTTTCCAGCCGCGCCAGTTTCAGCGCCTGCCTGTCCTGCACGCGCAGCAGAAGCGCGCGGCGGGGGGCCAGATCATCGGGCTGTGCGGGCGGCGTCCAGATCAGCATCTGGCCGTCCTGCGGGCCACGCATCATCATCGGGCCGCTGCGCAACAGACGCGCCCGCATCTCTTCCGAGCCATGGGTCAGCAGGTGGCGCGCGTAAAGCGGGTCGCAAAAGCGCAGATAGAACCACTCGCCCTGTTCATCGCAGAGCCGCGTTAGCTTGCGCAGATGGGCGCGCACCTCTTGCAGGGGCAGGGGCGAGCGCAGGAACACCCCCGCCTCGGCATCCCACAGGTCGCGATGCGCATCGCCCCGGGTGAAAAGGCTGCGGGTGAAGTCATTGCCCTCGGCCAGTTCCACCAGCCAGGGCGCGGTATCGGCCAGATCCTCGGCCGTGGTGCCGTCAAACAGGCAGGCGTGCGGCAGGCCGGATTGGCGCAGGCGCTCGGGCAGGAAGCGGATGCGGGCGGCGTCGAGCAGCGCAAAGCTGCGCTGAGCCGGATCGCCAAAGAGCCATGGATGCAGGGCGTCAGGGACCGTCGGGCGGGGCCAGACCCCGATCTGCCGCGCCAGAGGCTGAACCCCTTCAAGGGTGGTTTTCTGCGGCGCGGATCGCGGCTGGGGATCGTCAGAGACTGGCAATAACCACGGATCGAACATAGGCGGCACCGGCTGAAAAACTGGCGTCACTATGGCGTTCAAGCTGTTGAATGACCAGCCCGAAGCGATGTGACGCGGGGAAAACTCCGGCACTCGGGAGGCGAGAATTTAGCGCCGAGGGGGCGGCTTGCCCCCTCGGTCCAGATCAGTTGCGGGTATCAGTTGCGGGTGGAGTCGCCGTGATGCGCGGCCAGATCCTCGACATTCTCAAGATAGCCCGCCGCATGGCGGTGGCTCGCGCGGTTCCAGATCCAGGTCACCACCCACAGCACGACACCGACCGCCAGCAGCCATCCGGCAATGCGGTACTGCTCCATCTGCGCGGCGCTGCGCGCCCAGGGCCCGGCCAGAAAGGCGCAGGTCAGCGCGCCGATCCAGGGCAGGATGCCGGGGGTGCGGAAATGCTCATGCGAGACCGGCTGACGGCGCAGCACCAGCAGCGCGATGTTCACCACCGTGAAGACGCACAGCAACAGCAGCGCGGTCGTGCCACCCAGAAGGCTGATCGCCGGGGTCTCGGAGCGGGTGACCACGAAATAGATCAGCCCGAAGGCCAGAGCCGTGGTGAAGGCGATCGAGACATAGGGCGTGCGCCGCGTCGGATGCACAAGGCCAAGCCCATGCGGCAGGACCCGCTGCCGCGCCAGCCCGTAAAGCAACCGGCTGGCCATCAGCATATTGATCAGCGCCGAGTTCGCCACTGCGAACATGCCGATGAAGGGGAAGATCTTGTCGAAGGGGAAGTTCGGTGCCCCGGCCCGCACCACCTGCGTCAACGCCGATCCTTTGCTCGGGTCCGAGAGATCGCCCACCGGCACCAGCGCCACCGCGCAGATCGAGACCAGCACATAGATGACCCCGGTGACGCCCAGCCCGGTCAACATGATCTTCGGGAAGATCCGGACGGGGTCCTTGACCTCCTCGGCCATGTTCACCGAATCTTCGAACCCGACCATGGCGAAGAAGGCCAGCGCCGTGGCGGCGGTCAGGGCCAGAAAGGCGCCCTTGTCCTCGGAAGATTTGAAGACCATCACCTCGGAGAAATCGGCGCGGCCCTGGCTCATGGCGTAAAAGCCGATCATGATGATCATCAGAAGGCCCGAAAGCTCGACGCAGGTCAGCACGACGTTGGCCTTGACGCTTTCGCCGACGCCCCGGAAGTTGATGATCGCGACCAGCGCCATGAAGCCCAAAGCGATGGTCAGGATGCCGGTGCCGCCCGCCTGAAAGCCCAGGTGGAAGCCGTCGTTCACGAAGCCCGCAAAGGCGTTCGACGCGGTCGAGGCTGAGGTGATGCCCGAGCACATGACGGTGAAGGCGACCAGAAAGGTCAGGAAGTGGATGCCGAAGGCGCGATGCGTGTAAAGCGCAGCGCCTGCGGCCTGTGGGTATTTGGTGACCAGCTCCAGATATGAGAGCGCGGTGATCGTGGCCACCAGAAAGGCGATCAGGAACGGAGCCCATGCCGCGCCGCCGACCTCGCCCGCGACGGTGCCGGTCAGGGCATAGACCCCGGTTCCCAGAATGTCTCCGATGATGAAAAGCAGAAGTAGCTTCGGGCCCATGACCCGGTGCAGTTCCGGTTGTGCTGGCACCGATCCGGTTGCCGGCTGCGTTCCCGCCATGTCGGTTCCTCCCTCTTGGCGTTCACAATGGAGTTATTGTGCGAGCCATGGGGCAATCCGCGCAAGGATCATGGCGCAGCATAGGCAATCACGCGCATGGGGCGGATGCGGGGCCGTTCCGGTGCTTTGGCATTAAATCTGCCGACTACAGTAGATTATCGGAAAGTTCTCGAAACAACCTGAGGTACGGGCGTCGAGCCGCTGCGGGGCCTCCCGCAGCGGTCGATCACATTCCGGGCTGCTGCGACGAGGCCGAATTGAGCGCCGCGACGGGCTTTCCGCTGCGTTTCCAGACGATCAGCGACGCCGCCAGAAGCATCACGATGGCGGCGAAAGTCACCCAGACGAAGGCGTGATCGAAGGCGAGCCGTGCGTATTGAAGAAGCTCGGCCGCCTGATCGGCGGGCAGGGTCTCGGCGTGGATCATCGCCTCATCCAGACTGTCGCGCGCGGCGGCGCTGAGCGGGACCGAGTCCGGCACATGCAGGAAGAAGGTGTAGAGCGCCGAGAACAGGCTGCCGAGGATCGCCACGCCAAGCGCACCCCCCAGCTCATAGGAGACCTCCTCGACCGAGGCGGCCATGCCTGCGCGATCCTCGGGTGCCGACAGCATGATGGCGCTGGAGGCGGCGGTCATGCAGGCCCCGATGGCGAAGCCCATCACCGCCAGCGCGCCCAGCCAGATCGCGGCCGCGGCTTGATAGCTGAGAAGATAGCCCGCAAGCCCCAGTCCGGCGACCAGAAGCGTCAGCCAGATCATCCGCTCGGTCCCCAGACGCGACAGCATTAGCCCGGCAATCGGACCGGCAAAGAAGGCCGCCAGCGGCAGGGGCAGGTTCAACAGCCCCGCGTAAAGCGGCGAATGCCCCAGCACCAGCTGCATGCGTTGGGTAAAGACCAACTCGAACCCGATCAGCGTGCCCGCGGCGACCAGCGCCGCAATCACCCCCGCCGTGAAGCGCGGAATGGCGAACAGCGAAAAGTCGATCAGGGGATGGGCGCTGGCCAGCTGTCTGCGGACGAACAGCACCATGGCGATCAGGCCGATGGCGAAGACCAGCGCGGCCTCACCCCAGGCGGGATCGCGTTTGGCGATTTCCTTGATCGCATAGACCAGCCCGACCAGACCCACCATCACCTGCAATGAGCCGATGAGGTCCCAGGGCCGGTCCTTCACCCCCTCGCGATAGGGCAGCAGCAGAGGCACCAGCACCAGCGCGACCAGCACCACCGGCACGTTGATCAGGAAGACCGAGCCCCACCAGAAATACTCCAGAAGGATGCCGCCGATCACCGGCCCGATGGCCGCGCCGCCCGAGGCGACGGCCGCCCAGATGCCGATGGCGAAGGCGCGCTCATCCTCATCGGTGAAGGTCAGGCGGATCAGTGACAATGTGGCGGGCATCATCATTGCCGCGCCCACGGCCATCGCCACCCGCGCGCCGATCAGCGCCTGCGGCGACCAGGCAAAGGCCGCCATGGTCGAGGCCAAGCCGAAGACCGCCAGCCCCAGCATGAACATCCGGCGGTGGCCGAAGCGGTCGCCCAGCGTGCCCAAGCCCGGCAGCAGGCCCGCGACGACCAGAGGATAGGCGTTCACGATCCACAGCTTCTGGTTCGCCGTCGCGCCCAGATCATGCGTCAGCCGAGGCAGCGCCGTGTAAAGCACCGTCATGTCGATGACGATGAGGAACAGGGCGCTTGAGATGACGGCAAGGGCCAACCAGCGGTTGCGAGCGGGCATCGGGACCTCATGAAGTGAAGAAGCGGCTTTGACAAACTTGCGGAAAGGAATAAATACGCCCGTACTGAAATGGAAGGGTGAAAATGTCGGGACGTCCCAGAACGATCGACCGCGACAAGGTGCTGGACGCGGCCGAGGCGATTGTCAGCCGTGTCGGAGCCTCGGGTCTGACCTTCGAGGCAGTGGCGCGCGCCGCCGGGATCACCAAGGGCGGCGTCCAATCCCACATTTCCCAAGTAAGGCGCTGATTTCGCTGTCCTGACCATTATATTTCCTATATAAAACATGGTGTTGAAGGCTGCGAGGGGCGCGTTTCATGGATCACCCAGAGGGTGCGGGCTTGCAACGGGCAGATCGGGTGGATTTCGACCCTCGCGTGCGGCTGGAATTTCGCGGCACGCAGCTCAGTTCCGACGGCGGCCTTCTGGTGATGCGCGAGCTTGATGACGCGCTCGGGTTGTCCGATTTGGCGTCAGCGGCGCTGCGCGATACTCGCTCTGGCAAGAACACGGTCCATCGGCTCGACGGCCTGTTCCGGCAATCAGTCTTTGGGCGGCTGGCCGGATACGAGGATGTCAACGACGCCAACCGT
The DNA here is from genome assembly GCF_030388245.1 of Paracoccus sp. TOH. Lineage (NCBI taxonomy): Bacteria > Pseudomonadati > Pseudomonadota > Alphaproteobacteria > Rhodobacterales > Paracoccaceae > Paracoccus > Paracoccus sp. TOH. The sequence continues at coordinate 216,151 of NZ_CP098363.1, forward strand.
CTCGCCTGCGATCCGGTCATGCGCCAAGTTGTCGGCGGCAGAGCGGTCGATGCACAAGCGGCCTCGGCATCGCAGATGGGACGGTTCGAGACCGAGACGCTGGCTCTGGCCGGGAACCGTGCCGCGCTGGCCGACCTGAACGGGCAATGGATCGACCGGTTCCATGACCGTAACGGGCTGAAGTACATCGTTCTGGACATGGACAGCTCGGTCAGCCCGACCCATGGCGACCAGGAAGGGTCCGCCTGGAATGGCCATTTCGACTGTAGCTGCTATCACCCCAACTTTCTGTTCAACCAGTTCGGGATGCTGGAACGCTGCGCCCTGCGCCATGGCAACGTCCACAGCGCCGATGGCTGGCGTGATGTTCTCGACCCCGTCATTGCGCGCTACGCGGAGCGCGACCTTGGTGGCAGGTTCTTCCGGGCCGATGCTGCCTACGCGATCCCGGCGATCTATGAGCGATTGGAAGAAGCGCGGTTCTTCTACGCCATCCGGCTGCCCGCAAACGCGGTCCTCAAGGACAAGATCGCGCATCGGCTAACGCGCCCTGTCGGGCGGCCGTCACTGACCAAGGTCAAGCGGTTCTTCGAGGAATTCGAGTATCAGGCGGCGTCCTGGGACAAGGAACGCCGGGTGATCGCCAAGATCGAATGGCATCCGGGCGAACTGTTCCCGCGTGTCGGCTTCATCGTCACCAACCTGCCGATGGAGCCGGACTGGGTGGTGCGGTTCTACAACCAGCGCGGCACCGCCGAGCAGCACATCAAAGAGGGCAAATACGCCTTTCGCTGGACGCGGCTGTCGTGCCGGAAGTTCCGCGACAATGAGGTGCGGCTGCAACTGCACGCCCTGGCGTACAACCTGGCCACCTTCTTGCACTGCATCGAGCTGCCCGAGGCCATGGCCGACTGGTCGTTGACCAGCCTGCAACTGAAGCTGATCAAGATCGGGGCACGTGTGGTCCGTCACGCCCGCACCATCACCTTCCAGCTGGCCGAGGTCGCTGTCACCGGCACGATGGTACGCGCCATCCTCGCCGCTATCCGCCGATTGCGAGCGCCACCGCTATGCGCATGATCGCGATCCACGCTCAAACTGAACGAAAGCGGCTGGACAGATCTGTCCGCTGCGCTGAAAAACGCCGCCCCTGGGCAAGGAAACAGCGGCTTCGCGGTCTGATCCGTCCAGATCCAGCAGTCTGCGCGACCGCAGGTGCCGCTTGCGGCAGAAAATCCTTGTCTAGCGCTCGGATACAGGCGATCTTCACCTCAAACGACACGCCACTTGGGGAATGCAGGAGAAGATCATGAGCCAGACGCAACCGATCGAAGTCTTCTACTTTCCGACCCCGAACGGGAAGAAGATCACCATCATGCTGGAGGAGCTGGGCGTTCCCTATCATGTGAACCCGGTTCACATCGGCAGGGGCGACCAGTTCAAGCCGGAATACCTCGAGATCTCGCCCAACAACAAGATCCCCGCCATCCTCGACCCGGAGGGGCCGGACGGCAAGCCGGTGTCGATTTTCGAATCGGGCGCCATCCTGCAGTATCTTGCCGGGAAGTTCGGCCGCTTCCACGGCAGGGACCACCGGGCCCGGATCAAGGTCGATCAGTGGCTGTTCTGGCAGGTGGCGGGGTTCGGCCCGCTGCTGGGGCAGAACTATTTCTTTGCCAAGGATGCGCCGGAAAAAATTCCCTATGCCATCGAGCGCTACCGCAAGGAAACCCGCCGGCTCTACGGTGTCCTGAACCGGCAGCTGGACGGACGCGACCATATCGCCGACGAATTCAGCATCGCCGACATCGCCGTGATCGACTGGTCGCTTTACTGGGACGACCTGGGCGTGGACCCGGCCGAGTTCCCCAATGTGGCGGCATGGCAGAAGCGGATGCAGGCGCGCCCCGGCGTCGCGCGCGGGCTGGCGGTCAAGCTTCCGGACGGCGATGCGCCCGATATCGAGAACGAGGAGGCCCGCAGGATCCTGTATGGGCAGAGCTCGCGCTGACGGCAAGGCGAGGGCATGGTGCGGTCGGCCCCGCATGGGCCTCCGCCTCCGGCCCCCGATGCGGCTTCCCGCCCGCCCCGGCGGGCGCGGCGGCGGCTTGCCCCCTCGGCAGGCGCGGTGAGATAAGACCGAAGCATGGACACGCCGCTTGAACCCCTGGGCCTGCTGATCGAACGCCAGTTCGGCCGGTTCGGCCACGAGACGCCGCTGGACGGCCTGCTGCTGAGCCGGGCCGTGGCGCCGAGCGGCATCATATGTTCGGTGTTCCGCCCCTCGCTGTGCGTCGTCGTCCAGGGTGCGCAGGTCAGCACCCTGGGCGACCGGCCGTTCCAGCACGATGCGGGCCAGGGCATGCTGGTTTCGATCGACGTTCCGATCATCGCACGGATCACCCAGGCCACGGCGGACCGCCCTTACCTGGCATTCAACCTGGAAATGGACCTTAGGCTCCAGACCCATTGATTTCAGACCGTTGACATGATTCAGGCTCTGCAAGGAGACCTGATCGATGAGCAATCTTTATTGGCTGACCGACGCCCAGATGGAGCGCCTCAAGCCGTTCTTTCCCAAGAGCCATGGCAAGCCCCGCGTCGATGACCGTCGCGTTCTGAGCGGTATAATTTTCATCAATCGCAATGGGTTGCGCTGGTGTGACGCGCCGAAGGAATACGGCCCGGCCAAGACCCTCTACAACCGTTGGAGGCGCTGGAGCGACAATGGCGTATTCGCTATCAAGCCCTCGCGGCCGAGACAGCCGAAGAGCTTGAGCGGCACCGCGCTGGGCTGTCTCATGCTGTAGACCTTCAGGAACAGGTTCAACAGTCCTTGCAGGGGTTCGCACAGAGTATGTCGTTTCTGGGGGATGCGGTGAAGATCGAACAGAAGGCTGATGGCACCAATGCGTTGACGATTTACACCAGGCGCATTCCCTCTGTTCGCAATTGCGACCGCGATCCAGGCTGTGTGGCCCGGATAGACACCAGGTCGAACTGAACCATGCAGCTATGGAGACGGATTGCTTTAGGCTTGCTGCGCGTCCGCGTGACCTTCACTGAGCAAGCTGGCGTGATAAGCTCGCAGCCCAGCATTGTGATCTGCAATCATCAGAGCCTGTTGGATGGCGTTATATTCGCCTTGGCGGCTCCGGTGAGCATGGATTATGCGGTGACACCAAAATATGCGGTTGAGAACGCCACAACACGGCGTCTTCTCAAATTTTTGGAAAGGCGCGGATTGGGGCGGGTTGTTCCGCTTTCAGCTGACCATTCATTGTCCATCCGGTCTTTGCGCAAGTCCCTCGTTTCTGGTCGCTCGGTGATGATATTCCCCACTGGAAAGATAACACCTGGCGAAGAGCAGCGAGGGTATGAGTGGTTAAGCGCTAGAACCGGCTGTCCTGTCGTTCGAGCTTCTATATCTGGCGCGGACAGGTCTTTGATTTTTTCTCGGTCAGGTAGCGAAATATGGCCGAGGATCAGTTTGACGATCTAAGCGCGAATAGTGCTTGTCGAGCGGGACGGCTGCGAGACAGGTGAAATAATCTCCAAAGCATTATTATATGACGCTCGCAGCCAGTCGCGGGTGTAAGCGGTGATTTCGCAGGAGCTTATCTCTTTGGAGAGTATAGAAGACCTGGCTGAATCAAAAACATGAATTTCTGATCTGATGCTTGCTTCGGCATTGCTGCGGATGGCGAAGCCAAACGAGTATCCTTCAAGCGGGCCGGTGCCGGAGAACATCAGCATGATGTGATCGGAGGGGCCTTCATTGCAACCGTCATGGATTGTGGCAGTCGGGTTCCCAAAGGATCGCAGGATTTCTCGCTTTCGGGAAAGGTCGGGCCACAAGTGCCGCTCCACCAGCTGGCGAAATGCGGTCAGGTTGGTCTTCTTCTCTTGTCGCAGTCGGTCGAGGAACAGGATCTGTGCCATGTGTTCGTCCTTCTCGAAGTCGGTCTAGGTAGGGCATCACAACGTCGGGGGCGCTGCAAGGTTTTGAAAACACGCTGGATACGCCAACCCGCCGGTCAGCCCGCAAAGGTCTATTTGAAGTTGATAGGGTCAGCACGATACGTTACGAATTTAGGCGAAACAAAACGAAACAAAGGTGTTCATCTAGTTGATAAAGAAGGGGAAATATTTTGTTGCGCCGCACAGTGACGGGAGCACCTTCAAGCAGCTGTTCAAGAAACTGGCTGCTGCTGGTGCTGGTCGGCCGGTCGGCAGCGACGGATTTCCCTCTGGTCCTTGGACTCCTGACCTGCTTGCAGCGGCGATTTCCGAGATCGATGGCAACATGGCGGGCATCGATCTGCGGACGGTTCAGCTCTGGTTTCAAGACAACGAGCGAGGGATAAGTGCCGAGAACATTCGGTGGCTTGCACGGGTCTTTGGATGTGATGATCCCGTAGCGACGGCCGATTGGCAAATTGCCCTGAGCGCGGCTCTAGCGGCGCAGAGAAGGCAGAGACGGCGGAAGCGCGATGACCCTGAGCCACGCGGCGATCCGCCCGCCGAAGAGACTCTGGTTGCTCCTGTGGATGATGTGCCCGTTCCGGTCATCATCAAGGATCAGCGCAAGAAGTTCCGCTTGGCGAGATTGTCGGAAGGTTTGTTCAGTCGTGGATCACCACTCGACTTGCCTGCGTCGGCTTTTGCAGGTGCGGTGGCGCTGGGCTTCCTGTCCTTCATCATCGGCGTTCACAATGCCAGTTATGCGCATGAGGGCATAGAGAAGCAGGTTGGCTATCTTTGGGCACCGAATTGGACTGTCCTGTTCATGGTATTCCTGCCGCTCTTCTTGGGCTTGGTGGTCGAGGCGCTGTTGCACTGGAAGCGGGAAGGTAGACAGCTGCTCGACGCACAAATTGTTGGGGATGGAACCGCTAAGTCCTGGATGCAGAATGTTGAGGCGTCATCGCTTACTTTTTGGGCGTTGTTTCTGATCTGCTCTGTCTTCGCTGGACTGATCCAGTGGGTCGGGGTGCGGCTAGGGCCTCTGCTTAGTGGGCAGAATGACTATGCGACGGATTGGGGCAGCTTGACTCTGATACGGCCAGAAGTTGTATCTGTGACAGAATCCATAGCCTTTACTGCCCTCACTTATCTTTACATGAGTGTGTGCTTCTACGCTCTGTTCGTGGGTCTGATCCTACTCTACACGATAATCTATGACTGCGCGAAACTGGCAGACAGTCTCAATGTGGATGTTGGGGCAGTGCGATCAGCTGATGGTCGAGTGCTCACGCGGATTATCATTGGAGCCGTTTTCAGGTGCTCCATCCTTGTCATTCTCATTGCAACGACAATGAAGTTGCAAAGCCTATACCTCACTTCAGACGCGGAGAATATTATCGTCTGGATGTTGGCAGATATTCATTCATTCATGAACATCGCGAGCGTGGAAGAATCATATATTGATGTGAGTATGCCAAACCATTTCAGCAGCATGGTTGTGCTGTTGGCGACATGCTTTGTTTTTATCTATGGTATTGTCAGGTTTCGGCTTCTGTCCACGGATTCAATTCTAGCCGGGAAAATGGTTTTCGTCGTTTCTATTCTATGCGCAGCATATTTCCTGATGGGTGCATTTGTTGGGTGGGTTGTGCTGTTGGGCGTCTCAACCCTGATCGGAATTTGCGCCATATTCGATCCAGAGTTTTCGCTGGGAAAAGAGCGGGGTTTACGAGGGGGTCGCAGTGTTTCTTAGGCTGTTGGACCGTTGGGACGAGGGCCGGGCCGTTCGCGGGGAACAGGTCAAGGCAATCGAAGATTTCGCTCTTGGAGCGGAGCTTGCTTTTCCGAATGCGGGGCATGGGTTGTCGCTGGATGGGTTATGCGAGTGCGCCGAGAATGCGAAAGCTGATCCCGCCTATTACGCGCTTCCGGCTGGATATGACCCACAGGTAGAAGATGGGGATGGCTGGCTTCGTTTCCCGTCAGCAGTTCAGTCGAACATTCCGCCAAATGATCGTGTCACGGCCAAGATCACCCAGAATGGGCCATCCAGACACGCGCTGATTGTTTTTCATCATTGGAACGCATCCTCGCGCCAAGGCGCTCTGGCGGGCTATTTTGCGCGCCTCGGCTTGGCCGTGGTCGAGATTTCGATGCCCTATCACTTCGAGCGCAGCCGCCCCGGCGCGGCTCATGCGGATTTTATGCTGAGTGCCAATGTCGGCAGGACGCTGCAATCGATGCGTCAGGCGGTCTTGGATGGGCGAACGGTTGTCCGGTGGCTGCTTGATCGCGGATTTCGGGAGATTTCTGTTCTTGGGATGAGCTTAGGATCGTGGGTGGCCGGTCTGGTCGCGGCGCACGATCCGGCCGTGTCGAAGGCGTCGTTGTTTCTGACCGCTGACAGCTTGGCTGATATGGTGTGGACGGGGCGAGCTACCCGCGCCATACGACAGGGCTTGGAACCTACCATGGACCTTTCTCGCTTGCGAAAGGCTTGGGGGCCAGCCGATCTGGGAGGCTATGCCCAGCGCCTCGCACGGTCTGATCTGGATTTGCATGTGGTGCTCGCTCGCCGCGACACCGTGGTTCTGCCCGACCTGACCAGAAGGTTCGTGGGGCAGTTACAGGCGGCTGGCGCCGATCCCGTCATAAAGGAATTGACCTGTGGGCATTACTCCTTGGCGCTACCCCCCTTCGGGCTGATGGCTGGAATGAGCCTGAAGCATTTCCTCGAAAGCGATAGCGGTTAGGAGACTTTGTGAAACGTGTGTATTTTCTGGGGGCTGGATTGTTCCTGCTCGGGAGCGGTTCCGTTCTAGCCGGTGGTATCGAGCGCAGCGGCCAGTTCCTCGGGCCTCTTTTTGAAGAGGGAAACTATCTTGAGTTGAGCTATGGTCATGTGTCGCCCAGCGCATCTGGGCGTGACCAAACACCGTTCGGTCCCGGTGCGGCAACGGGCAACATCCTTGGCTCATATAACAGCATTGGCTTCGCGTATAAGCAGCAGCTCAATGACCAGTGGTCAGCTGCCCTGATTGTCGATCAGCCGCTTGGGGCTGATCTGCTTTATCCTGTTGGTGGGTCCGCTATGCTTGGCGGCACGAGCGTTGATGTGAGCAGCGTGAACGTGACCGGCGTTGTGCGGTATAAGATACCGGATAGCCCCTTCGGGGTTCATGCAGGGATCAGGGCGTCACGGACGGACGGCAGCGTGTCCGTTGACGGTGCAGCCTTCGGGCCAGTCAGCGGCTATAGCATGAGCGTTGACCATGATACGGCCTTTGGTTGGCTCGCTGGGGTGTCGTGGGAGAGACCGGAGATCGGCGCTCGCGTGAGCCTGACCTATAATTCGCCTATCAACCACGATTTCCGGGCCACAGAGCGGGGGCCTCTTGTAGACCCGGATGGTCCCGGCCCGGCCCCAGCTCTGCCGCTCCTGGACGGCTCATCGCCTCTTAGGGTGTCAACGCCTGAATCGTGGAACCTCGCATTCCAAACGGGACTGACTCCGAAAACGCTTTTGTTCGGATCGATCCGCTGGGTGGACTGGTCCAGCTTCCGCATCGATCCAGAAAGGCTGTGGCAGGTTACAGGGCATGGCCTTGTCGAGCTGGACGATTCCACGACATACACGCTCGGCATTGGCCATGCCTTCAGCGAGCGTTGGTCCGGTGCTGTGAGCTTCAGCTACGAAAAGGCTGGGGATGATATGGTCTCGCCGCTCGCCCCGACGAACGGCAGCAAGAGCGTCACCTTGGCCGCGATCTACACGCAGGATCAGATGACGGTGACGACAGCTGTCACCTATGCCGCTTTGGGCGATGCCAATCCATCAATGGGGACGCCTGCCATGGCGGCTGCGGAGCTGGAAGGCAGCTACGCATGGGGAATTGGTGTCAAGGTTGGCTACAGCTTCTGATCGGATGGGCAGGGGTGCCCAGCGCCCCTGCCCGTTGTTATCTTAGGCTTCGCCCTGTAGCAGCTGCATGGCCTTACGCAGGTAGGACAGCGGCACATAGGGCGGGTTTGCAGAGGATTTGAGATCCTTCATGGCGCTATCAATCAGCGCGATCACCTGGATTAGGACCGGATGTGTCACAGGGACAGTCACGTCCTCGGTCAGGAATTCCAACTGCTTGCCCGTGGCCTGTTCATAGCGCTCTTCCAGCTCAACAGTCTGGGTAAACTCGGCCGCGCTTCGGCCGATGCTTCTGGCGATTTCGGCCATGCTGGTCCGCACAGCAGCGCTGCGCTCTTCCTCGGTGTGGTGGAACGAAAGTTCCAGCTCTCCATCCCGAAGGATGAAGAGCGCGTATAGTGCGATCTGGGTCATGTGAACAGCTCCGCAAGAGCCTCGCGCAATGGCGTGTAGGGGTGGTTGTCAAAGTCATCCTCGCGAAAATCCTCGGGGTCATCGTAGCCGGGGATTTCGTCGTGGATTGTCTCGGTCAGCGTCTCCATGAGACGTTGCAGTGTGAGTGGTGCATAGCAGGCGAAGGCGAGGGGCAGATCATCGTCAGAAACACTGGATAGGACTTCGTTCGCAGCCGCCCAATCCTCTTCGGTGCTGGGTATGATAGGCAGGAAGACTGACAGGCACTCCGAGGTCGCTGAGTTGGTCGCGAATTGAACCAGACGGTTGCGGAGCAGCAGAGCATCGTTCGATGCAAGGGCGCTCTCGTCGGTGTCGAGGTCGAAGAGTTTCCAGCCGGTGAAGCTGGGAGCTTCACGCTTATTCAGCATTTCCCGTGAAAAGCGCGAGAAGGTTGGTGCCAAGGCGAGGACGGGTTGATCGGGCATATCGTTCACCATGCGATTTCAGGCAGCATCTCGAAGAGGGCTGCATAGGGTTCAGGGATGCAGAGGGTCGTTTCTTCGGGGGAGAAGTCCTTGCCGCAGCAAGGGCACTCGTCGTCTACGGCGCAGGACCAGTGATCGGTCCAGCTCTGGTTGCAGAGGTCGCAGTGGTAGGAGTTCGCATAGGCCAGCGGCAGGCCGCTGTCATCGAGCGCAAGGGCTGCGATAGCGGGGATGCAGCACAGATCAGCGCGGGAGCGCAGGGTCTGCGTGATGCCGATCTTGCGGCATTCCGCGTCGATCATCGCGTGGCCGGTGGCCGCGTCGGCCTCGGTCGCGAAGTGCATGAAGGTCATCGGATCGTTCGTCATGCTGGTTACTCCATTTAGGTAAAGATGCAGAACGTGCGGGGCCATATGTGCTTAGTGCCATATGTGCTTATGTGTGTATGTGCATAATACATGGCGACGTGGTTAGGTAAATATAAAAAATGCAGGACAGAGCAAAGTAAATATGCAACATAGGGGTGTTGCGCTAGGTATACATGCGGCATAACGGCAACAGCTAGGTATATATGCGGGTTAAGCCAGGTGTGGCGGTTAGGTAACAATGCGGAACGGGCGT
>NZ_CP098364.1 GCF_030388245.1 Paracoccus sp. TOH
TGGCCGTCGGTCCCGACATTGCTGAAAGCATCGACCGGATCGAGTTCGACAGGGTCGCCCTGCGCGAACGGACCAATGTGTTCGAGGATCTGGGCGTGCCCTTCCCGCGGCTGCAATTGTGGGTCGATGCGGATGCACCGAAGGATCGCTGGCAATTGCTGGTCGAAAGCGTGCCGGTTGCAGAGGGCTATATTCCGGCGGGACGGCTGCGCCTGACCGATGACGCGGAAACCGCCGAGATCCTGGGCATTCCTGTTGATGATATCGAGCTGAGCCCGACCGAGCCGCACAGCCATTGGTGCGATGCGTCGAAGGCCTATGAGCTTGAGAAGAACGGAGTTGCCTATCAATCCCCGGCCGAGGCGCTGGCTCATATCGCGGCCCGCAGATTGCCGCGCCATGCCGCCGAATTTCTGGGCGTGCAAGAGGTGGGCGCGCTGCTTGCGGCGATGGAATCGCGCTATGACAGCCTGGTCACCGAGGCGCAGAAGGCGCTGTCGCTCCAAAAGATCGCGACGATCATGCGGCGCCTGGTGGAGGAGGAGATTCCGGTTCGAAACCTGCGGGTTCTGCTGGAAACCATCGTCGACTGGGCCCCGCGCGAGAAGGATCCCGAGCTTCTGTCGGAATATGTCCGCACCGCGCTGGCCCGTCAGATCAGCTACAAGTTCGCCGATCGGGATCGCTTCATCGCCGCCTATATCGTCGATGCCGATATTGAGGGGCTGATCCGCAGCTCGATCCGCAATTCCTCGTCGGGGGAATATCTCTCGCTGGAGTCGAAACAGTCGCGCCGCCTGCTGGAGCGCCTGAAGGAAACCGTCGGCGATCCGCAATGCCATTCTGCGCCGCCGGTCTTTATCTCGACCACCGAGACCCGCCGCTTCCTGCGCAAGTTCCTTGCGACGCATGAGATCACCTTCCCGGTGCTCTCGCACAAAGAGATCGCCCCCAGCTTCAAGGTGCAACCCATCGCGATGTTGTCGTTACAATGAAAAAACTCCTGACCCATATTTATGGACGCCTTGGCCGGATGGCCGTGACAGGTTTCGTCGCAGCCCTGATCGCGGGCGTCGTCATCACCGGCGCCGATGCGCAATCGACGCGTATCTATCTGAGCGAGGGGGACGGGCGCCGGATCGAGCTGCCGGAAGATACGGCAACGGTCTATATCGCCAATCCGATGATTGCGGACGCGCAGGCTATCTCGCCCACGGCGATCTATCTGACGGGCTATACGCCGGGACGCACCAGTGTGGTCATCACCGGCGAGAACAGCGCAGTCAGCGCCGAATATGAGGTCGAGGTGATGCCTGCCTCCGGCGGCGCGGAAGCCCTGCTTCCCTCCGAGACGATGGTTCGGCGCAAGGAAGGCATCGCGATCATCTCGGGCGGAGTGAAAGACGTTCAGGGCACGCGCGGCGTGGTCGCTTCCGAACGTTCCTTCGGGCGCCAGGGCGTCGTGACGCGCGATGAGACGACCTATGGCGGTGGCACGCAGATCTCGTTGCGGGTTCGCTTTGTCGAAGCCTCCAGAAGCGAATTGCGCCGGATGGGCGTGGATCTGGCCGCACTTGGGGCAAGCGCGGGCGGCCCGCTGCGCGTCGTCACCGGCGGCGATCCAAGCGGTTTTCTGGGCGGGGCGGCGGCCAGCGGCCCGGCCATTGGCGGGCGGATGACCTCGGGTAGCTTCACCATCGACACGATGATCAATGCGCTGGAAGAGCGCGGGGCCGTCCAGATCCTGTCTGAACCGACATTGACCACCGTATCGGGTCGCCGCGCCAGCTTCCGCGCGGGCGGCGAGATCGGCTATCCGATCAATCAGGGCGACGGCGTGATTTCGGCCGCGTTCCGGCAATATGGCGTCTCGATCGAATTCCTGCCCACAATCCTGCCGAACGGCCGCATCGCCATCGAGGTTCAGCCCGAGGTCAGCTTCCTCAATCACGACAACCAGGTGAGTGTGGACGGTTTCGTGGTTCCCGGCCTGTCGGTGCGCCGTGCCGATACCACGGTCGAGGTCGGCAGCGGCCAGACCTTCGCCATTGCCGGTCTTTACGAGCAGTTCTCGGAGAACGGCCGCCGCGGCACGCCGGGGATGAGCGGGCTCTTCGGGCGGTCGAGCAATGTCCGGCAAGAACGCGAGCTGTTGATCTTCATCACCCCCTATATCGCCGAGGCCAGCAATGTCAGCGGCCCGCCGATCGCCCGGCGCCCGCTGCGCCATACCGTGGGGTTCATCACCAGATGAAATATCTTTCAATCCCCGTCGTTGCTCTGCTGGCTGCCTGCACCGATCCGCTGATCAAAGATTCGGACGTGATCGCCCGCGCCTCGGCCCCGGCCTATGGCTATTCCGAAAGCGGCCATGTCATCCCGTCCTCGTGCCAGCGCGTCGGCGGCATCCATTCGCGCCGCGCGCCGGGCTGCGAGCGTGATCTGGTTCTGGCGCGACAGGTCGCCAATCCGCGCGATCTCGTCTCGCCGATCAGCCCCGGTCCTGCCGCGGCGGGTCCACTCGGGCGGGCGGCGGACAGCTATATCTACGGCCATGACGGTTCAGGCCGGCCCAACTATCCTGAAGACCCCCATTGGCCGCTCCGGTCGGGATCGGCGGGCGGAGCGGGCCAGTCGCGATCGATCGAGGTCGAATGACGATGCCCCATTAGTACAGGGCCGCACATGTCCCGGCCAGCGTATCAGGTTCACGGTTGGTAACGACAGGTCAATGCATCCTGAGGAGGGAATAATGGAAGTGAACGCTCACGCTGCCGGATGGCAGGACTTCTACAACGACCGCCAATCACGCCGCGATTCCGCGCCCGACGAGGCGTTGAAGAAGCATTTCCAGGCGGAACTGGACGTGGCGCGTCAGACCATGCAGGCCATGGGGCTGGACATTCCCGAAGGCCGGCCCGCGCCGGAAACCGAGGCCCCCGCGGGTGGCGAGGATCTGCCCGGTGATGTTCCGGGCGATGTTGCGGGTGAGGTGCCCGGCGATCTGCCCGAGCAGCCGGTCAATGCCGCTGTCCAGCCGGACAACCCCGACCTGCCCGCCGGCGATCCCGAGACGATTGGCTATGAGGATCAGGCCAAGCTCGACAAATACCGCGAAGACCTTGAGCCCCCTCATCGGGCTCCGGGCGGGCCTGAAGGTCAGGTGCCGAATGATCCGGCGGGCGACATCCCGACCCCGGTCCAGCGCCACCAGGTCGCCGGCGACGTTGCCACCGTCGAAAGCGCCTCGCCGCAATATAACGACGCGCTCGAGGCCTTCCGCGCGCAGATCCTCGCCGCCTCCAAGGCAACCGGCGTCCCCCCTGATATGCTTGCCGCGATGATCTGGGAGGAATCCAAGGGCGATCCCGACGCGATCTCGACCAATGCCGAGAACGGTAAATCCGATATCGGCCTGATGCAGATCAACGAGGACACCTTCGCCGAGATGAAGGCCAAATATCCCGACCTGATCAAGGGCGACATTAACGACCCCGAATCCAACATCATGGCGGGCGCGCTGTATCTGGCCGAGAAGAAGAAAGAGTTCGGCGATTGGGACCTGGCGCTGCGGGCCTATAACTCGGGCTCCGCCTCGGTCGATCCCGACAATCCCGACGTCTCCACCACCGACTTCGGAACCAACAGCTATGTCAGCCGGGTGAACTATTATCAGGACCTGATCAAGGAGGGTCAGGACCTCCCCGCCAAATACCCCGGGACCCCCGAACAGGTTGAAGCCTGATCGCCCGAACCCGAGCGCCTGCCAATCATGCCACGGCTGCAACGGTAGGCGTCCACCGCACCACATAATCCGCACCGAAAGCGGGCACGACAAACCGACGACGCAAAAGATGCGTTAGCCACAACGCTCATCGACATCTGGTCCAAGATATAAGAGGGAGAAGAACAATGCCCATGGATGTGTCTTCAACTTTAGAACGTCCCAAAATCCCGAAAGAGATCGATATCCCGGCCCCGGTGAAACTGGCAGCCAGAAGAAGCAATCCCGAACCGGGCAACAATGGCGGCGACGATGGCGATGCCCCCGAAACCCTTAAGGAAGACGACGCTCTTCCTCCGGTCAACAAGCTCGACCCGAAAAGGGTTGATGAAGATACGATCTCTTACACGTTCAACGGCAAGACGTATTACGTCAATCGTGAGGACACGCCATTCAAATACAATGTGCTTGAAGGCAAGCTTCTTGGAACTGAGATCGACAAGAGCGACAACAATATCAATGTAAACGTCCCCGAATCCAGCACGACTGACTTCATGAACGCAAAGACGACCGAAGACGGGAAGACGGTCGGTGAGTTGTTCCACGAGAACATGAAGAAGGAATGGGGCGATCTCAGCCTCGACGATCCGCGTCGCCAGTATTTCGAGCTGATGGAGGCCAAGTCGGCTCTGGCTACGGGCTATCACGTCGTGCCCTACCAGACGAGGGACGGCGCGTTCGGATCGACGGTAACGACTTCTCTGGATTCAACATCACCCCTTGATCAGGCCAGCACCTATGGTCTTTTGAAGGAAGAGGAAATCGCCAAGAAGCTGGCCGAACTGTCTGAGCGCCCCGAGATCGTAGAGGGCGTGGACAAGCTGATGAACGACGCTGTTTCGAAAATCGAGGACCGGCGCGGGCTGACGAACAAGGTCTTCGACACCATGTCCAGCGACGAATACATGGACATGCTGGAATCCCTGGACCCGGAAGTGGCAAAGGTGCGATTTGCCAACGACCTGAAATCGCTTGATTTCCTTGACAAGAACAAGGCCAGCGAAATCCGGAACAAGTTCCTCGATGAGGGCCTGGTCGATGAATTCACCAAGATTATGGAGAGCGGTGAATTCGATAAGGAAGCGATAGAGCTTGCTGCCAGCGATACGGTCCAGAAGGCATTGCAAGCGACTTTCATGTCAGCTTTCGGCATCACCTTCAGCGATATGGCCGTTCAGAACTATCTTAAGGATGGCAGTGGGAACCTGCCTGATGACGTCAAGCGTGGTCTGGACAGCTATAAGGTTGCGGTCAACGTTGCCACCACCGCCTTCACGGATTCCTTCAAGGCGAACGGAAAGTTCGACCTGGCTGATGTAACGAAGCGTCTCAGTCAGGGCATTTTGGCCGCTGACAACCTTCCGACCTCTTCGACTTCGGTCCGGAACGGCGCGGCGGCGTTGTTGAACGGCGCGATCATGAATGGCGCCCTGCCGGCAGCGGGCGGTATTCTTGCCGGTGTCGCCACAATCTATACACTGAACAAGAATGGCGGCGATACGCTCGAGGAGCGTATGGGCGCTGCAAGGACCGCGTTGATCGTCATCGCGACCAGCCCGGCCCTGGTGAAGGCCGGTTCGAAAGTGGTCGAGTCCTTCTTCAATAAGCCCGGCATGACCGCCATGCTTGGTCTGGAAGACAATACGCAGTTGCGGGAGGCGTTCGAGAAAAAATTCGGCGAAGCGGCCAAGTCGGCCGAGCTGCCCACACCGCCTGAATCGCCCACGCGCCCCGGATCGCCGGGTTCACCCGGGTTCGGTTTGGATCTGGGCGATATGGGAATAGAACTGGATGACTGGAGCAGGGATCTGCTTGGGGATATCAACAGGGCCGGTTCGGGAGAGAATGGCTTCTCCGACACCATGCGAAACATGAATGTCGGTCTTGATGACGCGAGCGATGCCGCGACCCGGCCGATTGCCGACGCCTTGGACAATGCCGACCCGGCCGACCGCGCCAGCTTGATGAACATGATCGATGACCGTGTGCAAAGCATGGGTGTGGATCCAAGTGATTTGGATACCCCAAGCAAGCTGCGCATCATCGGAACGATCATGACGACCGTGGGCGGGCTTGCCGACACCGTTGGGGGTATTCTCGACATCGCGCTTGGCGGCATGTCGCTGGACAAGCTCAGGAAGGATCCGGATGCCATGCCGGATGAGATTGCTGGCGCCACGTTCCAGTTGCTGGGCGGCATCAGTATCGCAGGTATGGCAGGCACCAGTCTGGCCAGTATGCTTGCAGGTCCCGCTACCGCCGCCACTATGGGGGTAGCGGCTGGTGCGATGGGCATCGCAGGTCTGGTTTTCGGTGGCATCTCGGCAATCATTGCGGGAGTGGTCGCCAAAAAGAAACAAGATCAGGCGATGGACAACGTCCGCCAGGACTTCAATGACTGGAGCAAGCTTGGCATCACCGAGCACGATTGGGGCGACAAGCTCAACTACGCGATTCATATCGCCTACGAGTATAATTCGCGAAAGGGTTCGTCAAAATATTACGACCTCTATCCGGAAGACAAACCCGTATGGGAGGGACGCCGCAAACAATACGAGGCGTTCACCGAGTACGTGTCCAAGCATGGCAAGATGCACGATGACTGGTTTAAGGACTGGGACAAGGAAGAACTGGGAGAGAACGTTAGCAACTGGGGGGACAGTTTCGGTTCGGAGGATCCTTCTGGCCTGCCGCGTTTCGGCGATGCCGGAAAACCGGGCAGCTTCGAAGAATTCAAGCGCGATGTCGACCGTGTCGATGTGGGCTCAATCGAACTGGCCGAAAATGGCCGCGTCATCTTCAGAAAGGATGGTGTCAAGCAGATCATCGACCCGCAGATCGGCGAGAAGGCAAGCGACAAGGATCGACGGGATATCATCAATTATCTCAAGGATCTGCATCAGATCACCCATCCCGGCGGCAAGCGTGACCAAGACATAATCGACCGGATTGCCAAACTGCATGACGAATCCGATCGCTATAATGAGATCTCGGATCTGAAGCGTATCCTTGACGATAGCAAGCCGCCGCTTTTCGGCAAGGACGGCAATACCAAGGTCGGCACGTTCAGCGATTTCAAGCGGGACATCGACCGCGTCGACATCGCCTCGATCCGGCCCGATTCAGGTGACAGCAGCGTCATCTATTTCGAAAAGGACGGTCAGGAATGGATGCTGGATAAAGATGATCACGGCAGCCTGAAAAAGGGGGATGCCGAAAAGATTTTTGATTATCTGAACAATCTCTACGTCATGACGCATTCTGGCGGCAAACCAGATCAGGATCTGATCGACCGGATCGAGGGATTGTTCGGCAAGTCCGACGATCACAACGATTTGGACGATCTCAGAGACGAGATCGGGGCCGACAAAGACCCGACCGGGCTGCCGGTATTTGGCGATGGCGGCAAGCCCGGCACCTTCAAGGACTTCCGGCGTGATATCGATCGCGTGGATATCGGGTCGATCGAGCTTGCCGATGGCGGGCGCGTCATCTTCAAGAAGGACGGGGTCCTGCAGGTCATCAACCCATCGGATGGCGACAAGGCCGGGCGCGACACACGTCGCGACATCATTCGCTATCTGGAAGGGCTCTACCATCTAGCGCGGCCCGACGGCGATCTGGACAAGGATCGCGTCGACATGATGAACGACATCTTCAGGCGCACCGATAAGTACAACGATCTGGACGCGATCCGCGACAAGATCGAAATGGAGGAAAGCGCCGATGGTCTGCCGTTCTTCGGAGACGGCGGCAAGCCCGGCAAGTTCGGCGACTTCAAGGAGGACATCGACAGGGTGGACATCGGCTCGATCGAACTGCTGGACAACGGCAACGTCATCTTCACCAAGGATGGGGTGATGCAGGTCGTCTCGGTCACGCATGGCAGCGATTCCGACAAGAAAACGCGCGAACAGATCATTAACTACCTGAAGGAGATGCACAATATCGCCCACCCGGACGGCAAGTTTGATCGGGGGATCGCAGAGCGGATGGATTGGGTGCTCGGCGCCAACGACAAGCACAACGATCCGGACAAGATTGGCGACTACATCGACGAATGGATTCGCAAAGGAAGGCCGAAAGAAAAGGATAGGAAAAAATGGTGATTTTCCGCCGCCGCGCAGGGTCCGCATCAGAAAGCCAATGTTTTCATGCACGCTGACCGTCCGATGATCATCAGAAATATGCCGCCGGCGTTTCGCCGGCGGCGCGTTCGAGATTTGCGGTGATGGTTCGCGTTTTCGTCCTGGTGCCCGTTCTTGGCATTTGCGCGCTGCTTCGGATGGGGGCACCTGCGGCGGCGCAGCACCCCGACCTGCTTCGGGCGTTTCCCTACGCGGCCAGTGACGAGCGGGCCGATACTGCCTTGCGCGATCTGATGCGGCGGACAGGGATCCCGGTGATCATCAGCAACGAGATCAGTGGGACGGTATCGGTCAACAACAGCAATGGCAGCATCATGGACGTGCTGAACTCGATCTCGGAACAGGTCAATGGTGTGTGGTGGTTCGATGGCAGCGCGGTGCGGGTCGAGCCAAGCTCGGTTCTGACCAGCCGGATGATCCCGCTGGACGGGTTTACGGTCGGGCAGTTCCGCCAGCAGATACGGGCGGTGCGGCTTGAGGATGCGCGCTTTCCGATCAGTGCGGCCGAAGATGCCTCGATGATCCGGCTGTCGGGTCCGACGGGCTATGTCGATGCGGTCGAGGCGTTGGCCCTTCATCTGACGGAACTTCGTCGCGCGGACAAGCCCGTGCACGCGGGCTTTCCGGTCATCATCAGGGGACGGGAAACGGCGAGATCGCAACCCGAAACCCCGCAACAACAAGGAAATGAGTAGGATGCAACAGCTTTCAACCCAACAGAACGACGATCTTCATCTGCTGATGTCCATCGCGGTTCTTACCGGCAAACGCGGTGTCGATGCCGATCTGATGCCTATCTTCGAACTGTGGGAGGCGGAGTATCCGCAAGACGCTTTGGGCAAGGTCGGCCGCGGGCTTGCGATGGTGCACGACGGTGATCTTCGGGGCGGCTACGAGCTGATCAAGAAGGCGGCGGCGACCTCGACCTCGCGGGTGGATCAGGCGCAGGACGCGTTGAAATCGCTGACCGAGGGCCTCGGGGAATATCTGGACTGATCGCCGCGCCGAGATGCGCCGCCGATATCATCGGGAGGAATACTGAATGGTCACTGCAGTCATAGCCGTCGGCGATGCGGACCCCGCCGCCAAACTTCAGACCGGGAACCTTGACGCAAGGGGGGCAGCGCCGGAAATGAGCAGCATTGCCCAGGCCGCGCTGGCCCACATCACCGAGTTGGACAGCGGCTACCGCGCCAGCGCGGCAAAGCTGGAGACGCTGGATTCGAAGAGCTTCGCGTTGAACGGAACCGGTTCTAGCCTTGCGTCCTCGATCAATCAGGTGAGCGAGACCTTCCGGGTTGCGCTGGATGTACAGACGCAGATCACGCAATTCTCGATGGTATCGTCGTTGTCCCAGACGCTGAGCACGCAGTTGAACAGCTTTCTGCGCGGGCAATAGGGTCTTCTCCGTATGAAGATCACGCAGCTCATCGCCGTTTTATGTGTCGTCCTGTTTCTGGCGGGGTGCAAATCCGAACTTTACACGGGCCTGACCGAACGTGAGGCAAACGAGATGGTAGCGGCGCTGATCGGTGCCGGGATTCCGGCCTCGAAATCCGGGTCTGGCGAAAATCTGAAGGTCATGGTCGATGGCGGCCGTTTTGCCGAGGCGATGAGCGTGCTCGAGGCGCGCGGTCTTCCGGCGCAAACCTATTCCAACTTTGGCGAGGTGTTTCGCAAAGAGGGGCTTGTCTCCTCTCCGACGGAGGAACGGGCGCGTATGGTCTATGCGCTCAGCGAGGAACTGTCGCGGACCATTACGCTGATCGACGGGGTTCTGTCGGCGCGGATCCATGTGGTTCTGCCGGAAACGGACATGCTGGGGCGGAATGTAAAGCCGTCCTCGGCCTCGGTCTTTGTCCGCTATTCGCCTGCGGCGAATGTCCAAGACTATTCCGCGCAGATCAAACTGCTTGTGGCGAACTCAATCGAAGGATTGCTTTACGACAATATCACCGTGGTGATGGTGCCTGCGGAAGAGACCCGGAACACCACCGAGCCGGTCCGGTTCACCGATGTGTTGGGCATCTGGGTGCATCCCGCCTCGGCCAACAGATTGTGGGCGGTTCTGGGTGGGATGGCGGCGATGACGATCGCGGCCTTCGGCTTGGCTGTCTGGACCGGCCTGCGTCGCTTGCGCAGGCCCGAGACGCGCCCGGAGGCGAGTGCGTCGCAAGAGGGTAAGTCATGAGCAAGGCGGCGGAGCGCGACCAGATCTCCCCCGGTGGGGAACGGAAGTCGGCGCAAGAGGTGGCGCGCGCCAGGCTGCGCGCCCGCGCCAGTGCGGCGCGTGTGACGCTGCGCCGTCCGAGCCTTGATCCGCAGGGGCGGGGCGGGGCACGCAAGGCACGGGATCTGTCGCCGATCGGCGCGGCGGACCTGCCAGACAGTTCGCTTGCGGTTCAACTGTTGCTGGCGGGCAAGCGGGCCGAACTGGTGCTGGACGCGGCAGCAGCGGCGCTTCTGTCGCCGCTGCTTGCCGATTTGATCGTCTCGAAGAAGGTCGCCGAATTGCCCCTTCAGCGCGTGGCGCGCGAGTTCGGGCTGAGATACCGCCATCTGGCGATGACGCTGGAAGAGATACCGCAGAAGGAACCCTTTGCGGTGGTCAAGGCCGGATTGCGCGGGCTGTGGATCACGATGCTGCCCCCGGCTCTGGGACGCGAATGGGAGATAGCGGTTAAGCCGCTGCATCTGCCCACGATAGTCGTTAACCGCAAATCCGTGCCACCGTCGCGCTTTCGCGGCATGTCCCGATGGCTGAAGAGCCGCCGCCCGAAGCATGTGCTGCCGCTTGCGGTGGAAACCCCGGTCGAGGATCGGGCCGAGGCGGCCTTGCTGAGCGCAATCAGTGAACTCTGTGGTGACGCATGATGGCGCGGACAAGGCAGATTCAGTCCAGCCGTATCCTCCGCAAGAAGGATCTTGCCAAGCTGCGCGATGCCGATCGCATCCTGCGCGAGGCCGAGAAGGCAAGCGAAACAAGCAGACAGTCCGCGAAGGTGCTGGAGCAGGAAATCCTTGATGCGGCCCATAAACGCGCGCTGCGCGATGCCGCGCGGGCAGCAAGCAGGGTGATCGCCGATGCGGAAGCGGCGACCTCAAGCCGGATGCAGAATATGGAGACCGAACTGGCACAGCTTGTCAGCCAGACGGTGAGGGCAATCCTTGGCAGCTATGCGGCGGAAGATGCGACCTATCGCGCCGCGCTGAATGTGCTGTCGCAACTGCGCGAGCATCGGCAGGGACGCGTCTTTGCGGCGCCGGATGTCGTCGATCTGATGCGCCGCGCTGTCACCGATCTTGGCATGGACGGGGCCGAGGTCACGCAGGTGCTGACCGATTCGGGGCTCGCGTCCGGTCAGGCCTTTCTGGTCAGCGACCGGGGCAGCGCCGAGATCGGGTTGTCGGCCCTGACGGATTCGGCGCTGCGGATCTGGGAGGGGCCCGGAGCAGTAAAGGACCGACCCGAGTGAGTGACGCTGATCCCATGATCGAACGCCTGCGCTCGCGCGCAAGGATGATCGAGCCGGTCGAGTTGCGGGGCCGGGTCACACGGATCGTCGGCTGCGTCCTGCATGCTCAGGTTCCCGATGGCCGTGTCGGCGAGGAGTGCATCCTGCGCGATCCCGTAAGCCAGATCGAGCTGCGCGCCGAGATCATCGGCTTTGACGGCTCCGAGACCATTCTCGCGCCGGCGGGCGACATGCGCGGCCTGTCGGCGCGAACCGAGGTGATCCCGACCGGCACCGAGGCGCTTGGGCCGGCGGGGGTGGCGCTTCTGGGGCGGGTTGTCGATGCCTTTGGCCGGCCGCTGGACGGTCTGGACCGGGTCGAGGCAAATGTGCCGATCAATGCCGACCCGCCCTCGCCTCTGGACCGTCCGTTGATCGACACGCCCTTGGAGACGGGTCTGCGGGTGCTGGACGGTTTGCTGACGCTTGGAGAGGGACAGCGGATCGGCATCTTCGGCGCGGCTGGCGTCGGCAAATCGACGCTTCTGTCGCAAATCATCCGGGGCGCCAAAGCCGATGCGATCGTTCTTGGTCTGGTCGGGGAACGTGGCCGGGAAGTGGCCGAGTTCCTCGAGCGCGATCTTGGCAAGGAGGGGCGGCAACGTGCGGCGGTGGTCGTGGCGACCTCGGATCGCCCGGCAAGCGAGCGGCTGCGTGCGGTGATGACCGCTACCACCTGCGCCGAGGAATTGCGCCGTCAGGGAAAGCGGGTCTTGCTACTGGTCGACAGCGTGACGCGCGTGGCCCGCGCGCTTCGCGAGATCGGGCTTGCCGCAGGAGAGCCCCCGGTCCGGCGCGGCTTCCCGTCCTCGGTCTTCGCGGCATTGCCGCGGCTGGTCGAGCGGCCCGGCAGGACCGGAACCGGGGTTATCACGGCGATCTATACCGTGCTGGTCGAAGGCGATGACGACAATGCCGACCCGGTCGCGGATGAGATGCGCAGCCTGCTTGACGGCCATATCGTGCTGTCGCGCAGGCTGGCCGGTCAGGGGCATTACCCGGCCATCGACGTTCTGCGCAGCAAAAGCCGGGTGATGGAATCGGTCGCGGGCAAGGCGCAAATCCAGAACATGCGGGTTCTGACCGAGCGTCTTTCGAAGCTGGAAGAGATCGAGATCCTCGTACAGGTCGGCGAATACAAATCGGGTAGCGATCCGGTCGCCGATGCGGCGCTGGCGACCCGCGCGGCGATGAACGACTTCCTGCGGCAGGCCACGGATGAGTTCAGCGAGATGCCCCGGACGCTCTCGGCGCTGGATGACGTGGCGAGGATGGGCTGAAATGCAGGGGCCGCGTATGCAGATGAGGAAATTGCTTGAACTGTCCTCGGTTCGCGAACAGCTGGCGCAGCAGCGGGTTGCTGCGGCCAGGACCCTGTTCCGCAAACGCGCCACCGAGGTTGCCCGACTGCGGGCCGAGGCCGATGCCTTGGCGCAAGCGCATCGCGACAACCGGATCGCTATGCGCAAGCCGTTAATCAGCAAGCCCCAGCTTCGCGGGGCGATCGACGCCATCGTCGCCACATTCGACGCCGACCGGCAGCGCGAGGAAGCGGCCGAGCGCGAGGTGATGGCCGCGCAAAAGAAGGTCGCCGAGGCCAAGACCGCGCTGGACCACGAGACCGCCGCGCTGGCCTCGGTTTACCGGCAGAAGCAGAAGCGGCAGGAACTGTGCGATGTGCTGGATGACGAGCACCGGCGCCGTCTTGCCCGTGCCGAAGAGGCCGAACAGGGAGAGCGGCAAACGATTCTCGCGCGCCGCAGGACGGCGCCATGACGAAGGATATCCGACTGCCCGCCAGACGCGGCACGGGCGCAGGCAAAGTGGCTGCGGCCCGGATCGAGGGCATCCAGAAGGTCTTCGTCGAGGCGCCGCAGCCCGCCACGCTGTTCATGCGCAGGCTGGACCGGGATCAGGCCGCGATCCAGAACCTGCTGTGCCGGCGCCGCTATTCCATCCGCTTCCGCATCGGCGAGACCAGCATCCATGTCGCGATCCGGCGCAGTCAGGCGGCCTGTTCCGCCTATGGCTGGATCGAGGCCGAGCTGAGCGGTCATTCCTTCCGCTTCGGCCTGCCCTGGACCGCCACGCGGCGCATCACCGGCGTTGCCGCCGAGGCCGCGACACCGGAAGACGCGGCGCTGCTGCTGGAAGACGGGCTGACAACGGTTCTCGATGAACTGGAACGCCTGTCGAGCCACACGATCACTTTCTGCCGCCTGCTTCCCGCACGCGAGTCGAAGCCCGAAACCCGTGTCGATATCTGGTTCGGCATCGAATATTCGAACCGCGCCGAGAAGGCATCGCAGCGCGTCCAGATCCCTGTCGAGCTGTCGCCCGAGGCCGCCGGAACCCTGGCTGAGATCCTTGGCCAGTGGCAGCGCCCCCAGCAGGACGACGGCGTGCTGTCTCTGCGCGCTGGGATCGAGATGGGCGCGACGCCCCTGACCCTTGCCGAACTTGCCAGCCTCGATCCTGGGGATGCGGTGATCATCGACGCGGCGGACAGTGCTGCGCGGATCGTGGTCGAGAACCAGTTGTTTGCAGCGGTCACACCATCCGGCAGCCCGGATCAGTGGAAGATGACCTCTGCCCTCCAGCCACTGCCGCCCGCCCGCAGCCTTCCTTCCACCCCTCACGAGACCGAGAAAGTCATGCCCGATCAAGATACGCCCGACGACAACGCCCCCACGGCTCAAGGCGAGCGCAGCGAGGACCGAAGCTCGATCGGGGCGCTTGACGATCTTGAGCTGTCGCTGTCGGTCCGCTTTGGCGAAACCCTGGTGACGCTGCAGGATCTGCGCAATGCCGGGCCGGGCACGATCTTCACGCTGGACCGCCCCGATGGCACCTTGGTTGAGATGATGGTGAACGGCAAGGTCATCGGCACCGGTGATCTGATCTCGGTCGCGGGTCAGCGCGCGGTCGAGATCAGATCGCTCTTCCGCGAGAACGGCTCCTGATGGACAGCCCGTTTCCCCTTCTGTTGATCGCGGCGGGCTTTACGGTCATCCCTTTCCTGATCGTCAGCCTGACGGCATTCGTAAAGATCGCGGTCGTCCTGTTTCTGGTGCGCAACGCATTGGGCACGATGCAGACGCCGCCGAATATCGTGCTTTACGGGGTTACGGTGGTGCTGACCGGCTATGTCATGTCGCCGGTCTTTGCGACCTCGCTGAATGCCGTGACTGCGGGCGGCACGTTGACGCAGATGCCCGCGCCCGCCGAATGGCCCGATATCTTCTCGCGCGGGATCGAGCCGGTGCGCGACTTTCTGATGAGCTTCACCACGCCGCAGGACCGTGAATTCTTCCTTGCCGCAGCGCAGGAGATGCATTCCGAAAATGCCGTGATGCCGCAGGAAACCGATATCTTCATCCTCGCGCCCGCCTTCGTGACGGCCGAGCTGACCAAGGCGTTCCAGATCGGGGTGCTGCTGTATCTGCCGTTCATTGTCGTCGATCTGGTGGTCACCAACGTGCTGACCGCGCTTGGCATGATGATGGTGTCACCGACGGTCATCTCGCTGCCGTTCAAGCTGTTGCTGTTCGTCGCTGCCGACGGCTGGTCGCGGCTGACCCATGGGCTGGTGATGAGTTATGTGTGAGGCGGCATGCAGCTTTATGAATCCCTGACCCATGCACTGATCCTGGTCTTCCAGCTATCGATGCCAGCGATTGCGGTGGCGACGGTGATCGGTCTGGTCGTGGGGCTGATTCAGGCGCTGACGCAGATTCAGGACCAGACCCTGCCGCAAGCGATCAAGCTGTTCGCGGTCGGGGCGGTGATCGTGCTAACCGGCGGGGCACTGTCGGCGAAGCTGGTGGCCTTCACCGTCGATATCTTCTCACGGATCTCGCAGGGATGAACCGCCTGCAGGACTTGTTCGCAGGTGGTGATTACGGTGTCATCCTTGCGGACATGATGGCGCTCTTCGTGATCATCGGCGGGCGGGCACTGGGTTTCGTGATGATCCACCCGATCTTTGGCCGCTTCGGGATCAACTTCGGACTGCTGCGCGGCTCGGTCATGGTGGCGATGACGCTGCCGCTGCTGCCGACGGGTGCCGTGATGGCGGCCGCCGATCCAAGCCTGCTGGAACCCGGCAACATGCCGTTCCATATGCTGCGCGAGGTGATCATCGGCGTCATTCTGGGGCTCATCACCGGCATCCCGTTCTGGGCGGCCATCGCTGCGGGCGAAATCCTTGATACGCAACGGGGTGCCTCCTCGGCCACCGATACCGACCCGACCGGCGGGCAGGTCGCGATCAGCGGCAACTTCTTCTTTCTGGTCGCA
Source organism: Paracoccus sp. TOH (assembly GCF_030388245.1). Lineage (NCBI taxonomy): Bacteria > Pseudomonadati > Pseudomonadota > Alphaproteobacteria > Rhodobacterales > Paracoccaceae > Paracoccus > Paracoccus sp. TOH. Next base: position 15,747 of record NZ_CP098364.1, read on the forward strand.
GTGCTGCTTCTGACCGCCGAGGGTATCCTGATCCCCGCCGTCTTCGGTCCGCTCCTCAGCAGCTATCAGCTTTTCCCGCTGTTCGGTGCGCTGGCATGGCCCGATCCGGGGCAGGGCCACCTGTTGCTGGCGCTGCTGGACGATCTGCTGCGGGCGGGACTGGTCCTCGCCATGCCGATCCTGATCCCGCTGCTGCTGACCGAGATCGTCATCGCCATCTCGACCAGATACATGCCGCAGATCAACCCAACCTTCCTGTCGATGTCGGCCAAGCAGGTCGTCTATCTGCTGATGCTTGTCTTCTTCATGCCGCTTCTGGGACGATACATGCTTGCGCTGGTCGGCCATGACAGCTTTGGCGCCGACGCGCTGGCAAAGTTTCTCAGCGGCGCGATCAGATGAGTGGTGGGGGTTCCGAACAGAAGTCACTACCAGCTTCGGCCCGCAAGCTTAGGAAGGCGCGCGAAAAGGGGCAGGTCGTCACCTCACGCGATTCCGTCGCCTCCCTGGTGACGCTGGCGGTGCTGGTCTATCTGTTCGCGCGCCGCCATCACCTGTCCGATCTGCTGTACAGCCTCTTCACTTATACGCCGCCGCCCGAATTGATGTTCAGCGCGGCATTATCCGATCTGATGGATCTTGCCTTCAGAGTGATCATCCAGATCTGCCTGCCGCTGATGATCCTGGTCGTCACCCTGAGCATCCTTGTCGGCATGCTGATCGCTGGCGGCCCACTCTTCACGACCGAGCCGCTGAAGCCCGACTTCAACAAGATCAACCCGGCGACAGGCTTCTTCAAGATCTTCAGCAAGAGGTCGTTCCTGACCTTCCTGATGCACGTGATCCGGGTCAGCGTGATCTTCACCACGCTGGCGCTGATCCTCGCCTATTCTGCTGCGGCGCTGTTCACCGCGCCCTATTGCGGACTGGCCTGCACGCAAGAGGCCGCCATCGCGATCACCGTTCCCCTGCTTGGCGCGCTTGTGGCGATCCTGCTTCTTGCTGCGCTCTTCGACTATCTCGTCCAGCGCTCATCCTTCCTGCACGAGCAGAAGATGACCATGACCGAGTTCAAGCGCGAGCTGAAGGATCAACACGGCGATCCGCAGTTGCGCAGCCGCATCAAGGGCGATCGTCGCGACATGCTGGAGCGCCCGACGGGATGGGGCCAGGCCACGAGCATCATCTATGCCGCGCCCCACATCGCCGTCGCCCTACGCTATGTTCCCGACGAGACGCCGGCGCCGCTGGTCGTCGGCCGCGCTCGCGGCGCGGAGGCCATCGCGCGCGCCCTTCGCAACAGCAAAGCCCCGCGCTCCGAGGACGCACATGCCGCCGCGAAGATCGCTGCAATCCCGGTCGGTCAATATGTGACCGATGAAGAGCAGATAATGGCGATCGTGCGATATCTGGCAACCTAGGGTCAGGATGCGCTGGTTTTCAACGCGCTGCGTGGTTCACTACTCGGAAAATGGAGCAGTGCTGGGCGGAGAGCGCACCAAGCTGCAGGTCGCCCATATCAAGCTGTCGCACAGCCGGGCCTTTCTGGTTCGTGCCTATCTGCTGCAGACCCACGAGATGCTGTTCGACGCCCATTGGCATGGCCTCCGGGTGTTTGGCGGAGTTCCGGAACGCGGCATCTACGACAGTATGCGAACTGCGGTGGACCGCGTCGGCCGCGGCAAGAAGCGACAGGTCAATATGCGCTTCCTTGCCATGGCCAATCACTATGGCTTTGAGCCGGAATTCTGCAATCCGGCCGCATCCGAGAAGTTCGAGATCATCCGGATCGTCGAGCAGTCGCACCTGCCCGCCAAACGCACGCTGGATCAACTCGGCATCGCCCGCCGGAGGTTCTACCGCTGGTATGATCGCTACCTCGCTGGCGGGCCGGAAGCGCTGGAAGATAGACCATCGGGGCCGAGCCGTGTGTGGAGCCGCGCAACATGTTGGTGCGCGAGGCGGGCCAGCCGCCGCCCCCCGTCCGAAGCGGTTTCATAGCTTGAGGCCTAGCTTTATGTCACCGTGCGGATCTGGGGCGGGGACGAGCTACGCATCTGGAGGCTACGTTCACGATCTCCGCCTCATTGGTGCCGCTATCATTATCCTATGCTGGCCGAGGGGCTTGATTAAAGATTTCCATCAAACTAGAATTCAAACCAGTTTATGGAGATTCGTATGCGCGAGATCGGTGCCTTCGAGGCTAAAACGCATCTGTCGGAGCTTCTTGCCGCTGCAAAGGCAGGCGAGACTGTGACAATTACCCGGCGCGGCCAGCCCGTCGCTCGCCTGGTGCCTCCAGTAAGCAATGACCGCGCCACCGCCCTGCTGCGCATGGTTGAATTGCGCAGCAGGCTCGCGGCAAGAGATGTGCGGCTTGGAATCGCCGATATTCTTTCGGCGCGCGACGAAGGCCGCCGCTGATGCTGGTCATCGATGCCTCGGTCTTGATTGCGTGGGTCATGCCGGATGAGTCCGGCGTAGACCTGGCTTCACTTGCCGAGAGGCACGAGGAAATCGGTGCACCCTGGTTGCTGTGGGCCGAGCTGCGTAACATCTTGGTCGTCAATGAGCGGCGAGGGCGGCTACCGGCAGGAGCCGCTGAACAGATCATCGAGGCCGTGGATGCCTTTGGGGTGCAACTGGACACCAGGCCTGCGCATTCGGTGGTGATGGATCTGGCCCGCCGCCATGGGCTGACGATTTATGATGCGCTCTATCTGGAACTGGCGTTACGGCAGGGCTCTTGCCTGACCAGCCTTGATGCAGCTCTCGTTCAGGCTGCCCAAGCCGAAGGTGTGGCGGTTGAAAACAGATAAGGCCTTTCCAGATCTCGATGGCAGGGTTCTGCTGGCGCCATATGTCAGTCTTTTGGGCCGATCACGAGCCGATCTCGGGCGGCTTTGACGACTTCCAGAGAAACCTCTGCAGCGGCGTCAAGATCCATTATCCGCCATATCTTCGCGAGCAGGTCTGACTGGCTTCACGGCGTGGGTGGGGATTGCGGCGCTGACAGGTCGCATGACCTGACGATTCAGCCCAGGGTCGCTACCAGATACGACAGATGTGCCAAGACATTCCTGTCCGCCGTCGCCCTCGCTGCGACCGTCATGTTCTGGCTTTGACCATCAATGAGTCTGGACCCTAGTGACAACAAAACACGCCCTTGCAAACAATATTATGTTGTCAGTATGTAACTGGATATATATAAGAAATGTCGATGCTGATTCAGTCTTGGATAGCGCTGATTGTTTTTGAGCATAATGACAGAAACTTAGAACGCCAAAGGCCTTCAGAATGAACGTCCGCAGTTTCAGGATTTGCTTTGGTTTGTTAGGCATTACGCTGCTCGCCGCCTGTGCGGATCCGAACTTCGGACAATCCCCTGGCGCCATGGTTTCCCAGCAGGAAAAGCTCGCGCAACTACAATCTTCCATCAAGGATCAGCCGAACAACGTGGCGGCCCTGAAGGAGTTCGGCGCGCTTCAGGCTGAAATGGGTGAATGGAGCAGGGCGATGGGCGCCTATCGGGAGGCGCTGCTGATCGCCCCGAATGATCGCGAGGCAAGGATCGGATTTGGCGAGGCGCAGCTTGGTCTGGGCGATTTTCAGGGCGCGCTGGACACGGGAACCTCCCTCGGTGGAACCACGCTTCAGGTGCAGCAACTCAGGGCAGGTGCGCTAGCCGGCCTGAGCCGGTTTGATGAAGCGCGGGCAATCCTGGATGTGCTGCATCGATCGCATCCGCGTAACCTGGATGTGCGCAGCAACCTGGCGCTGGTCACGGGCCTGCAGCGTGACCCGACGGCCTACGGCATCGCCCGGGCAGCCGCCTTTGCACCGGATGCCGAATTCACCCATGTCCGCAACATGGTGCTGATCGGCGGCATGATTCAGAACGAAGCCGGTGCCCGCAACGATGCCGAACAACTTGGCCTTGCGGCGGATGAAATTGGCGAAATCCTTGCGATTGGCCGGCGCGCCCGCACGCAGGGGATGAGTGCATTCGGCATCGTATCTTGACCTCGGACGCTCTTGCGGTCGATAGGGTCGCGCCGGAATACTCGATCTGACACGGGCTGCATTTTTGCGGCCCTTTGCATGCCCGCACCGCAGGGTCAGGATTCATAACCAGTAGATGACGGTTGCGGCGAGGGCGATGGCGGAGACCGTCGCGCCATCAGCGCCAACCGACAGCACGATCCCGAGCTTCTCCTCGTCATCCCACCGGCGCCGCCGTTCCAACCCAAGCGCCACGCATCCTCAATCCCGCATAAGAGACGTCGCAAACGACGTCGTTATGCACGTCCCATAGCCGCGGCGCACGGCGACGATCCAGGCGGTGAAGGACAGCGCCAGCGCCAGCAGCAGGCCCGGAACGATCCCGGCCGTGAACAGGTCGGCGATCGAGATCCGCCCGCCGCCCGAGATCGAATAGATGATCATGTTGTGGCTGGGCGGCAGCATCAGCGCGATCAGCGCCGCCATCGAGGTCACGTTGACCGCGTAATCCGCGCCATAGCCGCGGTCCTTCATCTGCGGGATCATGATGCCGCCGACCGCCGCCGCCTCGGCCACGGCCGAACCCGAGATGCCGCCGAACAGCGTCGAGGCGGCGATGTTCACCTGTCCCAGCCCGCCGCGGACATGGCCGATCAGCGACCCGGCAAAGCGCACGATCCGCGCGGCGATCCCGCCGCGGACCATCAGGTCGCCGGCGAAGATGAAGAACGGAATCGCCATCAGCGTGAAGACCGAGATCCCCGCCGACAGGCGCTGGAACACCACCAGCGGCGGCAGGCCCAGCCAGACCACCGTCGCCAGGCTCGAAATGCCCAGGCAGAAGGCGATGGGCGTGCCGATCAGCATGAGCAGGGTAAAGACACCGAAAAGAATCATGTATTCCATGATGTTGCCCGCCCCCGTCACGCTTCGGTCATCAGGATGTCTTCGGCGTCCGGCTGGGCCTCGGCCATGCGGCCGGTCAGCCGCTTCAGCAGATGCTCCAGCACGAACAGCGTCATCAGCAGGCCGCCGGCGAACAGCGGCATGTAGCCGAAACCGCCCGGCAGCCCGATCACCGGCAGCGTGGTGCCCCAGGTCTTGACCATCAATTGCCAGCCATAGACTGCCATGCCGATGCCGAAGCACAGCACCGACAGGTCGGACAGGCCCTTCAGCCAGGTTCCGGCGCGGTCGGGCAAAAAGAACAGCAGCACGTCGAAGCCCATGTGAAAACTTTCATGCACCCCGACCGCCGAGCCCAGAAAGATGAACCAGCTCATCAGCAGGATGGCCACCGGCTCGACCCAAAGCAGGCTGTCGTTCATCACGTAGCGCATGAAGACCTGGGCGAAGACGATCAGCGTCATCAGGACCAGCCCCGTCCCCGCCAGCCACAGGCTGGCCCGGCTGAGAAAGCCGTTCAGGCGCGACAATGCAGCGATGCCGGCTTGCATGGCACCCCCTCCTTGTTCTCTGAAAGAAAGCGCCCGCGGCCGGATGGCGCGGGCCGCGATGTCACCGGGTTTCCTGGATGCGCTTGACCAGATCCCTGGCTTCGGGGGTGGTCACGTATTTCTCATAAACCGGGGCCATCGCCTCGATGAAGGCGGTCTTGTCCACGTCCTTGACCACCTCGGCGCCGGCGGCCACCACCTTCGCCTCGCTGGCCTTTTCCTGTTCGGCCCACAGCTTGCGCTGCAGCGTGGCCGAATTCCGGGCCGCCGTCCGCATGATCTCCTGATCCTCGGGGGACAGCTTGTCCCAGCTGGTCTTGGACACGGCGACCAGTTCCGGCACCATCAGGTGCTGGTCCAGGGTGAAATATTTCGCCACCTCGGCGTGGCCCGAGCTGTCATAGCTGGGAAAATTGTTCTCGGCCCCGTCGATCACCCCGGTCTGGATCGAGGAATAGACCTCGCCATAGGGCATCGGCGTGGCATTGGCGCCAAGCGCCGACATCATGTCCACGAACACGTCGTTCTGCATGACGCGGAACTTCAGCCCCTTCAGGTCCTCGACGGTGCGGATCGGCTGCTTCGCGTTGTAGAAATTGCGCGCGCCGCCGTCGTAATAGGCCAGCGGGATCAGGTCATGGTCCTCGAACTGCCGGGCTCCTCCCGAATCGCCTTGCGGTTCCTCTAGTCATCTAATATGCTAGTCTGGCACCACCGTCAACGCCATGGTTTCACCGATGCCGACAGATGCCGCCGCCCTGCCCATCCTGGACGACCTGCGCCCGCGCACGGTCACCGACCAGGTCTATGAGGCGCTTTACCAACGGGTCATCAACCTGACCCTGCCCCCCGGCGCCCGGCTGTCCGAAGCCGAGGTCGCGGCGCAGATGGGCGTCTCGCGCCAGCCGGTGCGCGATGCGTTCTTCCGGCTGTCGCAACTGGGCTTCATCCAGATCCGCCCGCAACGGGCGACGGTGGTGACGCAGATCTCGGCCGAGGCGATCCGGCAGGCGCATTTCATCCGCCTGGCGCTGGAAACCGCCTGTCTGCGCGAGGCGGTGCGGCTGCTGACCCCGCAGGACCATGACGCGCTGGCGGAACTGATCCGGCGCCAGGACGCCGCCATCCGCGCCGACGACCGCAGCGGCTTCCATGCGCTGGACGACCAGTTCCACCACGACATCTGCGCCGCCTCGGGGCTGGAGTTCGTCTGGACCCTGGTCAAGGACAACAAGGGCCACATGGACCGGGCCCGCTACCTGTCGCTGTCCTATAACGCCCAGAACGCGATGGAGGAGCACAAGATCATCCTGGCCGCCCTGCGCGAACGGGACGAGGAGAAGGCGGTCGCCGCCATCGGCCTGCACCTGTCGCGCATCCACGAGACGCTGGCGCGGCTGCGCGCCGAACAGCCCGAGATGCTGGGCCTGTAGTTCCGTTTCCCCGGAGGAGTGAATGCGACATACCTGGCGCTGGTTCGGACCCAAGGATCGGGTCTCGATCGACGACATGCTGCAGGCGGGGGTGCAGGGCGTGGTCACCGCCCTGCACCATGTCCCGACCGGAACCGTCTGGACGCCCGGGGAAATCGCCCGCCGGCAGGCCGAACTGGCGGCGATGGCCGACGGCACGCCCTCGGGCCTGGCATGGGAGGTGGTGGAAAGCCTGCCGGTCAGCGAGGCGATCAAGACCCAGACCGGCGACTGGCGCGATCATGTCGCCCACTGGATCGCCTCGATGCGCAACCTGAAGGACGCCGGGATCGAGGTGATCTGCTACAATTTCATGCCGGTGCTGGACTGGACCCGCACCGACCTGGCCTGGCGGCGGCCGAACGGCGCGCGCTGCATGCGGTTCGACTTCACCGATTTCGCCGCCTTCGACATCCATATCCTGCAGCGCAAGGGCGCGGCCGAGGATTTCCCCGAGGAGATCCGCGACGAGGCCGCCCGCCGCTTCGCCGCCATGGACGAGGCCCGGCGCGAGCAACTGGCCGGCAACGTGGTCTTCGGCCTGCCCGGCGCGGCCGAGCATTTCACCCTGGACGGTGTGCGGGCGCTGCTGGACAGCTATGCCCCGGTGACGGACACGGTGCTGCGCCGGCATTTCCACGACTTCCTGGAACAGGTCGCCCCGGTCGCGCAGCAGATCGGGATGCGGCTCTGCTGCCATCCCGACGATCCGCCCTTTCCGCTGCTGGGCCTGCCGCGGGTGATGTCCACCGAGGCCGATTACGCCGAGCGCATGGCCGCCGTGGACCTGCCGGCGAACGGCATCACGCTTTGCTCGGGCTCGCTGGGGGCGCGGCCGGACAACGACCTGCCGGGCATGATGGCGCGGCTGGGCGACCGGGTGCATTTCCTGCATCTGCGCAATGTGCGCCGCGACGGCGACGCGCTTCGCGGTTCGTTCTTCGAGGACGAGCATCTGGGCGGCCAGACCGACATGGTGGCGCTGGTCGCCGCGGTGCTGCGCGAGGAAGCCCGCCGCCGCGCGGCCGGCCGCGCCGATCGGACCATCCCGATGCGGCCCGATCACGGCCAGGACATCCTGGACGATATCGGCCGCGGCGGGCAGCCCGGCTATCCCGCCATCGGCCGGCTGAAAGGACTGGCCGAGCTGCGCGGCGTCGAACGGGCGCTGCGCCACGGGGCGCAAGGATGAACGCGCCGCTGATCCTTTGCATCGGCGAAGCCATGGTCGAGCTGTCGCCGGCCGGCGGCGGCCTGTGGCGGATGGGCATTGCCGGCGACACGCTGAACATGGCCTGGTATCTGCGCCGCAGCCTTGGCCCGGACTGGCGGGTCGGCTATTTCAGCCGCGTCGGCACCGGCGAATATTCCCGGCAGATGCTGGACTTCCTGGCCGCCGAGGGCATCGGCACCGACCATGTCGCCCGCGACCCCGAGCGCGAGATCGGCCTTTATGCCATCTCGCTCAGCAAGGGCGAGCGCAGTTTCAGCTATTGGCGCGACCATTCGGCGGCGCGGCGGCTGGCCGACGATCCCGGGCGGCTGCGCGCGGCGCTGGCCGGCTGCCGCATCGCCTGCCTGTCCGGGATCACCCTGGCGATCCTGCCCGAGGCCGGGCGCCGGGCCTTGCTGGAGGCGCTGCGCGTCGCGCGGGCTGCGGGAACGCAGGTGGTGTTCGATCCGAACCTGCGGCCGCGGCTTTGGGCCGGCGCCGCCGAGATGCGCGGCTGGATCGAGGCCGCGGCAAGCTGCGCCGACCTGCTGCTGCCCAGCCTTGATGACGAGATGGCGCATTTCGGCGATGCCGATGCCCGGGCGACCGCCGCGCGCTATCTGCGGCTGGGCGCCGGCCGGGTGGTGGTCAAGAACGGCGGCGGCCCGGTGCTGCTGGCCGATGCGCAGGGCTGCCGGCTGGTCGAGGGCCTGCCCCGCGTCGCCCCGGTGGACAGCACCGCCGCCGGCGACAGCTTCAACGCCGCCTTCCTGGCGGCCGGCCTGCACGGCGCCGATCCGGTCGCGGCGGTCCGCGCCGCGCATGATTTCAGCTTGCAGGTGGTGTCGCATCCGGGCGCCCTGGTGCGCGAGGCCCGGTTCCACATCCCGGCGCAGGCGCGACGCACGGACCCGCAGGGCTAAGATCCACGCCGCCTGCCCGACGCCGGGAACGGGGACCACATGACGCGGCCGGGGCGCCGGCGCCGGAAGGCTGGTTCCCGGCCTTGGCATTGCCCTGATGCTTGGGCATACTCCCCGCAGTTTCAGTTTGACCCATTTTTCCCCCGCGGAGGCCTTTTTCATGAACGCCCCCCTGCGCCAGTCCGAGCGGCTGGGCCGTTTGACGACCGCCCTCGGCCCCGACACGCTGGCGCTTTTGCGCTTCGACGGCACGGACCACCTGAACGAGCTGTTCGACTACCGCGTCGAGGCACTGGCCACCCGCGCCGATCTCGACTTCGACGCGCTGATCGGCACCCATGCCACGGTCGAAATCGAGACCCGCGACGGCCCGCAACCCTTCGACGGCATCGTCACCCAGGCCCGCTGGGCCGGGGTGGGCGAGAACGGCCATCGCTACGACCTGACCCTGCGACCCTGGTTCTGGCTCGCCTCGCGCCGCCGCAACCAGCGGATCTTTCACAACAGGACCGTGGTGCAGATCCTGCAGGAACTGCTTGCCGACTACGCCCAGCTCGGCGATCCGGCGGTCGAGTTCCAGCTCTCGCAGGATTATCCGACCCTCGAATACACCGTGCAATATCGCGAATCCGACCTCGGTTTCGCCCGCCGGCAGATGGAGCGGCACGGCATCTCCTTCCATTTCCGCCACGCCCCGGGCAGCCACACGCTGGTGCTGACCGACGACGTGCTGGCGCATGAAACCATCGGTTCGCGGCCCTATAAAAGCTACGACGGCCATCACCAGGCGGCCGGAGAAGGAGGTGGCGAGCATTTCTGGGACTGGGCGCCCGAGCGCAACCTGACCACCGGCGCCATCCGGCTGACCGACTACAATTTCAAGAAGCCCGACCAGGCGATGGAGGCCGACCGGCTGGGCGATGCCGCCCATGCCCAGGGCCAGATCGAGAGCTTTGATTATCCGGGCGACTATCCGGGGCAGGACGTGGGCAAGCTGGTGGCGGGGCTGCGCACCAGCCAGGAACGCGGCACGGATCGCCGCAACCGTGCGGTGGGCGACTGCGCCAGCCTGCGGGCGGGGCGGCGGGTGACGCTTGCGGGCGACCCGGTGCCGGGCACGGGCGAGACCTATCTCTGCCTCTCGGCCTCGCATCATTTCGTGTCGGAAGCCTATGGCTCGGGCGGCTCGGGCAGCGACGGCTATGCCTTCACCGGCAGCTACGCCCTGATGCCGGACACCGCGCCGATGGTGCCGCCGCGGCGGACGGCGGTCCCCGTGGTGCACGGCCCGCAGACGGCGATGGTGGTCGGCGAGGGCGAGATCGACTGCGACGAATACGGCCGCATCCTGGTGCGGTTCCACTGGGATCTGGCGGGCGCGCATTCGATGCGCTGCCGGGTGTCGCAGAACTGGGCCGGCGCCGGCTGGGGCGGCATGGTCATCCCCAGGATCGGCATGGAGGTCGTGGTCGAGTTCCTGGAAGGCGATCCGGACAAGCCGCTGGTCACCGGGAATGTGTTCAACGGGAAGAATGGCGTGCCTTACGAGCTGCCCAAGCACAAGACGCGCTCGACCTTCCGGACCAATACCCATCAGGGCAAGGGCTTCAACGAGCTGCGCTTCGAGGACCAGAAGGGCGAGGAAGAAATCTTCGTCCATGCCCAGAAGGACATGAACCTGGAGATCCTCAACGATCGCGCCAAGGAGGTCGGGCGGAATCAGGCCGAGGTCGTCGGCCACGACAAGTCGATCGAGGTCGGCGGCGACCATGACGAGCTCGTCTCGGGCAACATGTCCATCGCGGTCGGCCAGAACCCGCTGTCGGACCTGCTGCGCAGCAAGTCGAAGCTGCTTTTCGACAAGCTCGGCAGCGCGCTTGGCAAGATGAAGATCCCCGACCCGTTCAACTTCGCCAAGGGCAACTTCCAGCTGTTCGTCGAGAAGAACCGTTCCGAGATCGTCGGCATCGGCTCGTCCGAGATCGTCGGCGCCGCGAAGTCGATCATGGTCGGCCATACCTTCCAGACCAGCGTCGGCAAGTCGCACAGCCTGATCGTGCGTGGCCGCGCCGATACCGATATCGGCAAGATCCACAACATCCGGGTGGGCGACCAGCTGACCATCAAGGTCGGCGAGAACTCGATGATCACCATGTCGAAGGAAGGCGACGTGGTGATCCAGGGCAAGCATATCCGGCTGAAAGCCGACAAAATCTCGCAGAACTGACGACATGGGTGGCCCCGGAGGAAACAGCCTGCCGAAACCGTCGATCCTGATCGGTGATGCCGCTTTGCCCTATGGCCAATGCCGGGCGGAGGATCCGACGATCTGGCCCTTTACCGGCGCGACCACCTTTTTCCCCAAAGGCCGCCCGCCGGCGCAGAACATGCTGAAAACCGACACCCGGCTGTTCACCCGATGGGACCAACCGCCGGCCGGGCCCTGGAAAGGCCCCCCCTGGCGCCTGCCCGAGCAACAGACCGCCAGCACCCCCTGGGCGCCGCAGGGCGGCCCGGCCACCAGCGGCAGCTTCGATCAGTTTGCGATCCCGACCCTGCAGGACTATCTGCAGGGCGTCGGCTCGAACCATCTCGTCCCGCCCGCAAAGCCGGAAGGCGAGCAGCCGGACGAGGAGGACGGGCCGAAATGGGAATTCGGCCAGGCCGAGCGCAAGACCAAGGACGGCGGCACCAGCGAGGAATGGCGGCGCGGCATCCGCGAATATGTCAGGTCCGGCTATACGCGCCGCAACCCGGACGGCACCTACGAGGCCGATACCGACTGGCGCGGCAAGTGGGACGATGCCGAATTCACCCTGGCCGAGGTCTCTGACAAGACCGACAAGGCGTCGGTCGCCGTCGCCCAGGGCGATTTCGGCGATGCCGATTCGGCCTTCTCGGGCAATGGCGCGGTGCTGGGCGCCGAGGCGCAGGCCGATTGGAAGGGCGCGCTGACCACCAAGGGGCTGGAGGCCGAGGCCAAGGCCGCCGCATCCGCCTATGTCGCGCAGGGCGAGGTTTCCTCGAAGGAGGACGAGCTGCTGGTCGGCTCGGCCGAAGGCGCGGCGCTGAAGGCCGAGGCAGAAGCCAAGGGCGAGGCGATCTTCACCGCCGAACAGGCGACGCTGGGCGGCAAGCTGGGCGCCTCGGCCAATCTGGTCGAGGGCAAGATCGGCGGCGAGCTGGGCATCACCCCCACGCGCGCCAGCCGCGCCGCGGTGACGCTCTATAACTGGCTTTTCGACCAGAACGCCACGCCGCTGAACGACGACTGGGATTTCGGCATCGTGCTGAATGCCGAGGCCAGCGGCGCGGTCGGCGCGCAGGCCGAGGCCAATGCCGAAGCCGGCTACAAGAAGGGCAAGCTGCGCGCCGAGGCCGGCGCCAAGCTGGGCCTGGGCGTCGGCGCCGGCGTGAAGGTCGGTGGCGGGCTGACCGGGTTGGACAAGGCCTGGGCCCGGATCAAGGACGGCTGGAACTGGCTATGGAACTGATGATGGACCGCAGACGGATGCTTGGCGCGCTCGGCCTGGCCGGCGCGGCCGCAATGATGAATGGACGCATGACGATGGCACAAGAGACCAATCCCGTCGAGCCGCTGGCCCGCAGCAAGGGCAGGCTTTCCGAGCGCGGGTTGGCGCTGCCCGATTTCCCCGGCCTGCAGTTCCGCACCGCGCTGCCCGAGGGGCTGGAATGGTTCGAAAGCGCCGAGACGGTCGGCGATTTCGACGAATCGGGCATGTTCACCGAGTTCCGGCGCCTGTGGCTGGGCTATGCGCCCGAGGATCGCGACCGCTTGCAGATCTCGGTCCATGCCGCGCGCATCCCCGCCGAGCGCGTCGCCCTGGCGCCGGATTACGCCCGCCTGCTGGCACGGGTCTGGGGGCCGAAGAATTACGGCCTTTACGGCGACGAGCGCGATTTCGGCGAAGTCATGACCGGCGAGGATGACAGCGGCTTTGGCCGCAGGACGCGGATCAGCGTCTGGCGGCGCGGCACCGACCTGCTGATCATCCGCGCCGACACCACGCTGGAGGATTTCGAGGCCCAGGCCCCGAGGCTTGCGGCCATGGTCGGTTCGCTGGAATTCCGCGACCCGATCGCCGACCCGATCGCCGACGGGCTGGTCGCGCATCGGATCCGCCTGCCCTCGGGCGCGATGTTCGACTATCGCCTGCCGCCGCATTGGCAAGCCTTCGATCCGGGCAAGCCGCAATCGGCGCCGATCTCGGCGGCGATCTGGCTGGACCGCGCCGACGAGGGCGGCAACAGCGCCATCGGCATCTTCGGCGTGGCGGTGCCCGAGGGCGCGCGGGCGGCGGATGCGCCCCTGGACCAGATCGCCGCGACCATGTCGGACCTGATGATGGAGAACCTGCTGCCGGAGGCCGAGTTCAAGCGCCAGCCGATGACCAATTACCGCATGAAGGGGTTCCGGCCCGATACGGTGCAGGCGATGTTTCTCGACCGGCTGGACCTCGCAGAGCGCAAGATGGGCGCCTCGGGGTTCTTCCTGGTCGCGGGGGCGGACGTGCCGGGTTTCTCGTCACTCACCGCCTATCCGGTCGACCAGGAAGCGATGGGGATCATGATGCACGCCAATTTCGTCGATCGCCTGGTGCTGGATGCGCTGCGCAGCCGCTTCGGACAATCGTGACCGTCGCGCCGCGGGATCGACCGGCGCCGACCCATGCGGGCACGCCGAACCGCTGCGCACCGGACGCGATGCCGGCGCGGGGCAGGTAGGGCGGCACGCGTTGTAGAATGGTCGCTGCGCCGCCAGGCCCGGCCGGCGGCTTCGGGGGCGCCGCAGCGCCGTGACCTTCACCGGCGCCGGGCGGCGGGAAGCGGCCCTGCGCTTTGCCGAAGCCCGCGTTCCGATGGCAGAAGGCAGGGAAAGCGGCGCATCCGACGCGGGCCGGATGGCCCTGCAATGCCCGCCGCCGATCAGTGGATGACCTGCTGCAGGAACTCCCGCGCGCGGGGGCTTTGCGGGCTGGTGAAGAAATCGCCGGGCGCCGCCTCCTCGATCTTTTCGCCGCGATCCATGAAGATCACCCGGTCGGCGACCTGCCGCGCGAAGCCCATCTCATGGGTGACGCACAGCATGGTCATGCCCTCCTCGGCCAGTTCCACCATGGTGTCGAGCACCTCCTTGACCATTTCGGGGTCCAGCGCCGAGGTCGGCTCGTCGAAAAGCATCACCCGCGGCTGCATGCACAGCGCCCGCGCGATGGCGACGCGCTGCTGCTGGCCGCCGGAAAGCTGGCCGGGATATTTCCCGGCCTGATCGGGGATGCGCACCTTGGTCAGGTAATGCATGGCGCGCTCCTCCGCCTCGGCCTTGCCGAGGCCGCGCGACTTGCGCGGGGCGATGGTGCAGTTCTGCAGGATGGTCATATGCGGGAACAGGTTGAAGCTCTGGAAGACCATGCCGACCTCGCGGCGAATGGCGGCGACGTCCCTGGTTTCCCCGGTCAGCCGGTGGCCGTCGACCAGGATCTCGCCGCTGTCGTGCCGCTCGATGCGGTTGATGCAGCGGATCAGCGTCGACTTGCCCGAGCCGGAGGGGCCGCAGATGATGATCTTCTCGCCCTTCGCGACCGCAAGGTTCACGTCGCGCAGGGCGTGGAAGGCGCCGTAATGCTTGTTGACATCGGTCAGCCTGATGACGGGATCCGTGGGAACGGAGCGGTGCATGGCCGGAAACCTTTCTAGCGGGTGGTGACGATGCGGGTGCGCTTGCGCAGGACCGCGACCAGTTGCGAGGCGGCGGTGCAGATCACCAGATAGACCGCCGCCACGGTCAGATACATTTCGACCAGCCGGCCGTTCAGCTGCGCCACCTTGGAGGCCGCGCCCACCAGATCGGTCAGCGACAGGACGTAGACCAGCGAGGTGTCCTGGAACAGGATGATGGTCTGGCTGAGGATGATCGGCGAGGTCACCCGGAACACCTGCGGCAGGATGATGTGCCGATAGGTCTGCAGGGTCGAAAGCGACAGCGCGTCGGCGGCATCGTATTGGCCCTTGCCGACCGAGCGCAGGCCGACGCGGATGATCTCGGAATAATAGGCCGCCTCGAACAGCGAGAAGGTCAGGAACGCCGTCAGCACCCCGCCCACCGGCATCGGCCGGCCGTTGTTGAACATCCAGCCCGCGATCAGGGGCACCAGGAAGAAGAACCAGAACAGCACCATGATCAGCGGGATCGAGCGGATCAGCGCCACATAGCCCTTGGCAAGCGGCGCCAGCACCGGCACCTGCAGATGCTGGACCAGCGCCAGCCCGGTGCCCAGCACCAGCCCGGCGGCGAAGGCCACCGCGGTCAGCAGCAGCGAGAATTGCAGCCCCTTCCACAGGAACGGCAGGGCATCGACGACGACCGAGAAATCCAGCGCGTTCATAGCGCACCTCCGCGCCGCAGCATGGGAAGACGGCGCGCCTTGCGGGCCGGCGCGCTGCCGGGGATCTGGAAGCGACGGTCGATCCACAGCATCAGCCGATAGGCGACCAGCGCCAGCAACAGGTAGATGATCGTCGCCGCCGCGAAGGCGCCGAAGGTCTGGAAGGTCGCCTCGGAGATCTGCCGCGCCTGCGCGGTCAGTTCCAGCAGGCCGATGGTCAGGGCCACCGAGGTGTTCTTGTAGATCCCCATCACCTCGCTGGTCAGGCTGGGGACGATCAGCCGCAGGGCCTGCGGCACGATGATGTGGCGCCGGGTGGCCCAGGCCGAAAGCCCCAGCGCCGCGGCGGCCTCGTCCTGGCCGGCCGGCAGCGCCTCGATGCCCGCCCGCACCTGTTCGGCGACGCGCGCCGCAGTATAGAGGCTGAGACAGGCCAGGGCCGGGAAAAAGGCGCCCCAGGGCGGCGGCATCTGCTTGATCCGGTCGCCCAGGCCGCTGGGCAGAAGCTCGGGCAGCACGAAATACCACAGGAACATCTGCACCAGCACCGGGATGTTGCGGAAGATCTCGACATAAAGCCGCGCGGCCAGGGCGATGGCCCGGTTGCGGCTGGTCCGCCCGACGCCCACCAGCACGCCGATGGCAAAGGCGATCCACCAGCCGCCAACGGCCAGAAGCAGCGTCCACATCAGGCCGGACAACAGCCACTGGATGTAAAGCTGCCCGTCTATCGCAGGGTGAAAGAGCACGTCGAACATGCCGATAACCTTCACTTGGGGCCGGGCTGCGCGGGCCGCCACCCGGCCGGGATTGCTGTCACTCGACGGCGTCGCTGGGATTGGCGACCCGTTCCTTCAGCGTCTCGCCCATGGCGAAATCAAGGTTCTCGTTCCGCGGCGGGATCGGTTGGGTGAACCACTTGTCATAGATCGCGGTGAACTCGCCCGAGGCCATCAGCCCCTTCAGCGTGTCGTCCACCACGGCCTTGAATGCGGCATCGTCCTTGGTGAACATCAGCCCGTAATAGATCCGGTCATACGCCTCGGGCAGGAAGGCCAGCGCCGAGGGATCGGGCGCTGCGGCCCGAAGCCCGGCCAGCAGGATGTCGTCCTCCATGAAGGCGGCGGCGCGGCCCGAGGTCAGCATCAGGAAGGATTCCGCGTGATCCTTGGCCTGGGCAAGGTTCAGGTCCATGCCCTGCGCCGAAAGCGCCTGCGCGAAACCCACGGCGTTCGAGCCCTGCGTGGCGACGACGGTCTTGCCCTTCAGGTCCTCGGCGGTCTTGAAATCGTTCCTGGCCAGGACCAGCCAGCGCGGCTGGCTGACGAAGGTCGCGACGCTGAACGAGACCTGTTCCTGCCGGGTCTTGTTGTTCGCCGTGCCGCCGCATTCGATGTCCACGGTGCCGTTCTGGATCAGCGGGATGCGGTTCGAGGAATTGACCGGGACGTAGTTCACCTGGATCTCCTGTCCGAGCTTCGCCTCGACGCTGTCCACGATCCGCGCGCACAGGTCGAGCGAGAAGCCGATCGGCTGCTGGTCGGCGCCGAGATAGGAAAACGGGATCGAGGCCTCGCGATAGCCGATGGTGATGGCCTGGTTCGCGGCGATGCGCTCCAGCGTCACGCTGTCGGCATGGGCGGGGGCGGCAAGGGCCGCGCCGGCGAGAACGCCGCACAGGCCAAGGCTTTTGATGCTGTTCATGGTGGTTCCCTTGTTGGTCGGTTCGTTTCTTGTCGCGCCGGGCATGGGCCATGCCCGGCGCGTCTTGCTCAGGCGGCGGCGCTGGCGCGCAACCGGGCCTCGACCGCGTCGAGGAAGCGGTCGATATCCGCCTCGGTGCTGAACAGGCCCAGCGAGATGCGCACCCCGTCGCGTTCGGGCGACAGGCGGATGTTCTGTTCGGTGAAATAGGGCAGCCATTCGGCGGCGGGCAGCGCGGCGACATAGATATGCGGCGCCCGGTGCCGGTGCGCCCGCGGGCCGACAAGCCCGACGCCCAGCCGGTCCAGCCCGGCGATCAGCCGGTCGCCCAGGGCATGGCAATGCCGCTGGATCTCGGCGACGCCGATGCCGTCCAGCAGCTCCAGCGCCCCGCCCAGCCCCAGCACGGCGGGCAGGTTGAAATTGCCGATCTCAAACCGGCGGGCGGTGCTGGCGACGGCCATGTTGTCATGCCGCGCGATCAGGTCGGCGGGCGGGTTTTCCAGCGTGATCGCGGCCATGTAGCTGGGCTGGGCATCGACCGCCTCGCGGTTCCAGTACAGAAAGCCCAGCCCCTGCGGCAGCAGCAGCCCCTTGTGGGTGCCCGAGCCGACGAAGGTGGCGCCGATCTTCTTCACGTCCACCGGCACGACGCCGATGCCCTGCATCACGTCCACGACAAAGAAAAGCCCGCGTTCCCGGCACAGCCGGCCGACGCTTTCGACATCGAACAGATGCCCGGCATGGAAGGTCACCAGCGACATCGAGATGGCGCGGGTCCGCGCGTCCAGATGCCGCTCGAAAAAGGCGCCGTCCACGATCTCGGGCATCGGCAGGAAGCGGGTCTCGACGCCCTTGCGGGCCAGGTTCAGGAAGGCATAGGCGTTGTTCGGGTGGTCGCCCTCCAGCATCAGCACCTCGTCCCCGGCTTCCAGCGGCAGGGCGTTGGCGGCGATGTTCATCGCCTCGGAGGTGTTCTTGGTGAAGGCGATCTCCTCGGGCGCCGCGTTCACGAACGCCGCCAGCCGGCCGCGCACCGTCTCCATGCCGGCAAGCCATTCGGACTTGGGGCCGGCGGTATCGAAGGCAGAGGCGATGAACGCCTCGAGCCGCTGTTTCACCGGCACCGACAGCGGCGACTGGAAGCCCGCATCCAGATAGGTCATCCGCTCAACCGCCGGGAAAAGTCGCCGTGCCGCGGCAACGTCATAGGACATGGATCGCTCTCCTGCTGCATCCCGTGGATCGGCCGCCAGAAAGGTGAACCCTTCCGATGATCAATTTCCGAGATCAATGATTTCGAAAATCAGGATGCGAGAGGATGGTGCCCCTGTCACGGAATAATTTCTCTTTTCGGATTCAATTATTCCGAAAATTGATAAATCATGGAATCCCTCCGCCGGCTCTGGTCCCAAGGGATGAGGTTTCCCGTCAGCCGTCTTCGTCCTCGCCGTCCAGGATCGTCTGCGCCAGCAGATGCGCGGCGCGCTGCAAGGGTTCGATGAAGGCCCCAAGCGCCTCGTAGCGCACCCGCGCCGTCGGCACCGAGACGCCAAGACAGGCGATCAAGGTGCCGTCGGGGGCGGTGATCGGCACCGCGCAGCCGACGACGCCCTGGACATATTCCTCGTTGGTGCTGGCCCAGCCGTTGCGCCGCACCTCGGCCAGCACGGCCAGCAGGGCGTCGGGATCGGTGATGGTGTTCGGCGTGTGCTGCTGCACCGGCAATGTCCTGACCAGCTTGTCGCGCGCCGCGCCGGGCATCCGGCTGAGATAGATCTTGCCGGTCGAGGTGCAATGCAGCGGCGCATCGGCGCCGGGATCGAATTGCAGGCCCTGCGAAGGGGCGACGCGCACGCTGTCCACATAGACGACGCGGTTGTTGCGGACGATGCCGATCTCGCATTGCTCGCCGAGTTCGCCGGCCACGGCGGTCAGGACCGCATGGCGCCGGGCGGTGCGGAAGGCGTTGCTGATGGTCTTGCCCGCCAGCACCACAAGACGGTTGCCGACCCAGAACCGCTTGGTGCCGGGGGCCTTTTGCACCATCTGCCGCGCCTCGAGATTGCTGATCAGCCGATGGGCCGTCGGCACCGGCAGGCCCAGTTCCTGGGCGATCTCGGCGGTGGTGACCGGCTTTCGCTGGCTGGCGACGAAATCCAGGATCGCAAGGGCGCGATCCAATGGACCGTCCGAGGGGGTGTCACTGCTCATCAAACGCCTTTCCCAGGCCGTGGATCAAATCCCGACACCATAAATTCCGAAAAATGAAACTTGGCAAGGCGAAAGGCGGGGCGCCCGGCAAGGCAGGGACCGGCGGAACCGGCAAGGCGGCGGGGGCGCCTGATGGCCGCATCGAGGCCGGGCAGAACAGCAAGCGGCCGGCCGGCGCCGGTGTCGCGTTGCGGCGTGGCGTGGCGATCTTGGCTAGCGCAAAGGACGCATCAGCACGATCGCCGTGCCGATCCGGGCGATTTGCGCATTGCGTTCATCCAGCGGGGCCTTGGTTCCGGTTATGCAGATCGCGCCGATCTGCGCCGGCTTGCCATCCGGGCCCGGCCCGGCAACGCTGGCCCGGAAACCGCGCATCAAGCACCGCCTCGGCATGGCGCACGGCCTTCGGAACCGGAGGGGCGCCTTCATTCGGCCGCGTCCAGAACGGCCTTGATCAGCGTCAGCCCGGCATCCACGCGGGCGGGATTGGGAATGCTGCGATTGGCCAGGATGACCAGGCCCAGATCCGCATCCGGGATGAAGGCGACATAGCCGCCGAAGCCGTTCGTCGATCCGGTCTTGCTGAACAGCACCGCATGGTCGGACGCATCGGGCAGCGCCAGCCGGGTGGCGGGCTGGCTTTCCCTGGCCATTTCCGTCGCATTCCCGGCCAACAACTGATCGCGCGGAACCGGCCAGGGATAGCGTTCCCAGATCATCGCCTGCTG
The DNA here is from genome assembly GCF_030388245.1 of Paracoccus sp. TOH. Lineage (NCBI taxonomy): Bacteria > Pseudomonadati > Pseudomonadota > Alphaproteobacteria > Rhodobacterales > Paracoccaceae > Paracoccus > Paracoccus sp. TOH. The sequence goes on from NZ_CP098364.1 coordinate 35,867, forward strand.
GAAATGCCGCGTCCCCGTCTGGCCGGCATGGGTCTGCGCCACGGCCCGGCGCAGATCCGGCGGGACATCCGCATCGCCCAGGTTGATCCGCAGGAAGCGCAGCAGGTCGTGCAGATCCGCTTTCAGACCATAGGCCTCGTCGTCCAGCATGCCCGGATTCACCCGAATGGCGCTGTCGTCCCGGCGCGCATAGCCCCAGGCATAGCGACGCATCTCGGCCTTCGGCACGTCGACATGGGTGCTTTCCAGCCCCAGCGGCTGCAGGACATGGCTTCGCAGCGCCTCGGCATAGGGTTCGCCGAAAGCGCCGGCGGTGATGCGTCCCAAAAGGCCGATGCTGATGTTCGAATAGGACCGCTCGCCCTGGCCCGGCACCGGCTGCCAGTCCTGCAGGCAGCGCATCAGCCTGTCGTCGTCACCGGCCCCGTCCGGCACCTGCAGCGGCAGGCCGCCGGTCTGATGGGTGGCGAGGTCCATCAGCGAGACCGAGCCGATCGCGCTGCCCTGCAATTCCGGCAGATGCGCCGCGACGGGATCGGCCAGCGTCAGGCGTCCCTATTGCGCCGCCAGCGCGGCCAGCGTCACGTTGAAGGTCTTGCTGATCGAGCCCAGCTCGAACAGCGTCCCGGCCGTGACGGGCACCGCGGCCGCGCGGTCGGCCATGCCGGCGGTATAGACATAGTCCCGCCCCCGCCAGGTCACGCCGACGGCAAGGCCGGGAATGTCATGCTCGGCGATGACGGGGGCGAAGATCCCGGCCGCCATCTGCCGGAACTCGGCCTCGCTCATCGCCGCGGCCGGCATGGCAAGGCCGGCCGCGGCCAGGCCAAGGCTCACGCATCCATAACGCATATTCATGTTTCCGCTCTGCTCATATCGGGGCGGCCCGGCTGTGGCCGCCACGCGCCCAGTTAAAGCGAAGCGGCGACGGCGCACAAACGATCATATTTCACTTCAGCCATGAGATAATCTAATTTCGGCGGCATGGATCGCCCGCACCTGCCCCTGAACGCCCTGCGCGCCTTCGAGGTGGCCTCGCGCCATCTGAACCTGACCCGCGCCGCCATCGAGCTTTGCGTGACGCAGGCGGCGCTGAGCCACCAGATCCGCGGGCTGGAGGAGCGCCTGGGGGTCACGCTGTTCCGCCGCGTCCCGCGCGGGCTGGTGCTGACCGAGGAAGGGATCATGCTGGCCCCGGTCCTGACCCGGATCTTCGACGAGATGTCCGGCACGCTGGACCGGTTTTCCGCCGGGCACTATCACGAGACGATCAACCTGGGCGTCGTCAACAGCTTCGCCACGGAATGGCTGATCCCCCGCATCGGCGATTTCCAGCGGCTGCACCCCTTTCTCGACCTGCGCATCCACACCAACAACAACCGCGTCGACCTGGCGGGCGAAGGGCTGGACCTGGCGGTGCGGTTCGGCGACGGCAGCTGGCACGGCGCGGCGGCGACCAGACTGATGGGCGGCGCGATGATGGCGGTGTGCAGCCCCGACCTGGCCGGGCGCCTGCGCCGGGTCGAGGATCTGCTGTCGGCGCCGCTGCTGCGATCCTATCGCGCCAATGAATGGGAGCGGTGGTTCGCCGGCCACGGACTGCCGGCCCCGCAGCTGCGCGGCCCGGTCTTCGACAGCTCGCTGGCCATCGCCGAAATGGCGGCCCGGTCCCATGGCGTGGGGCTGGTGCCGGTCGCGCTGTTTTCGTCCTGGACCCGGGCCGGACGGCTGGTCCGGCCATTCGCATCCGAGCTTGCCGCCGGCGATTATTGGCTGACGCGCCTGCATGCCAGCCCCGAAACCACCGGGCAAGGCGCGTTCCGGGAATGGCTCGTGGCGAGTTGCGCGGCGCCTGCCTGTGAAATCACCTGACCCCGCAGCGACCGAACGCCGGGATCGCGCGGGGGCGGCGCGGCGCCGCATCCGGGATCGAATCCGGCGGCGGCGCTTCCCGGCGACCGCCCCCCTTATTCATCCCATCGTCTCTCTTGCGCGCTGGACCAGCCCGCGCAGCTCGTCGAGGCTGTATTGGCCGAAGGCGCCCTCGTCCCCGGCGACGAAGGTCGGGGTGCCGATCAGCCCCATATGCTCGGCCAGCATCGAGCTCATGGAGATGTGGCGCTCGACCGGCTCGGCCGCCATGTCGCGTTCCAGCCGGGCGGTGTCCAGGCCGATGTCGCGGGCGGCGCGCATGGTGGCCTCCTGCGTCACCCGGCCCTTGGTGCGGAACAGCGCGGTGTGGAACTGCCAGTACCGGCCCTGTTGCAGCGAGGCCAGCGAGGCCCGGGCGGCGAAATCCGAATCCTCGCCGAAGACCGGCCATTCGCGGAACACCACCCGCAGGTTCTTGTCCGACGAGATCAGCCGGTGCATCGGCTCGACCATCTTGCGGCAGAACGGGCAGTTGTAGTCGAAGAACTCGGTCAGGGTGATGTCGCCCTGCGGATTGCCCAGGACCGGCGCCGTCGGATCGCGCTCCAGCGACTTGCGCAGATTGTCGGGCATGGGGTTGGCGCGCTCCTGCGCAAGGGCGGCGGTCCGGTCCAGGGCCGGCAGCGCCAGCAGGCTGGCCCCCGCAAGGATAAGGCTTCGACGGTGCATGGTCTCTCCTTCAGGTATCGAGGCCCGGCGGCGGCGCCGCAAGGCGATGTCGGCGGGATTCCCGCCCTTTCTAGGGCATCTTGTTCAGGACGTCCGCCGCGCCTCGGCGATGGCGCCGCGCAGGCGCGTCTCGTCCAGCGCGCCGGGATAGATCGTCTTGCCGATGATGAAGGCCGGCGTGCCGCGCAGACCCAGCGCCGCCGCCTGCGCCGAATTGCGCGCCAACAGCCCGTCCCATTTGCCGCGTTCGGCGCGATAGGCCGCCAGCGCCGCCACGGTGTCGATGCCGCCGTCGCCCAGCACCTGCCGGATCTGATCCTCGGTCAGCCGTGCCTCGGTCGCCATCAGCGCCGCATGGGCCTGCGCGTAATCGCCCATCGAGGCCGCCCCCAGGACCAGCTGGCTGGCCAGGACCGAGGGCGCCCCGAAGATCGGCCAGTCCTTCATCACCAGCCGGATATCGCCATCCTTCGCCACCACGTCGGTCAGCATCGCGTGGCCCATCTTGCAATAGGGGCACTGGTAGTCGAAATATTCGACGATGGTCAGCGCCCCCTCGGGATTGCCCAGCACCGGATTGTCGGGGTCGCGCAGCACCTCGTCGGTGCTCATCTCGGCCGCGGCGGCGGATTTGTCGCCGCCGCTTCCCCCGGCCCGGTCCCTGCCCAGCAGGATCGCCCCGCCGGCGGTGCCCGCCAGACCGAACCCGGCGGCCCCGGCCAGAATGTCGCGTCGGGTGATGCTCATATCGTTTCTCCTGTCTGTTCGGTCCCAAGGGCGGACAATGGCAGCGGCTGGTCCGGCGGCAGCGTGCCCTTGCCGGATTCCGCCTCGCTCAGCACGATCACCCTGGCCATGCTGTCGGTCTGGCTGGCCAGGTGGATGATGTCCTGGTTGAACAGCCGGATGCAGCCCGCCGAGGTCGCCTGCCCGATCGAGGCCGGGTCCATGGTGCCGTGGATGCGGTAATAGGTGTCGCCCTGGCCATTGTGCAGATACAGCGCCCGGGCGCCCAGCGGGTTGCCGATGCCGCCCTCCAGCCCCTTTTCGACCGGGCCGTAAAGCTCGGGCTGGGTCGCGATCATGTTGTCGGTCGGCTTCCAGCTTGGCCAGTCGCGCTGATAGGGGATATGCGCCCGGCCGGTGAAGCCGTAGCCGGCCGCGCCCACGGCGACGGCATAGCGCATCGCCTTGTTGCCGGGCCGCACCTGATAGAGATAGCGGGCATGGGGATCGACGATGATCGTGCCCGGCTTCTCGTCGCTCCAGTAATCTACGACCTGCCGCGCCTTGTCCTCGGTCAGCAGCCTGGGATCGACGGCGGGGATATGGTGGCCGTTATCCTCGACAGCGCCATACAGGGCCGCCACCTCGGGACTGACGGTGGGCGGCGGCGGCGCGGCCGGAACCGCGGGCTGCCTGGTCGAGGCGCAGGCCGCCAAGGCCAGCAGCATGGCGCCCGCCAAAAGGGCCGGGATGCGGTTCATCTTGAATCTCCTGTCGCTTGCGCGATCATCCGGGTCAGGGCGGCGCGCGAGATCTCGCCGGTATGCGCCGCGACCAGCCGGCCCTTGGCGTCGAAGACCAGCGTCGAGGGCAGGCCGATCGCGCCAAGCGCCCCCATCAGCCGGTTGTGCGGATCGCGGATCATGCCCTGGTCGGGCAGTTTCTCGGCCGCCAGGAAGGCCAGCACCTGCCCGGCATCCTCGCCCTGGTTGGCGAAAACGAACTCGACGCCGGGCGTATTCGCGGCCAGGTCGGTCATCATCGGCATCTCGCGCCGGCAGGGCGGGCACCAGGTCGCCCAGAGGTTCAGCACCATGGGCCAGCCCCGCCCCTCGAGCCGCACCCCGCGCCCGTCCAGCGCGATCAGCTGCATGTTGGGCAAGGTGACCGAAGGGCGCGGCAGCGCGGCAAGGACGGCCTGATGCCCGGCCAGTGCCGCCGCGCCGCCCAGGACCAGCGGCAGCGCCACCCCGCGCGCCCGGCGCAGCAGCGCCAGCAGCAGGACGGCGACGCCCGCGGCCCAGCCGGCAACCGGCAGGAAGCCGCCCTGCCACAGCTTCAGCGCGTCCAGCGGATGGGGGGCAAACACAGACCCGTTGGCGATGACGAAGCCCGCCCGCGCGCCGAGAATCCAGGCCAGCGCGGCGATGCCGGCCCACCGCGCCGCATCGCCCGCCGCATCGCCCCGGCGCAGCCGCGCCACGATCTCGGTCACCACGAAGAACAGCAGCAGCGCCACCACCGCGGCGAAGCGCCCACCGTCAAAGACCAGCGGGCCGATCGAGATCGCATTCACGGCCCGACCTTCCCGATCGAGGCCAGCAGCGCGGCGCTGTCCATCTCGCCGACCAGCCGGCTGTCCGGGGCCTCGGCGCGCAGGGCGTCAAGGAAGATCATCGTCGGCGGCCCGGCGGCGGCCAGATCCCGCATCAGCGCCTGCGCCTCGGCATCGAAGGTGCTGACATCCAGCTTGATCGCCGCCAGGCCGGCCAGCGCGGCCTGCACGGCGGGATCGGCCAGCGGCCCGCGTTCGATGGCCCGGCAGGTCACGCACCAGTCGGCGGTGACATAGACCAGCGCCGGTCTGCCATCGGCCGCGGCCAGCGCCCGCTCCAGCCCCGCGCGCGTGGTGACCTCGGCGAATTGCGCGCCGGCCTGCGTCGGCTCCGGGGCGCTGCGCCCCGCCAGCGGCGCCAGCGGCCGCAGCGGATCATCCGCCCCCAAGGCCGCGCCGAAGCCCTGCGCCAGCCCGGCCAGCAGCAGCAGCACCCCCAGCGCCGCGCCCAGCCGGCGGTTGCGCGACGCATCGCCCTCCAACCGGTCCAGCGCGCCCAGGAACACCGCCGCACCCACCAGCAGCACGGCCCAGAGCGCCAGCGTGACCGGACCCGGCAGCACCCGCCCGGCCAGCCAGATCGCGAAGCCCAGGAAGATCACCCCGAAGGCCCGTTTGGCGCCCTGCATCCAGCCGCCGCCGCGGGGCAGGATGCGCGGACCGAACAGCCCGATGGCCAGCAAGGGCAGCCCCTGCCCCAGCCCCAGCGCGAACAGCGCCGCCGCCCCCAGCATCACGTCGCCGGTCTGCGCGATGTAAAGCAGCGCCCCGGCCAGCGGCGCGGTCACGCAGGGCCCGACGATCAGCGCCGAGGTGAAGCCGAGCGCCATCGCGCCGCCGACCGATCCGCGCCGGCCGCCGATGCGCCCAAGCCGGGTCTGCAGCGCCTGCGGCAGCTGCAATTCGTAGAAGCCGAACATCGACAGGGCCAGCGCCACGAAAAGCGCCGCGATGACCGCGATGGCGGCGGGCGATTGCAGCACCATCTGCAGGTTCGCCCCCGACCACGCCGCCGCCACGCCCAGCAGCCCGAAGGCCGTCGCCATCGCCAGCACATAGGCGCCGGTCAGCAGCAGGCCCCGCCTTGCGGTCAGGCGCTCGCCCTGCCCGGCCAGCATTCCGGCGACGATGGGGAACATCGGAAAGACGCAGGGGGTGAAGGCCAGCAGCAGGCCGAAGCCCAGGAATCCGACGATCACCAGCGCCCCGCCGCCGCGCGCGGCCAGCCCCTGCACCAGCCCCTGGTCTTGGGCCAGCGTCAGCCCTCCGACAGCGGAATCCGCGGGCTGCGGGCTCCAGCCCGACCCGCCGGCGGCGGCCTCCTTCTTGCGGGCATCCGCCAGCACCCCGCCATCCGCGTCCAGCCGCACGCTTTGCGGGGCATAGCAGATGCCGTCCTGCTGGCAGCCCTGCCAGTGCAGGGTGACGGGCCGGCCGGCATTCTTCAGCCCGGCGGTGACCGCGCCGCGATAGATCTGGCCGGCGCCGAAATACGGATCCTCGTAGATCTCGCCCTCGGGCAGGGACAGCGGCAGACTCTGGCCGTCCGCCTCGGCCGCGAAGCTGCTGCGATACAGGTAATAGCCGTCGGCGATGCGCCAGTTCAGCACCAGCGCCCCCTTTCCGTCCTGGCTGACGGTCAAGGCGAAGGCCTCTGCCGGTTGCAAGGGCGGCTCACGGGTCTGGGCAAAGGCCCAGGTCACGGTAAAGGCCGCGATCAGCAGCGACAGCAGCGCCGCCAGAGGGTTGGGGAACAATCTCGTCATCATGGGGACTGGCTAAAGACGCGACCTTAAGCCCAGCTTAAGCTCTGTCGACGATAACGTGATCGTCGCGGAATACGGGGAAACACATCCATGCGCTTGCTGATTGTCGAGGACGATCCGGTCCTGTCCGACGGGCTTGGCGTCGGATTGCGCCTGTCGGGGTTCACGGTCGATACCGTCGCCACCCTGGCCGATGCCCGCGCCGCGCTGCAAGGCGGCGGCTTCGCGGGCATGGTGCTGGACATCATGCTGCCCGACGGTTCGGGGCTGGAGCTGCTGGCTGATCTTCGGGGCGCGGGATCGCGGATTCCGGTCCTGCTGCTGACGGCCCGCGATCAGGTGCGCGACAGGGTCTGCGGCCTGGATGCCGGCGCCGACGATTACCTGGGCAAGCCCTTCGACCTTGCGGAACTGGCCGCCCGGCTGCGCGCCATGCTGCGCCGGCAGGAAGGCCGCGCCTCGGCGGTGATGGAATGGAACGGGCTGGCGCTTGATCCGGCCACCATGCGCGGCAGGCGGAACGGCGACGCCATTCCGTTCTCGCGCCGGGAGTTCACCATCCTCCAGGCCCTGATCGAGCATCCCGGCGCCATCCTGGCCAAATCCGTCCTCGAAGAGCGGCTCTATGGCTGGCAGGGTGAGGTCGAGAGCAACACGGTCGAGGTCCATATTCACAAGCTCCGCGCCAAGCTCGGCACGGCCTTCATCGAAACGGTGCGCGGGGCCGGCTACCGGCTGGGGAATCCCGCCAAGAAGGGGGAAGCAGGATGAATTCGATCCGCAGGCGGCTGTTCGTCATCCTGCTGGCCGCGACCGGGGTGATCTGGCTGTCCGCCGTGGTCTGGATCCAGCATTCGACCCGCACCGAGCTTGGCCATGTGCTGGACCGGCGGCTGCAGGAATCGGCGCAGATGGTCGCCTCGCTGATCCGCCGCAACGGCGGCATCGCCGGCCCCGACGCGGCGGCGCTGGTCGATGAGGCGCCGGCCCTGCCCGATACCGGGCGTCATGACTTCGCCCGCCAGCTCATCTGCCAGGTCTGGGGGTTCGACGGCCGGTTGAAAAGCGAATCCGACGGCGCGCCCTCTGGCCAGTTGGCCGAGCAGCAAGGCTTCAGCGAACGCGAGGTCGATGGCGAGGTCTGGCGCGTCTATACCCATGTCGACGCGGACCTGGGCATCCGGGTCATGGTCGGCGATGCGCGTTTCATCCGCGACCGGCTGGTGCATGGCGTGGTGATGGGGCTGCTGGCCCCGGCCATGCTGATCCTGCCGCTGCTGGCGGCGCTGATCTGGCTGGCGGTGCGCGGCGGGCTGGCGCCGCTGGACCGGCTGGCCCAGGCGCTGTCGCGCCGCCCCGCGACCGATCTCAGCCCGTTGAAGGAGGGCAGCGCGCCTTCGGAACTGCGCCCGATGATCGAGGCGCTGAACGGCCTGTTCCACCGCGTCGAGGGGCTGCGCGAGCGCGAGCGCAGCTTCACCGCCTTCGCCGCGCATGAGCTGAAGACGCCGCTGGCCGGGCTGAAGACCCAGGCCCAGGTCGCGACGCTGGCCCCCGACGCGGCGACGCGCGGACGGGCGCTGGCGCAGATCGCGCGGGGCGTCGATCGCACCGACCGCATGGTGCGGCAGCTTCTGGACATGACCGCGGCCGAAAACGCCATCGACGCGGCGCAGCCGCATCCGCAGGACGGCGCGCGCATCCTTGCCGAGGTGGCCGACGAACTCGCCGGGCTGGCGCAGGCGCGCGGCGTCGCGCTGCGGCTGGAAACCGGCCAGGCGGAATGGCGCACCACCCAGGCGGCCCTGTTGGCGCCGGCGCTGCGCAACCTGCTGGAAAACGCCATCCTCGCCTCGCCCGCCGGGGCCGCCGTTGACGCGCGGCTGATGCGCGCGGGCGAGGCGGTGCGCTTCAGCGTGCTGGATCGCGGCCCCGGCATCGCCGAGGCCGACCGTCCCCATGTCACCGAGCGTTTCTATCGCGGCGCGGCCAGCCCCTCGGGCGGCGGCAGCGGGCTGGGCCTGTCCATCGTCGCCGCGGCCGTCAAGGCGATGGGCGGCGAGCTGCGCCTTTCGCCCCGCGACGGCGGCGGCGAACAGGCCGAAATCATCCTGCCGGGCCGGGCCCGGTCCGCACCCCGCGAGCTGTGGTGGAACCGGCCCGCCGCAGGGAAGCAAAGCGGCGGGTGACGGGGCAGGATGCGACGCCGCCGTCCGTCCGGGCTTGGCGCGGGTGGCCATCCCGGCGGCCCTCGACACCCGCCCGGATGCCGCCGATGCCGCCGCGGGTCGTGGAAAAACCGCCGGCAAGGTCGCTGTCGCGCCGCCGGATCGACCCGCCTTTGGGGAAAGCCCGGACGGACGGCGGCGGCCCTGCTGTCGCGGCCGGGCCGGATCGGGGCACGGCCCGATCCCGGCTTGCGGCTAGGGGTTCCCGACCGCCGGCGACAGGGTGACGCGCACCACGAAACCGTCCCGGCGGGCAGGGGCGGGCGAGATGAACTCGAGCTTGCCTTCGGCCGCCGAAACGATCTGCTGGCAAATATGCAGGCCCAGGCCGAACCCGTCCCCCCGGTGCCGGGCGAAGCGCAGAGTCAGCCCGGCCAGGTCGGCGGCGGCGACGGCCGCGCCCTCGTTCGCGACCTCAAGCACGGCGCCTTGCCACAGGTGCAGCCGGACCGGGCTGTCGGGCGGGCTGTGCTGCAAGGCGTTGTCGATCAGGTTCGACAGCACGATGGCAAAGGCATCCGGGTCGATGCGCGCCATGACCGGGCCGGAGGGCAGGTCGACCGCCAGCCGGGCGGTGTCCGACCGCGCCCGTTCGGCAAGGACCAGCCGGGTCAGGGCCGCCAGGTCATGGACTTCCGCGGAGTCGCCAAGGCCGGCATCGGCACGGGCCAGTTGCAGCAGCCGCGCCACCAGCCGCCGCATCCGCTGCAAGGCACGCTCCAGCGCGTCGAGGCGGGCGACCTGCTCTGGCGCGGTCGCGGTCTCGCGCAATTGCTGAGCCTGGGCCAGGGCGATGGCGACGGGGGTGCGCAATTCATGCGCGGCATTGGTGGCGAAGGCGCGCTCGGCCTCCAGCGCCTGCGACAGCCGGGCGATGAAACCGTTGACCACGCCGGCGATCTGCACCAGGTCGTCGGGCCAGTCGCCGGCGTCGATCATGTCGAGGCGGCTGCCGTCGCGGGCCGCGATCTCGGCTCCCAGTTCGCGCAGCGGCGCCAGCGACCGCCGCGAGATCCAGCCGACGATCAGCCAGGTCAGCGGCAACAGCGCGACCATCGGCAGCAGAAAGCTGGTCATCCCTTCGCGGAAGGCCTCGCGCCGCTCGGCCAGAGGCGCAGCGATCTGCAAGGCGTGGCCGGCGGCGTCGAAGGGCGTGGCATAAAGCCGGTAACCCGGCGCGGGAACCACGCGGCCGGGCGTCAGGCCGGCGGCGTCGGGCAAGGTCGCCCGGCCGGCCAGTTCCGATTGCCACAGCACCCGGCCGTCCCGCGCGACCAGGCGATAGACCAGCGCCTCGTCCATCGAGATCGCGGGCTGCGGCACCTCGACCGGGATGTCCTGCGCCTGCATCTGCTCCACCAGCGGCAGCAGCACATGCGCCGTCTGGACAAGCTGCTGGTCGAAAAGCTCGTCCTGTTCGGACCGGAGCACCGCCGACATCATCAGCACCGCCCCCGCCCAGACCGCCGCGAGGCCCAGCGTGGTGAACAGCGCGACGCGCCGCGACAGGCTGGCGCGCCGCATCAGGCCCGCCCCATGCGATAGCCGAAGCCGCGCTCGGTCACGATGGCATCCCGCCCCAGCTTGGCGCGCAGCCGGCTGACATGCACCTCGATGGCGTTGCTTTCCACCTCGTCGCCGAAACCGTAGAGCGCGTCTTCCATCTGCGCGCGGCTGGTGGTCATGTCGGGACGCCGGCTGAGCCGCTCGATCAGCGCCCATTCGCGCAGGGTCAGGTGGACCGGCCGGCCGTCCAGCAGCACCTGACGCCGCTCGGGCAGGACCGTCAGCCGGCCGAAGCGCCGCTCGACCTCGGCCGTGCCGGCGGCACGGCGATGGATGGCCAGGATGCGGGCATGCATCTCGTCCAGGTCATAGGGCTTGACCAGATAGTCATCCGCACCGGCCTCGAGCCCGGCGATCCTTTCGGTGATGCGGTCGCGGGCGGTCACGACCAGCACCGGCACGCGCGCGCCGCGTCCGCGCAGATCGCGCAACAGCGCCAGCCCGTCGCCATCCGGCAGTCCCAGGTCCAGAAGCACCAGGTCGTAATCGGTCGCCGCCAGCGCCGCCGCCGCGTCCTCGGCGCTGCCGGCAAGATCGATGGCATGGCCGGCCGCGCGCAGATAAGCGCCGATGGCTTCGGCCAGATCCGGCTCGTCCTCGACAGCTAGCAATCTCATCCGCGCCTCTCTTCGTAAGCGAACCGTAATCTTGACGTCCCAGGAAACGCGCCGAAAGCGCCCGCGTCACGGGACCGGCCGGGCGGCACAAGGATGACGCATGATGACGGCAAATACCATCTGGCTCGGGATCGGTTTCCTCGGCCAGCTTCTTTTCACCTCGCGCTTTCTGGTGCAATGGATCGCGAGCGAGCGCGCCCGCCGCAGCGTCGTGCCCTTGGCGTTCTGGTGGTTCAGCCTTGCCGGCGGGGCGACGCTGCTTGCCTATGCGATCTGGCGGCGCGACCCGGTTTTCGCCGTCGGGCAGGCAAGCGGCCTGGTGATCTATACCCGCAACCTGATGCTGATCGGACGCGGCACGCGCCAGGGAAAGCCGGCATGATCCGCCGTCATCCGGTCGCCCTTGCCATGGGCTGCCTGCTGCTGACGGCCGCGCTGGGGCTGCTGTTGCGCCCGCCGGTCCCCATCGACGAGACCCGCTATCTGGCCGTCGCGTGGGAGATGCACAGCACCGGCAACTGGCTGGTGCCCAGCAAGAACTTCGCGCTTTACAGCGACAAGCCGCCGCTCTTGTTCTGGGCGATCAACCTCGTCTGGCTGGCGACCGGCGTCAGCGGCTTCGCCGCCCGGCTGGTCGGGCCGGCTTTCGCCTGCCTGGCCATCTGGCTGGTCGCGCGGCTGGCGCATCGGCTTTGGCCCGGGGACCGGGACGCGACCGGTCGCGCGGCCATGGCCCTTGCCGGGCTGGCGGTCTTTGCCCTGTCGGGCAGCCTGACCATGTTCGACGTGCCGCTGACCGTGGCGGTTCTGGCCGGGCTGATCGCGCTGGACGCCGCCAGGCCGGGCGGCTGGCAGACCTGGGCCGGCTTCGGCGCCGCCATCGCCCTGGGCGTGCTGACCAAGGGGCCGGTGATCCTGTTCCACCTGCTGCCGGCCGCGCTGCTTTTGCCGCTATGGAGCGGGACCGGCATCCGCTGGCGCGAGCTTCCGGCAGGCCTGGGTTTCGCGATCGCGGTGGCGCTGGGGCTGGTTGCGCTGTGGCTGGTGCCGGCGGCCGTGCTTGGCGGCCCGGCCTGGCGCGAGGCCGTCCTGTGGCATCAAAGCGCCGGGCGGTTGGCAGGATCCTTTGCCCATGCCCGGGCCTGGTGGTGGTATCTGGCCCTGCTGCCGGTGCTTGGTTTTCCCCTGCTCTGGAGCCCGGGCTTATGGCGCGAGGGCTGGCGGACCCCGTGGCGGCAGGATCGCGGGCTGAGGCTTTGCCTGATCTGGACCGGCGCGGCGCTGGTGCTGTTCAGCCTGACGAGCGGCAAACAACTGCATTACCTGGTGCCGGAACTGCCCGCGCTGGCGCTGATCGCGGCACGGCTGGGGCGGAACGTCCCCGGATTCGCCTTGCAACCGGCGATCATCGCCGTCGGTCTGGCCGGCCTGGCCGCGGTGGCTGCAGGCTTCGGCGCCTTGCCGCTGCGGTTGCGGACGCTTTTCGATCCTGCCAGCACCTTCCTGGCCTGGGCGCTGCTGGCCGCCGCCCTGTGCTGGATGGCGATGCGCTGGCGGGGCGGAGCGGGGGCGATGACCCTGTCGCTGGGTTTGCTGCTGGCCACGAACCTGCTGATCGGCACCACCCGCACGGCGCGGGTCTATGACGCCGGCCCCATCGCCGCCCGGCTGGCGGCGCATCGCGCCGACGGGCTGGCCTTTGCCGGCGCCCCCTATCATGCCGAGTTCAACTTTGCCGCCCGGCTGACCGAGCCGGTCGCCGAACTGCTCGACCCGGCCGCGCTGCGATCCTGGGCCGCGCGGCATCCGCAAGGGCTGATCGCCGGCCGGACCGACCTTGCCACCCCGTCCTGGCCTCCGCGCGAGACGATCCTGTTCCGCAATCGCGATTACGGGATCTGGTCCGTGGCGGACGCCCCTCCGGCTGAAAGGAACCCCGGATGAACGACATGCTCCCCGACGTTTCGGTGATCATCCCCGTCCGCGACGAGGCCGTCGCCGTCGAGCCGCTGATCCACGAGATCGCCGCTGCGATGGCCGGCCGCGACCATGAGATCATCGTGGTCGATGACGGATCGGACGACGGCACCGACCGCATCCTGCAGGCTTTGGCGGCGCGGATGCCGCGCCTGCGCCTGCACCGCCATCCCCGTTCGCGCGGGCAATCCACGGCGATCCGCAGCGGCGTGCGGCTGGCCCGGGCGCCGCTGATCGTGACGCTGGACGGCGATGGGCAGAACCCGCCCGATCAGATCCCGCTGCTGCTTGCACCCTTCGCGGCCGATGCGCCCAGTCTGGGACTGGTGCAGGGCCAACGGGCGGTGCGGCAGGACGGGCTGGCGAAACGGCTGGCCTCGCGCTTCGCCAATGGCGTCCGGGGCGCGCTGCTGCGCGACGGGGTGCGGGATTCCGGCTGCGGGCTCAAGGCGTTCCGGCGCGAGGCCTATCTGGATCTGCCCTTCTTCGATCACATCCACCGCTTCATGCCCGCGATGATGCTGCGCGAGGGCTGGAGCGTCGAGACCGTCGACGTCACCCATCGCCCGCGCCGCAGCGGCCGCTCGAAATACTCGAACCTCGCGCGCGGGCTGGTGGGCATTCCCGACTTGCTGGGCGCGGCCTGGCTGATCCGCCGCTCGGGCCGCCGGGGACTGGCCGCGCCCGAACCGCCGCAGCACCGGCCGGCCACCCGCGGCCGCGAAGACGTGGCCCGGCCATGAGAAGCGCGCTGGCGAAGCCTGGCTATGCGGGGCTGGCGAATGCGGCCCTGTTGGCGCAGAACGGCGAGGCGACGGGCGTCGATCCGTCGCCGGAACGGGTGGCGCAGGTCGATGCCGGGCAAAACCCGGCCGCGGATGGCGCAGCGGCCGACTGGCCGCATCCCAGCCGCATCGGCGGCGGCGACCGGTTCGGAGCCAGCTGATGCGCCGCGCCCTGATCACCGGCTGTTCCGGCTTTATCGGCTTCCACCTTTGCCGCCGCCTGCTGGCGGACGGGTTCAGCGTGGCCGGCATCGACAACCTGTCGGATTATTACGACCCCGCCCTGAAGCGGCAGCGCCAGGCAATCCTCGAGGCCGATCCGGCCTTCTCGGTCGTCAACGACAGCATCGAGACCCCCGGCCTGCTGGAGCGCATGTTCCGCGACCACCGCCCCGAGATCGTCGTCCACCTGGCCGCGCAGGCCGGGGTGCGGCATTCGATCGACCAGCCGCGCGCCTATCTTTCCAGCAATATCGTCGGAACCTTCGAGCTGCTGGAGGCCGCGCGGGCGATGCCGCCCCGGCACATGCTGCTGGCCTCTACCTCGTCGGTCTACGGTCCCAACGAGCGGATGCCTTGGCGCGAAACCGACCGGACCGACCATCCGATGTCCTTCTATGCCGCGACCAAGAAGGCCACCGAGGCGATGGCCCATGCCTATGCCCATCTTTACCGGTTGCCGGTGACGATGTTCCGCTTCTTCACCGTCTACGGCCCCTGGGGCCGGCCCGACATGGCGCTGTTCAAGTTCACCCGGGCGATCCTTCGCGGCGAGCCGATCGACGTCTACAACCGCGGCGAGATGCAGCGCGACTTCACCCATGTCGACGACCTGATCGCGGCGATCCGCGGCCTGATCGACGCGCCGCCGCCGGAAGGCGACGAGCGGGACGAGCGGGATGAGGACGTTTCCCCGGTGGCGCCGTGGCGGGCCGTCAATATCGGCAATTCTCACCCGGTGATGCTCGGCGAGCTGATCGCCGCGGTCGAACGGGCGACCGGCCGGCCCGCGATCCGCAGGCTTCTGCCCATGCAGCCGGGCGACGTGCCCGCGACCTGGGCCGATACCTCGACGCTGCACCGATTGACAGGGCTGTCGCCCGGCACCGAGATCCGCAAGGGCGTGCAGGATTTCGTCGACTGGTATCTGCGCCATTACGACCAGAAGGCCGCCGGAATGGCCTGTCGCAGGACGAACACATGCGATGCCCCGCCCTGCGAAACCGGGCAGGAACAGAACCTGCTTGCCGATCCCCTGGCGAGCGGTCGGGCGACGGAGCACCGGAAACCCGCATGACCGCGCACGGTCGGCCGGCAGGTCGCCTTGCAGGCCGTCGGCATCGACAGGACATCGCCGGCAACAGGGGCGTGGGCATCCTGACGGCCGCCCGGAACCGCCCATCCGGAGGTTCCGGGCACGACAACCGCCTGTCGCCCAGATCGGCGCGTTGCGGTGCCAGACCAGACCAGACCGGGCCGCGAAGCGCCGCCGGATGCATATGGCGGAAAGCGTTCCGCCGGGGATCTTGCCAGTGTTTTTCTGCTGTTAAAGCAAGCGATCGGCAAAATTCGTCCATGATGCGGATTACATGGGGTTCAAGGATCTTTGCCCATCATCCGCGATAAGGTCCGCTTATCGGGAGTCTTGACGATCCGGCCCGGCCGCCCCAGAATGCCGGCATGGATCTGCTGGCCCTCCCTGCCCTGCCGCCGGCCGAAGCCGAAGCGCTGAGCGATCTTTGGCGCCGCGGCACGCCGGAAAACACCCTGCGCGCCTGGGAACGTGACCTGGCCTATGTCGCCGCCTGGAAACAGGCCGCCTTCGGCCAGCCGCTGGAATGGCCCGAACGCCAGGACGTCGCCCTGCGGTTCCTGCTCGACCACGCCGCCGACCTGAGCGAGGCCCAGGGACCGGCCCGCGCCGCCGCCGAGGCGCTGATCGCCGCCGGGCTGCGCCGCAGCCTCGCCTGCCCTGCCCCGGCGACCCTGGACCGCCGCATCGCCTCGTGGCGGGCCTTCCACCGTATGCGCAACCTGGCCTCGCCCTTCGAAAGCCCGCTGATCGCTCAGGCGCGCGGCCGCGCCCGACGGGCCGCCGCGCGGCCGCGGCATCGCAAGTCGGACAACCCGATCACCCGCGAGGTTCTGGAGGCGATGCTGGCCAGCTGCGACCATTCGCATCGCGGCATGCGCGACCGCGCCTGCCTGATGCTGGGCTGGGCCTCCGGCGGCCGCAGGCGCTCGGAAATCGTGGCGCTGAGCCACGACGATATCGACGCCCGGGAATTTGCCGAACAGGGGCTGATCCGCATCCGGCTGCTGGCGACCAAAACCACCGGCCAGGACCGGGCGCCGCGCCTGCCGCTGAAGGGCCGGGCCGCCCGCGCGGTGATGCGCTGGATCGCCGCCGCCCGGATCAGCGAAGGACCGCTGTTCCGCCCGGTCAGCCAGGCCGACCGGGTGCTGAAGCGGCGGCTGTCGGCGGACGGGCTGCGCGAGATCGTCCGGCACCGGCTGGTTCTGGCCGGCTACCCGCCGGATTTCGCCAGCCCGCACGGGTTGCGCGCCGGCTTCCTGACCCAGGCGGCGCTGGACGGCGCCCCGCTCGCCGCCGCCATGCAGCTGAGCCTGCATCGCTCGGTCCAGCAGGCGCAGCGCTATTACGCCGATGTCGAGATCGCCGAGAACCCCGCCGCCGATCTGCTGGGCTAGGCATCCGGCGCACCGATCATGCGCAGGTGGCCGGTCCGCCGGACCAGACCTCGCACCCGCTGGCCGGGTCGTCAACGCCGCCCCGACCGGCACATCGCGTCACGCCCCGAAGAAAATTGCCAATTGGCAATTTCAGCCATGACGCCGCAGGTAATCCTCCAGGGCGGTGCGCAACTGGTCCTCGGGAATGTCCTGCCGGAACTCGATCCGGACCTTGCTGCCGCGCCGCGCGACGGTCACCCTGCCCTTGCGGCCGCCGGTCTCGATCACCTCGTCCTCGCGGGCCGGCTTCGGGCCATAGGCCACCGCCTTCAGCCGGGCCAGCACCGCCGGAACGGCGATGAACGCGGCCTGACCGGCCCGCGCGGCGGCCTGCTGGTCGGCGATGGCGGCCGCCTCTGCCAGCAGCTTGTCCCCGGCATCCTGCAGCATCGGACGCAGGCTGCGGGCATGCAGCTCTTTCAGCTCGGTGATCTGCGGCCAGGCATCGACGATCTGCCGCGGCAGCCGCGCCAGGTAGAGATAGCGCGAGAGCCAGGCCTCGGAGACCTCGAGCCGCGTCGCCATCGCCTTCTGCTTGCCGCCGTAATAAAGCTCCAGGGCTTGCAGGTAGTCCCGCGCCCTTTCGTAATCGCTGAGATCGGCCCGGTCGCGATTCTCGATATCGGCCAGGCGGAAGGCCTCTTCGTCGGTCAGGTCGCGGACCTCGATCAGATAGCGGAACTGCGGGTAGTTGTTGGCGCGCAGCCAGCTGACCGCGAAATGGCGGCGCGCGCCGCAGATCACCTCGTATTCGGGCCCCTGCCCGGCCGGCAGCCGGCGCACGATGGCGGGAAACTCCTGCTGGCCCTGCGCCCTCAGGCTGTCGATCAGGTCGCGGCAGTTCTCCTCGGACAGCAGGTCATAGGCGCGGTTATGGCGTTGCCACATCACGCAGCTGGCCGGATCGACCCAGCGCAGCACCTTTTCCTCGCGTTCGCCACTGTCGGTCAGCGCGTTCTGCCGCTTGAGAAACCGCGCGCCGCCCTTGTCCAGGGCCGCGGGTTCGGACAGATCCTTCAGCACGTCGTCGAAAATCGCATCATGGCGCTTGCTCACAGCAGGCCCTCCTTGCGCAGCTGGCGGTGATGGCTGGGCCAGGTCTTGCGGATCAGCAGTTCGACCTCGCGCCCGACCGCATCCAGATAGGCGCGGCAGCGCTTGTGGGTCTCGGTCCGGGTCGCCGGTCCGGTCAGCTCGTAGACGGTCATCAGATTGGCGGTGGCGTTGTCGATCTCGGCGGAATCCTTGAGCGAGGCGTTCAGCATGTCTTGCGGAAAAACCGCATCCATCATCCGCTTGATCGCCTGATGCGCCGATTTCTGATCGTTCATCTTGGAGGTCAGGATCTTGACGAAACTGTATTCGCGGGCGCCGCCATGCCGGGCCAGCTCGGCCAGGGTGGATTCCATCATCTTCAGGAAATGCGCCGTCGAGGCGAAGTCGATATTGTTCGGCGGCGCCGGGATCAGCAGCGCATTGGCGGCGCGCAGCACCGATAGAGACAGCATGCCCAGGGCCGGCGGTGGATCCAGCAGGATGATGTCGAACTGATCCGCGATCGAGGCCACCCCGTCGCGCAGCCGGTCCAGGATGAAGGCCGGATCCCGGGCCATGCGGGCCGCGAACTCATATTCCGCGTCGTAAAGCCCCAGATTGGCGGGGATCAGCGCGATGCCGGGCCAATAGGTGGCGCGCAGGGCGTAATGCAGGGTCTTGGGCCCGCCATGCTGCAGGAAGGGATAGAGCGTATCCTCGTCCTCATCGACATCGACATCGGGATTCAGGCCGAAAACCGCCGTGGTCGAGGCTTGCGAGTCGCAGTCGATAACGCAGACCCGGTAGCCCTTCAGCGCGAAATATTGCGCCAGATGCACCACCAGGGTGGATTTCCCGACGCCGCCCTTGAAGTTCTGCACCGCCATGACCAGCGGCGGATCCTCGGGCGCACGATGCGGGCTGGTGCCGAACACCTCGCGCATCCGGTTCACCTCGGCCAGGGTATAGCCGTTGCGGCGGTTGGTGGCGGCATCCTTGGCCGGCTCGGGCAGCCTGCCATCGGCCTCGGCATCCCTGATCGCCTTTTCCGAGCGGCCGACCATTTCCGCCGCGGAACGGACATTGAACAGCACCTCCAGCTTTTTCTGGGTGCCGGGGGCAAAGACCCGCTCGCGCAGGCGCTCGATGACCGTCGAGGCACGGCGGCTGAGCACCGAAAGCTCCTCGAGGGTGACGGGGGGAACGACGGGGTTCATGGGATATCTTCTCTGCTCGTTTGCGGTACTATGCCGAGAGCGGCGCATTTCGTAAAGTTCGGATTTTGAGCGCCGTTTCCGCAAAAACCGGAAGTTCGCCGTGATCTGTCACCGGACGGCAAACCTGGGCCGGCGGCGCCGCAGGAAGGAAGCCAGACCCTGAGAATCATCCCAATCTGTAAGGTTAACGACCGACCGGGACATGGGTTTTCCCGGAATCCTGTGGATAAACCACCCTCCGGAATTTTCTGATTCATGGATTCAGGGTTCGTCTGCAGCAAGCCATTGCTTGAAAAGCCGAAATCGCCCGCGTACTTACATTTGGGGACGATTCGCGCTACGTCCCGGGATGGCTGGCCTTACGGATCGGGCGGGATGGCCTTACGTCCCGGGTGCGGTCGAAACCTTACGGATCGGGTGCGGATTGCAGAAGCGCCGCGGTGCATGGAAATTGCCAACGAAAGCAACAGGCTGCGAATCACCTTGGGCAAGCCGCGCGCGGCGTTGCTTACATTTTGGGTGCAACGCCCGCAGCCCTTGCCGGATCGCTTGAGAACTTACGTCGTTTCCGATACAAAAGTAAGGAAAACGGGGTAGGGGAACATGGCCGAGTCGGCGATGAAAACAGTGGAAGCGCGGCCGAATGCCGACAGCCTGATCAAGCCGGGCGAGCTCGTCGATCTGATCGAGGTGACGCCGCTGACCCTGAACGACCGCCGGATCTATAACCAGCTGCTGGAAAATGCCTGGGATGCCATCGACAAGCCGGTCACCCATGTCATCGCGAAATCGGCGCTGCGGGGCAGCCACAATTCCAACGACCGGGTGGGCGAAAGCCTGGAACGGCTGATGTCGGCCATCGTCAAGGTGGCGGTGATCTGGGACGGCGAGCCGGCCATCGAGCGGGTGCAACTGCTGGGCGGCAACCTGGAAAGCGGCCGGGCCGACGGGCTGCTGGAATACGAGATCCCGTCCCGGCTGCGCAAGATCATCCGCAATAGCCAGGTCTTTGCCCGCCTGCAGCGCGAGGTGATGTTCGCATTGTCCTCGAAATACGCGCTGACGCTTTACGAGATGGTGCAGAAGCGCGGAAACCTGCGCTGGAAGGCGTCCGAGCGCTTCACGCTCGAGGCGCTGCGCGGCATCATGGGCGTCCCGAAAGGTAAGCTGTCGTCCTGGTCGAACCTCAAGCTGCGGGCGATCGATCCCGCCGTGGCCGAGGTGAACGCGCTTTCCGACTACATGGTCGAGATCGCGCCGATCAAGACCGGCCGTGCCGTCACCCATGTCGAGATGCGCTGGTGGCGCAAGGACGGCGATGCCAGCGGCGCCGCTGACCGGGCGCTGCAATTCTCCAAGGTCGGTCGGCGCGTCAAGGCCGAGGGCCGCACCGAGCAGGTTTCGGCGGGGCAGATTTCGGCGGGGCAGGGCGCCCGGCCGCGGCCGGCATGGCTGGATGCCCGCGGCCCCGCCCTGCAAAGCTCGACATACGAGACCGCGCGCCTGCGCCATCCGGGCTATGACATCTATTTCGTCGAGGGCGAATGGCGGAGTTGGAGCGCGGGCAAGGATCCCGCCAAAGACCCGGACCGGGCCTTTCTGGCCTTCTTCCGCAGCTATGCCGAGAAGAACCCGCTGTGAAAAATTGCCAATTGGCAATTTCCGGAAATGCGGGCGGGCCATGGTGTTCCGGCCGGGGTCGGCGGCAGGTGCCGGGCCTTGCCGCATCGGGTGGGCTGTCCGGATTGCCCGCCGCGGTTCCCGATATCGGCGAAGCCGCTATCGGCTGGCCAGCAGCCCGATCTCGCGGGTCAGCGCGAACAGGGCCTTGAGCTGCGGCGGGGTCGGGGCCGCCCCCAGGTGCTGGATCGACGCGATCAACCCGATGCTGCCGAGAAGCTGGTTCTGCGGACTCAGGATCGGCGCGGCGATGGCGTTGATGCCCAGCAGCGATTCCTCGGGCGCGGTCGCGTAGCCGGCGGCGCGGATGCCGTCGAGCTGCGCCGCCAGCGCCGTTCTCGAGGTGAGGCTTTTCGGGGTTACCTGCGGCAAGGTCTCGGGCAGGGTGTCCAGCAGTTCGGGGGAACCGAAGGCCAGGAAAACCTTGCCCTGGGCCGAGGAATGCAGGCTCAGTTCGCTGCCGGGACGCACCCCGATCTCGATGGGTTGGTTGCTGCTGACCGTCGCCAGGATGAAGGCCGAACGGGGGGCGGGAATGCTCAGCACCACGGCCATGCCTAATTCGTCGCGGGTGGCGCGCATCAGGGGCAGGGCCAGTTCGGCCAGGCTTGCGCCGGCCGGCGCCTGCTGCGCCATCAGCCACAGCTTCGGCCCCAGCGCGTAATGCGAGGTGGCCGGATCCTGAACGACCATGCCGTGTTCGATCAGCGTGCGCAAATGCTTGAATGCGGCCCCCTTGGCGATGCCGACATCAGTGGAAATCTGGGTCACGCCCACGGGCGAATCGGCGAACGCGATACGTTCGAGAATGCGCAGGCAGGTGTCGGCGGCCCGGACGGTCTCGACCTTTTCCAATGTGTTTCCCCAAGAATTTGCTTCTCCTCTCTGTGTTGACGCCTTTGCTTTGTCGTGTCAATATGAGAACAGCGTTCCCTGATAGGGAACACAGGAGGAGAGAAACATGATGAAATCCGCCGCCCTGATCCTGATGGGAAGCCTGCTTTCGACAGCGGCCTGGGCCGATCCCGTCACGCTGCGGCTGGGCCATGCCGTATTCGAGCAGCATCCGATCCACGATACCGCCGTGCGCTTCAAGGAGGCGGTCGAGCGGCTGTCGGATGGCGACATCAAGATCGAGATCTTTCCCTCGCGCCAGCTGGGCGACGTGAAGGAGCTGATGGAGGGCGTGCAGTTCGGCACCGTCGACATGACGGTGAACTCGACCTCGGCCTATTCGACGCTGGAACCGTCGATCGACGCCTTTCAGCTGCCGGGGCTGATCCCCGATTACGAAGGCTTCGCCGCCATGGCGAAAACCCCCGAGGCGCGGGCGATCATGGATCGGCTGGAAAACCACATGATGGTCGCCCTGGGGGTCTATGACGGCGGGCAACGCCATTTCCTGACCGTCGGCGCGCCGGTCGAAAGCCTGGCCGACATGCATCACAAGAAGACCCGCGTCGCCCCCAACCGGATGTTTCTGGATGCCTGGCAGGCCGTGGGCGTGAACCCGACGCCGATGGCCTATGGCGAGGTCTATTCGGCGCTGGAAACCGGCACGCTGGACGCGGTCGAGATCAACCTGACCTCGATCGAGAGTGAGAAATACTACGAAATCGCCAAGGGCGTGACGCTGACCGGCCATTACTTCTGGCCGAGTTTCCTGCTGGTCAACCAGATGAAGTTCAATTCGCTGACGCCCGAACAGCAGCAGATCATGCGCCAGGCCGCCGACGAGATCGTCGAGCCGCAGGTGATGGCGGTCAAGGCGTTGGACGAGCAGATCAAGGTGCATCTGGCCGAGCTGGATATCCCGGTCGTGACCCCGTCGGATGCGTTCAGGGCCGAGCTGCAGGCCGCCTTCGCCCCGGTGGTCGAGAAATACAAGGCCGCCGATCCGCTGATCGCCGATTTCGCGGCGGCGGCGGAAAAGCTGGCCCCGGCCGCACAATAGCGCCGGCGCGCGCGGGCTAGTCCCGCGCGCCTTCCATCCGCGCTCTCAACGGAGAAACCCATGTCCAAGCTCTGGCGCGCCTATGTCGCGGCCGTGGAAGCATTCTGTTTCGCCGGGATCGCCGCGATCCTGGTGATCGGCAGCATGCAGGTCGTCTGGCGCTATGTCTTCAACAGCTCGCTGTTCTGGTCGGAAGAGGCGATGCGCTATCTGATGATCTGGATCGTGATGATCGGCGCCGGCCTCAGCTATTCCCGCGGCCAGTTCCTGGGCATGCGGCTGGCGGTGGACCGTCTGCCGGCGGGCCTGCGGCGGGCCGCGGATCTGCTCTCGGGTCTGCTCATGCTGGTCTTTCTGGCGGCGATCCTGTGGTTCGGCACAAAATTCGCCTGGATGACGCGGTTGCAGACCGCGACCGCGCTCGGGTTCTCGATGTTCTGGGTCCATGTCGCGATCACCGTGGGCGCGCTGCTTCTGGCGCTGCATGTGGCGCTGAACGAATTTTTCGGCATCGCGCGGCAGGAGAAATCCGAAGAGCATCCGATGGGCGCGGAGGAAGCGTTGTGATCTGGCTCGGCTCGATTTTCTTTCTGACGCTGGCCATCGGCATGCCGATCGCCTTCGTGCTTGGCATCAGCGCGCTGGGATATTTCTACTTCACCGGCCAAACGCAATTCCTGATCGTGCTGCCGCAGCGGATGCTGGCGGGGATGGACATGTTCGTGCTGCTGGCGATCCCGCTTTTCGTGCTGGCGGGCGCGATCATGGACGTGGGCGGGCTGACGCGCCGCCTGATCGGCTTCGCGAACTCGATCGTCGGCCGGTTCCGGGGCGGCTTGTCGCTGACGGCGGTCTGGGGCTGCTTCCTGTTCGGCGGCGTCAGCGGCTCGGCGGCGGCCGACGCGGCGGCCATCGGCACGGTGATGGTGCCGGACATGAAGCGGCAGGGCTATGACGTGGACTATTCGGCGGCGCTGATCGCGGTCTCGTCGCTGATGGCGCCGCTGGTGCCGCCCTCGATCGCCATGATCATCTATGGCGCGCTGTCGGGCACCTCGATCTCGCAGCTGCTGGTTGCCGGGCTGGCGCCGGGCTTCATGCTGGCGGTGTTCCTGTCGGCCTATGCGGTCTGGATCGCGCATCGCCGCGGCTATCCCAAGGCGGCGAAGCAATCGCTGGTCGCGATCCTTCGGGGCAGCTGGCAGTCGATTCCGGTGCTGCTGCTGCCGGTCATCATCGTGGTCGGCATCCGGGGCGGCATCTTCACCGCGACCGAGGCGGCGGCGGTGGCCGCCATCTATGCGCTGGTCATCGCCACCGTCGTCTATCGCGCGATGAGCTGGAAGTTCCTCAAGGAGGCCTTCGTCGCCACGGCGATCATCAGCTCGGCGATCTATTTCTTGGTCGCGGTCGCCAATGTCGCCGGCTTCATCTTCGCCATCGAGCAGCTGCCGCAAAAGACCGTGGCGCTGCTGACCGGGGTCTCGGACAACAGATACGTGATCCTGCTGATGGTGAACGTGATCCTGCTGTTTCTGGGCATGTTCCTCGACACCATCGGGGTGCTGATCCTGACGGTGCCGGCGCTGATGGCCATCGGCAATCTTCTGGGGCTGGAGCCGGTGCATCTGGGGGTCATGGTGGTCTTCAACGTGCTGGTCGGTTTCGTCACCCCGCCGGTCGGGCTGTGCCTGTTCGTCATCGCCGGCGTGACCGGCCGCCCGATGGAGCGGATCGCCTACAGCGCCCTGCCGATGATCGGGATCGCGCTGTTCGTTCTGGCGCTGATCACCGTCTTCCCCGAAATCTCGTTGTTCCTGCCGCGCGTGCTGGGGGTGGCGGGATGACCGATCTTTCGGTGCAGATCGGCCGGACCCGGCTGAAGAATCCGGTCATCGCCGCATCGGGCGAACATCTGATCGACGATGCCGGGATCCTGTCGGCCATCGCCGCCGGGGCAGGGGCGGTGGTGATGAAGTCCGGCAACGACTCGGCCGCGGCGCAGCGACAGCTTTTGCAGGCCGAATATGTCGCGCTGGATGCGCATTGGAACCGGCTGGACTGGGGCGCCGGGGCGCCGCGCGCCGCGACGCTGCTGACGCGCTCGGGCCTGACTCCGCTGTCGCTCGGGGAATGGCTGGATCAGGCGCGGCGGATGGATGCGGCGGCCCGTCAGGCGGATTGCGTGCTGGTCGCCTCGGTGGTGATGGCGGGGATCGAGGATGCCGTCCGCCGCGCCCGCGCCGTCGAGGATGCCGGCCTGCGGGTCTTCGAGTTCAACATCGGCACGCCCTATGCCAGCCAGTCCGCCAAGGGGGCGGTCAGCACCGAGCTTTCGCCGGCTCGCGTGGCAGAGCTGGTCGGGACGGTGACGTCGGCGGTGTCGATTCCGGTCTGGGTCAAGCTGTCGGGCCAGAGCGAGCGGGTTCCCGACCTTGTCGCCGCCGCCCTCGGCGCCGGGGCGGACAGCGCGGTGATCGCCGGGCGGGCGCTGGGGCTGGTCCCCGATCTTGAGACCATGCAGCCGATGCTGGGCACCAGCTGCGGCATCGGCGGCTACTGGAACCTGCCGCTGACCTGCCACTGGCTGGCGATGAGCCGGGCGACGCTGGGCCCCGACCGGGCGCTGATCGGCATCAACGGCGCCTGTTCGGGCCATGACGTGGCGCGGATGATGCTGGCGGGCGCCTCGGCGGTGGGGCTGTCCTCGGCCGTGATGCTGCGCGGCTGGGACGTCATCCGCGATGCCGTCGCCGATCTGGAAGCCTATTGCGCCGGCAAGGGCGCAAGCGCCCGCGATCTGATCGGGCGCGCGGCCGATGCCCGCCGCAGCTTTGCCGAGATGCCGGTCCTCGAACAGGTCTGGCGCAACCACATTCCCGCGCCGCTGGCGCCGGGCGAAACAGTCAGGAGAAACAGATGACTGCCGAACAAAGCCGCATTGACGACCTGATGAAGGGCGCGGTCGATCTGCACGTCCATTCCGGCCCCTCGCTGCATCCGCGCAAGCTGGATCATATCGCCGCCCTGCGCGAGGCGGATCAGGCCGGCATGGCCGCCGTGCTGCTCAAGGATCACTACTATCCGACCATGCCGCTGGCGACGCTGATCAATCAGAACATGGGTTTGCGGACCCGGGCCATCGGCTCGATCGTGCTGAACAATCCGCTGGGCGGGCTGAACCCCTCGGCGGTGGATTATGCGCTGAAGCAGGGTGCCCGCGTGGTCTGGATGGCGACCGCCCATGCCCGGAACCACATGGAGCACGAGGCCCAGAAGCCCGGTTTCAAGTTCCCGCAGAACAGCAAGAAGACGGTCGCCCCCGTCCCGCTGACCCTGACCGACGAAAAGGGCGCGGTGCGCGACGAGGTCAAGCATATCCTCGACCTGATCGCCGAGGCCGATGCCGTGGTCTCGGGCGGCCACCATCACGCCCGCGAACTGCTGCCGTTCTATGAGGAGGCGAAGGCGCGCGGGGTGAAGCGGCTGTTCCTGAACCATCCGACCTATGTGAACGATTGCAGCCTTCAGGATGTCGCGCATCTGGTCGGCATGGGGGTCAGGATGGAGCATTCGGTCTGCATGTTCATCCCCTCGACCTTCCAGCTGTTCGACCAGGATCACCTGCGCGCGGTGATCGAGGCGGCGGGGGTCGACAACACCTTCTTCGGCACCGATCTGGGCCAGACCGGCAATCCGAACCCGGTCGAGGGCATGCGGCAGATGATCGCCATGCTGATCGGGCTGGGCTATGGCGATGCCGACATCCGCAAGATGACCACGACCGTCGGGGCCGAGCTGGTCGGGCTGGAAGCATGAGCGGGCTGAAGGCACGGATCAACGCCGGCGAGACCGTCATCGGCAGCTTCGTCAAGACGCCCTCGCCGCATGTGGTCGAGATCCTGGGTCTTGCCGGGCTGGATTTCGCGGTGCCGGATCAGGAACATGCGCCGCTGGACCTGGGGGTGATGGACCAGCTTGCGCTGGCCTCGCGCGCGGTCGGGCTGCCCCTGGTCGCGCGCTGCTGGGGCCAGTCGCCGGCGCGGATCTCGCCGCTGCTGGACCTGGGCTGCGCGGGGGTGATGGTGCCCCATGTCGCGGATCGCGACACGGCAGAGGCCGTCATGGCCGCGGTCAAGTTCGGGCGGGGGTCGCGCGGCCTGTCGTCTTCGCCGCGCGCGGGGCATTACGGCACCCTTGCCGTCCCGGCCTATACCGCGAAAAGCGACGCCGAAACCGTGGTGATGCTGCAGATCGAGGACAAGGCGGCGCTGGACCGGCTGGACGACATCGCCGGCGTGCCGGATGCCGATGTGCTGTTCGTCGGTCCCGCCGATCTGTCGCAATCGCTGGGCTGCGGCTTCCCCTCGGCCGAGCTTGACGCGGCGATCATCCGGGTGATCGCCGCCGCCCGGCGGGCCGGCGTCGCCGCGGGCCTGTTCGTCGGCGACGAAAGCCAGATCGCCCCCTGGCGCGACCGCGGCGTCAGCGTCTTCGTCTGCGGCTCGGACCAGGCGCTGCTGATGAAGGGCGCGCGCCGGATCATCGCGGCGGGCCGCGCCTGAGCCCGCGCTGACAGGAAAGGATTTCCCCATGTACAAGGACAAGGATCCCCGCGCGGCCCTGTTCGCCGCCGCCTCGGCCCCGGCCCGCACCGGCCTGATCGCCAAGGAGCAGCTGGCCGAGTTCGACAAGACCCCGCCGCAGGAAGACGCCCATGGCCGCAAGGTCTGGTATCAGCGCGGCTGCAATTTCGTGCTGGCCTATGCCGAGGCGCAGCCGGGCGCCGGCTTCGCCCGCGCCGGCCAGCCGGACGAATATGTCGTGCTGCTGCCCGACCAGCCGGCGCTGATCGAGGCGAATGGCGACAGCCGCGAGGTCGCCGGCAATTCCATCGCCTTCGTGCCGCCGGGCGACAGCCGGGTGACGCTGCCGGAAGGGGGCAGGGTGGTCCGGCTGTTCACCGCCGCCGCCGCGGATCTGGTCGCCCTGTGTCCCAATGCCGATGCCTATGCGGCCGGGCGCAGCCATATCCCGCCCTTCGAGCCCTGGGCCGAGCCGGCCGGCGGGTTCAGGATCCGCGCCTATGATCTGGACGTGCCGCCGCAGGAGGGGCGGTTCGGCCGCATCTTCCGCTGCACCACCTTCATGGTGAATTTCCTCGACCTGCAGCAAGGCCCGCGCGACCCCGGGAAGCTGTCGCCCCATCACCATGACGATTTCGAGCAATGTTCGCTGGCGCTGGCCGGCAGCTTCACCCACCACTTGCGCTGGCCCTGGACCGTCGACCGCAGCGACTGGCGCGAGGATCGCCACATCGCCGTCGGCGCGCCTTCGTCGCTGGTGATCCCGCCGCCGGTCATCCACACCACCGAAGCCAGCGGCGCGGGCGGCAATGCGTTGGTGGACATCTTCTGCCCGCCGCGGCTGGACTTTTCGATGCAGCCGGGCTGGGTGCTGAACGATGCCGATTATCCGGAGATCCCGCAGCAGATCCCGCAGCGCTGAACAGGCGGAAGCGACCGGCCGATGCCCGAACAGCGGGCTGGTCGCCGTCCTGCGCGTTCCATGTCCTTTGCCATGTTCTGCCTCGGCTCTTGTGCGTGGCTGCGTGCCGGCGCTCAGGCCGGGTGGATGTTGTGCTTGCGCTTCATGAAGTCCCTGGCCATCTCGACGGTGACGGCGGCGTCGCGGCAATAGGCGTCGGCGCCGACCGCCCGGCCGAAATCCTCGTTCAACGGCGCGCCGCCGACCAGCACCACGCAATCGTCGCGGATGCCCTTTTCCCGCATCGCGTCGATGACCACCTTCATGTAGGGCATGGTGGTGGTCAGCAGCGCCGACAGGCCCAGGATGTCGGGCCTGTGTTCCTCGATGGCGGCCAGGTAGGTCTCGACCG
Source organism: Paracoccus sp. TOH (assembly GCF_030388245.1). Classification (NCBI taxonomy): domain Bacteria; kingdom Pseudomonadati; phylum Pseudomonadota; class Alphaproteobacteria; order Rhodobacterales; family Paracoccaceae; genus Paracoccus; species Paracoccus sp. TOH. The sequence goes on from NZ_CP098364.1 coordinate 64,287, forward strand.
GGTTGTTGATGCCGATGTCGACCACCTCGAAGCCGGCGCCTTCCATCATCATGCCGACCAGGTTCTTGCCGATGTCGTGGATGTCGCCCTTGACGGTGCCGATCAGCAGCTTGCCCTGCCGGGGCGCGTCGGTGGCGGCGAGCAGCGGGCGCAGGATGGTCATGCCGGCCTTCATGGCATTGGCCGAGAGCAGCACCTCGGGCACGAACAGGATGCCGTCGCGGAAATCCTCGCCGACGATGCGCATGCCCTCGACCAGCGCCCGGGTCAGCACCGCATAGGGCGTCCAGCCGCGGGCCAGCAGGATGCGGGTGCCTTGGCCGATCTCCTCGGCCAGCCCGTCATAGAGGTCGTCATGCATCTGCTGCACGAGATCCTCGTCGGCAAGCTCGGAAAGGCTGATTTCTGCGTCGGACATCGTCATGCTCCAGAAAGGGGGCGCGCGGCCGCCCGCACCGCGCCCAGGGGTCATGCCCCTCCATAACCCGCAGAAACACCGGCGCGCTGTCCCCGTTGCGACACATCAGGACGCACATGGAAAGGTCAAAAAACAGCGGCCTTCACGAAGGGCTGGATGCGATCGGGGCGACGGGCTATGTCGGCCGGTGAAGCGGCGCGCGATCGCCGGCAGAATCAGCATGGCCGTTCAAGGCCGCTGCCGGGATCAGGGCATTTCTGCAGCGCCTGGCGCTTCAGGATGTCCAGGCCAAGGGGGCGCTCATTGACCGAAACAGATTTCCCCCGGCGCGAGCGGATCACCCTGTCGGCGTGCTTTCTGGCCGGCGGCCTCGGCATCGGCGGCTGGGGCGCCAACCTGCCGGCGCTGGGGCGGCGGGCGGGGCTGGACGAGGGCGCGCTGGGGTTGGTTCTGCTGTCCTTTGCCGCCGGCGCCATCCTGGCGATGACCAACGCGCCGGCGGTGATCGCCCGCATCGGGGCCGAGCGGCTTTCGGTGATCGCGGCCGGGTTGTTCGGGCTGGGCATCGTCGGCATCGGCTGGGTGACGCAGATGGCCGCGGCGATGGTGCTGGCAAGCCTTGCCGGGCTGGTCTTCGGGGCGCTGGATGTGGCGATGAACAGCCAGGCATCCAGCCTTGAACGCCGCGCCAGGCGGCCGGTCATGTCCTCGTTTCACGCCATGTTCAGCGCCGGCACGCTGATCGGTGCGCTGGCCTATGCGGCGCTGGCGCAGGGCGGCGTCGGGAACGGCGCCATCCTGTCGCTGTCGGGCGGCGTGATCCTGGTGATCGCGGCGGCGATGTTTCCCCGCACCACCGCCGCCCCGGCCGGGCCGGCAGAAGCCGCCCCGAGCGCCAGAAGCCGGGCCAGGCCGGGCGCGGCGGCGCTGGCGCTGGGCGCGCTGGCCTTCGTGATCTTCCTGGCGGAGGGCGCGATCATGGACTGGGCGGCCGTCTATCTGGTGCGGGTGATCGGCACCTCGGAAAGCATCGGCGCGGCCGGATATGCGATCTTTGCGGGCATGATGCTGGTGGGCCGGCTGCTGGGGGACCGGGCCAACCGTGCCCTGGGGCCGCCGCGCTTGTTCCGGATCTCGGTGATCGCGGTGGCGGTCTCCATGGCGGCGTTCCTGCTGTCGGGCTCGGTCGATCTGGCCTTTGCGGCGCTTGCCTGCAGCGGGCTGGCGATGGCGAATGTCATCCCGCTGATCTTCTCGGCCGCGGGCGCGCTGGGGGCCCGGGACGGCGGGCGTTCGCTGTCCCGGGTGATCTCGATGGGCTATGCCGGGATCCTGCTGGGCCCGGCGCTGATCGGCTTCCTGGCCCAGGCGGTTTCCCTGACGGCGAGCCTTGCGCTGGTTCTGGCGGGTCTCGTGGCGGTGGCGTTCTTCGGCCGCGCGCTGGAGGGTTAGGGCCCCCCGGTCCCGGGCGGATCACTGCGCCGCATTCGCATGGCGGTAAAGCGGGTTCGAGCGGTCCAGATGCGCCTGCATCGCCGCCACCGCGCCGTCGGCATCGCGGGCGGCGATCAGGTCCACGATCTGGTCGTGTTCCTGCAGCGTGACCTTTTCCTTGCCCGACCAGTGCAGCAAGACGCCGTGATATTGCAGCAGCCAGCGCAGCATCGCCTGGCTGGTCGCGACCAGGATCGGATTCGCCGAGATCTGCGCGATCCGGCTGTGAAAGGCCATGTCGGCGGTCACGAAAGCCTCGGCATCGCCGATGCGGGCGCGCTGCTCGCCCACCAGTTCGCGCAGGTCGCGCACGTCCTGCGCGGTGGCGTTTTCCGCCGCCACCCGCACCAGCCCGCATTCGAACATGCGCCGCGCCTGCTTCAGATGCTCAAGCTGCTCGGGTTCCGAGGACAGCAGCATCCGCGCCACGTCGTCGACGCGCGCCAGCACGCTGCCGGCCGAAAGCTCGTTCACGCGGCTGCGTTCGCCATGGCTGATGGTGATCAGGCCCATGGTGTGCATGTGCTGCAGCGCCTCGCGCACGGCGGGGCGGCCGACGCCGAAGCGCTCCATCAGGTCGCGTTCGGACGGCATGGGGGCGCCGGGGGGCAGTTCGCCGCCGGCGATCATCTCGCGCAGCCGGTCGAAGACCTGGTCGGACAGCTTGCGACGGGTGATCCGGTCGGGGCTGGCAAGCTGGTCGTGTTTCATGGTCCTGGCTCTTGGCTGCGGTCTTTCGTCAAGATTTAGGCGAAGGCGGGCGGCTTTGCCAGCCGAAGGGCTCGGGACCGTCCGGCGTCAGGCGGGCGGTCAGCGTGACGCCGTCGAAGGCCAGCTCGGCCCGGCCGTCCGCCAGCGCGGCGCCGCGCAGGGGCTGGCCCGCCTGCGCCGCCAGGGCCTGCACCACCGCCGCGACCGGGCGCAGCGCGCCATCCGCGCGCACCAGCCCGCGCGGGCCGTAAAGCGCGGCGGGCGTCCAGACCGTCACGCCCGCGGGCGCGATGCTGGCCGCCAGTCCCAGGGTCCAGGCGGCGGCGAAGGCGCCGTCCTGGCGGGGGTCGTCATCGGCCATGCAGACCCGGTCGCGGCCGGGATTCGGGATGGTGCGGCTGCCATAGGGGTTCTGCCGCATGGCAAGGGTGGACGGTCCCAGCCGATAGTCGCGGCCGCCGATGATGGCGCGGGCCGAGGCGAGGATATGCGGCACCGCCTCCAGCGTCTCGACCACCGACAGGTCGTCGGCGGCATGGACGATGGGGCACAGGCCGTGGGTCACGAAATCCCAGGCATCGGCGGGCGGGCGCTTGCGGTTGAGCTCGGGGAAAAAGCTCGCCATGCCGCCGCCCAGGGTCGTGCCCGGAAAGGCGGCACGGGCGGCGGCATGGACGCTTTCCAGCGGCGGGCAGGGCGGCCAGTCCGATCCCGGCGGCGTCGATTGCCGGTCGACCGAGGGGCAGGTCATGATGGAGGCGGGGCGGAACCCGGAGGCTGCCAGATCGGCGGCATAGCCGGCAAATTCCGCCGCCAGGTCGCCGTCGGGCGGGCAGGCGGCGATCAGTTCCAGGTCATAGGCCAGATCGGGCAGGGCGGCCTGCAGCGCCGCGAAGCCGCGCAGTTCGGACAACCCGTGGCCTGCGGCGATGTCCAGATGGCAGAGCAGGCGCTGGGGGCCGATGCGGCGCAGCGCCTCGGGACGGGCCGCGGCGCGGCGCGCGTCGGCGGCGGTCAGGACAAGCGCGGTTTGCGGGAACCGGGCGCCCGCCACCTCGGCCCGGATCGGCGGCGCGGCATCGGCGGCGGGGGCGGGGGTCCAGGAAATCCGCACCGCCTGGCGCAGCGTCTCGCCGTCGCGGATCGCATAGGGCCAGGGCAGGGCCAGCGGGCGGTTGTAGGTCTTGAAGGACGCATCGCCCCATTGGCGCTGGTCCTCCATCTCGAAGACGTCGCCCTCGAACCGGCAGGCGATGCGCAATCCGCCCGCCTGATGGGTCAGCGAGGCGATGTCCGTGAAGGGTTGCCAGGGCGCGATCAGCGCGGGAAAGCGCGTCTCCTCGGTGCTGCCGTCGGAATGGCCGACCCGGACCGGGGCGCCGGCCACGCCCTGGATGGGATGCAGCACGGTGAAGCCCGCGCGGTTGGTTTCCACGGTGCCGTGGGCCGTCGCCACCACCTCGGCGGTCAGGCTGTCCGGTGTCAGGCTCAGCGCGATCCGCGCAACGAGGCTGCCGCCGCCCATGTCATAGCGGGCGGCATAGCTGACACGCCCGCCGGCCATGGCCAGTTCGGTGATCGCCGGCGCGACCGTGCCCCAGTCGCGGTCGCGGACCAGGAAGGACAGGCCGCGAATGGCCTCGACCCCGCCGACGCGCAGGTGGCGCAACCGCCCGGCCTCCAGCGTCACCGCGGCGTCGCCCGCGCGCAGCACCTCGCCCCGGTGCGGCGGCTTGTCGGTGCCGTAGAGCAGGGTCAGGTCCATTGCGGCGCCCGCATGTCGATGCGCGAGCGGTCCGCCGCCGACCGATAGGCGGCTTCCACCAAGGCCAGCGTCTTCAGGTTGTCATGCCCCGAGGTTTCCGGCTGCACCCCCGCCCGCAGGCAATCGACGAAATGCTGCTGGATGATCTGCACGCTTTCCTGGATGTTGTGCCAGGGCCGTTCCGCCCAGGGCAGGACCGGGGGCGCCACATCGCGGACCTCCTCGGCCTTCGTCTGGATCAGCAGCCGATAGCCGGCATCCAGCCGCAGCGTGCCCGTGTCGCCGTCGATCTCCAGCAGCGTTTCCGGGAAGGTCTCGGGCATCCGCCGGGTGGCATAGGAGCAATCGACGACGCTGGTCGCGCCGCTCTCATGCTCCAGCAGCATGGTCGCCACGTCCTCGCCGCGGATGGCCGGGTTCATCCGCCGCGTGGTGGCCGAAAGCGTCGCCACGTCGCCGAACAGGGCGCGGGCCACGTCCAGGATATGGATGCCCAGATCCTGGATGATGAAGCGCGGATCGGTCGCCAGATAGGGCTGGCCCGAGAACACGTCATAGCCCGACCGGAAGCTGACGCGGCCGAAGAACGGCGTGCCGATGGCGCCGGCCCGCACGGCGCCGATGGCGGCGCGGACGGCCGATTGCCAGCGGAAATTCTCGTGCACCATCAGGATCTTTCCCGCCGCATCGACGGCGGCGACCATGGCGCGGGCATCCGCCATCGTCTCGGCGAAAGGCTTCTGGCAGATGACATGCAGTCCCGCCCGGGCGGCCAGGTCCACCAGGGACCGGTGCGCGGCGACGGTGGTGGCGATATCCACGAAATCCAGCGCTTCCGCCGCCAGCATCGCGGCGGCATCGGCATAGGGGCGGGCGCCGAAGCGGGCCGCGGTCTGCTCGCGCCGGGCGGGGTCGCGGTCGCAGACGGCCACGATCCGGACGCCCTCGATCCCGGCCCAGCCATGCATCTGGTTCTGCGCGAAGAACCCGCAGCCGATCAAGGCACCCTTCATGTCACTTCCCCGCCTCGGCCTGCAGCGCCACCCGCGCCTGCAGCTTCTGTTGTGCCTGATCGACCACGACGGCGGCGATGATGACAAGCCCCTTGATGACCGTCTGCCAGAAGGACGACACCCCCATCATCACCAGCCCGTCCGACAGGACGCCGATCACGAAGGCGCCGACGATGGTGCCGCCGATCCGCCCGCGCCCGCCCGACATCGAGGTGCCGCCCAGCACCGCCGCGGCGATGGCGTTCAGCTCGAAGGCCTGGCCGGTGGCGGGATGCGAGGCGACCAGTTGCGACGAGATGATCAGGCCGACGATCGCCGCGCAAAGCCCGCTGAACATGTAGACGAAGAACTTGATGCGGTTGACCCTGACCCCCGACAGCGCCGCGCCGCGCTCGTTGCCGCCGACCGCATAGACATAGCGGCCCAAGGGCGTGCGCCGCGCGATATAGGCGGCGATCACCGCCACCGCGATCAGCATCCAGATCGAGACCGGCAGCCCCAGGACGGTCCCCGCGCCGATCAGCCGGAAGCTGTCCGAGCCGTATTCGGCATTGCCGTTCAGGTTCGGAAAGGTCCGCCCGTCGGAAAACAGCATCGCCGCGCCCCGGCAGACATAAAGCGTGCCCAGCGTGGCGATGAAGGGCGCCACGTTCAGCCTGGTGATCAGGAAGGCGTTCACCGCGCCGATCAGCACGCCGACCGCCATCACGATCAGGCAGATCTCGATGGTGTTGAACTGGATCGACCAGCCAAGGCCGGGGTCGATGCCGTAAAGCACCAGCCAGCCCGCGACCATGCCGCACAGCCCGACGATGGAGCCGACCGACAGGTCGATCCCGCCCGAGATGATGACGAAGGTCATGCCGATCGCCAGGAAGGCGTTCAGCGCGACATGCTTCGACATGATGACCATGTTCGCGGTGGACAGGAAGTTCGGCGCGGCAAAGGCGAAGAAGGCGAAGACCAGGATCAGGGCGATGAAGGTCCGGGCCTTCAGCAGCAGAAGCAGCAGGCTGGCGGACCCCGCTTGCGGCGCGGTGTCGGTGGCGGCATGGGTCATGCGGCATGCTCCTTGGATGGGGTGGGCGCGTGGCCCTTGGCCGAGGCGGCGATGACAAGGGTTTCGGTGGCGTCCTTGCGGTCGAATTCGCCGGTGACGCGGCCGTTCGACATGACCACGATGCGGTCGGACAGCGCCATCAGCTCCTCGATGTCCGAGGTGACGAAGACGATGCCCAGCCCCTCGGCCGCCAGCTTGCGCATGGTGCGGAAGACCTCGGCCTTGGCGCCGATGTCGATGCCGCGCGACGGCTCGTCCATCAGCAGCACCTTGGGTTTGGTCATCAGCGCCTTGCCGATCACCACCTTCTGCTGGTTGCCGCCCGACAGGCTGGAGACCGGGTTTTCCATCGAGGCGATCTTGACCGTCAGGCGACGCACGAAATCGCGCACCGTGCCGCGTTCGGCGGCCAGGTCCATGTGGAAGCCGGTGGTGAATTCGCCCAGCGACGACAGCGTCATGTTCTCGCGGATCGACAGGATCTGCACCAACCCGTCGTTCTTGCGATCCTCGGGGATCAGGGCGATGCCCGACCGGATGCGGCCGGCGACGGTTTTCGCCTTCAGCGGCTTGCCGTCCACGCAGATGCGCCCGCCGGCATGGGGGTGGCGGCCGATCACGCATTCCAGGAACTCGCTGCGGCCGGCGCCCATCAGGCCATAGACGCCCAGGATCTCGCCGGCGCGCAGGCTCATGCCGACATGGTCCACCGCCATGCCGCCGCCGGGGCGGGGCAGGGTCACCTCCTCGGCCCGGAAGATCTCGGGCCCATAGGGGTGGTCGATGTCCTTGGCGAAATCCCTGGACGCCTCGCCGATCATGGCGCGGACGATCCAGTCCACATCGACGCCCTGCATCGACCGCGCCCCGGTGATCGTGCCGTCGCGCAACACGGTGATGTAGTCGCCGATGCGGATCAGCTCCTCCAGCCGGTGCGAGATATAGACGATGCCGACGCCCTGCTTCTTCAGGTCGGCAATGACGCGGAACAGGATCTCGACCTCGGCGGCGGAAAGCGCCGAGGTCGGCTCGTCCAGGATCAGGATGCGGGCATCCTGGGCCAGGCTTTTTGCGATCTCGATGATCTGCTGCTGGCCGACGCGCAGGTCGCCGACCATCGCGTCGGGGTCGATGTCATGTTCCAGCCGCCGCATCAGGGCGCGCGTGGCCTGGCGCTGCGCGGCCCTGTCGATGTCGATGCGGCCGCGGGTGATCTCGCGGTTGATGAAGATGTTTTCCGCGACCGTCATGTTCGGGAACAGGTTCAGTTCCTGGAACACGATGCCGATGCCGTGGCGGCGGGCATCGTCGGTATCGCTGAAATGCACGGGCTTTCCGTCCATCAGGATCCGGCCCTCGGTCAATTGCTCGACCCCGGCGATGACCTTCATCATCGTGGACTTGCCGGCACCGTTTTCGCCCACCAGCACGTTGACGGCGCCCATGCGCAGGTCGAAATCGACGCCCTTCAGCGCCCGGGTGCCGGGATAGACCTTGGTGCCGCCGCGGATCTGCAGGCCGATGCCATGCGTCATGGCGCGGCTACCAGGACGGTCGGCACCACCAGCAGGGGGTCCGAGGCGCTGCGCAGGGTGGTCGCGCCCTCGAAGCGGAAGCTCTGGCCGGTCAGGTCGCCCTCGGGCAGTTGGATTGCCTGATGGGCGCGGTCGTTCAACGCGCGGGCTAGCTTCGCGAATTCGATCTGGTCGCGGTAGTCGGTGAAGACGATGAAGTCCGCGGCATCGCGCAGCGCGGTGCCCTTGACGACCGGGCCAAGCTGGATGGTCACGTCGGCCTGCCCGTCGCCGGTCGTGTCCAGCGCCATGGTGGCGGCGCGGGACTGGCGATCGGCCCCGACCACGGTGCCCTGGCCCTTGACCAGGAAGTTCCAGGGACTGCCCTCGGCCTGCGGGCGGATGCCATGCGCCCGGCCCGCGGCGTCGAGCCCGCCTTGCAGGGCGGCAGTCAGCACGGGCAGGTCGATGGCCTTCCGGGCGACATGGGGGACCAGTTGCGCGGCATAGATCTCGCCTGCCTTGGCGGCCATGCGCGCGTCGTCGGTCTGGGCCGCGGCGCCTTGGCTGCCGGGTTCGGGATTGGGGACGATCTTGCAGGCGCCAAGCGCCGTCATGGCCAGAGACAGGCCAAGGATCGCGGTCATCGCGCGCATCATGCGGGACTCCGGGTCTATCGGGGATGCGGCCCGGCGGCCATGCGCCGGGCCGGTGGTGGATCACTCGGCCAGGGCGAAGGTTTCCAGCTTGTCGGCATTCTCGGCGCTGATCAGGATGCAGTCCATCAGCTGCTTTTCATCCACCCCGGTCGAGCCGGTTTTCAGATACTGGTCGGCCTGTTCCACCGCCAGCTGCGCCTGGCGATAGGCCGGCTGCAGCACGGTCGCCTTGATGCCCCCCGCCTTGATGGAATCGCGCACGTCGTTCGAGCCGTCGAAGCCGACCACGATCACGTCGGTCCGCCCCGCCGCCTCCAGCGCCGCCCAGGCCCCCATCGCCATGGTATCGTTGCCCGAGATCACGCCCTTGATGTCGGGATTGGCCTGCAGCATCGTCTCCATCACCGTATAGGCTTCGGTCTGCGACCAGTTGGCGGTCTGCTGGGCGACCATCGCCATGTCGGGATACTGGTCGATGATGTCGTGATAGCCCGAGGAGCGGATGCCTGCGTTGGTGTCCGCCTCGCGGCCCAGCAGCTCGGCATATTTGCCTGTCTCGCCCATCAGCCGGACGAATTCCTCGGCCCCGAGCTGCGCGCCCTGATAGTTGTTCGACACGATCTGGCTGACGGCGATGCCGGATTCCTTGATCTCGCGGTCGATCAGGAAGGACGGGATGCCCGCATCCTTGGCGGCCTGCACGGCGGCGACGGTGGCGTCGGCCCCGGCATTGTCCAGGATGATGGCTTTCGCGCCCTGGGCGATGGCGGTGTTGAACAGTTCCAGCTGCTTGTTCGGGTCGTCGTCATGGACCATCACCACCGTCTCGTAGCCAAGCGCCTTGGCCTTGGCTTCGGCGCCCACCGCCTCGGCCTTGAAGAAGGGGGTGTCGTGGCTGGGGGTGATGATCGCGATCAGCCCCTCGGCCGCGGCAAAAGACGGCACGGCCACGGTCATGGCAAGGCCAAAGGCCGAGATCATCAGCCGGCGGGTCAGTTTCATGTTTTCCTCCCTTGGGTCAGCCGGACGGATGCCGGTTCCTCTCTGACCGTTTCAAGCTGCTGGCGAATCATTATCTTGTCAACAGGTATGATAAGATAATGATCCCTTAGGTAATCCGCTCGATGCTGGCGGCGACCTCGTCCCATTCCAGCACCTTCTTCCAGTCGTCGCGCATCAGCATGGGCTTGCCGAATTCGATCGCCTTGTTGCAGGCGTCCGAGAACTGGCCCTGGCGTTCCTCGAAGATCACCGCGCCCAGGATGTTCATGTGGCCCAGCAGGAAGTCGCGGGCGCATTCCTTGCTGACGCCGCTGCGCGCCACGACCTCGTCCATCGCCTCGCGCATGACCATCAGCAGCGAGGCGCAGACGGTTTCCGACAGGCCCGGTTCCAGCATGGCCATCTGTTTGACGGTGACTTCATAGCTGCGGGCGACGGGGGCATAGATGGCGCGGGCGATGCGGTCGCCCAGCTCGTAATGCGCGCGCGGGCCCTGCATCAGCGCGTTGACCACGCCCTGCTTGGCGGCGACGCCGCCGAAATGGTCGGCCCGGCCTTCCGGCGTGTCCTCGTCATTGAAGATCGGCGGGTGGCAGGGATGGCTGACGAAATAGGTCACGTCGGCGCGTTCCGGCAGGTGGCCCGCGAAAGGCGCGGCGGCGTCCAGCACCACGATCATCGTGCCCGGCGCCACCTGCGGCACCACCGCCGCCGCGACCTTGCGGATCACCGTGTCGGGCACCGCCAGGATCACCACCTCGGCGCCCGAGAGCGCGGCGGCGGAATCCACGCAGTCAAGGCCCAGTTCCGCCTTCAGCCGAACGCGGCCCTCTGCGCTGACCTCGACATGGGCCACGTCGAAATCGGTCCTGGCAAGGTTCGTGGACAGGCGCACGCCCATCTTTCCACCTGCCCCGAACAAGGCAACTTTCGTCATTCCGGTTTCCCCTCTTGCAGGAATCATCCTTGCCAAACTGGTATGATGAGATAATAACAAAGAAAGGCTGTCAAGGGGAGGATTCGATGACCGAGGCGCCGTGGGTGACATGGCTGGGCGACGACTTCACCGGATCGGCGGCGGTGATGGAGGTGCTGGAATTCGCCGGCCTGCCCGCGGTCCTGTTCACCGGCATCCCGTCGCCCGGCCTGGCCGCGCGCTTTGCGGATTGCCGGGGCGTGGGCATCGCCACCACCGCGCGCAGCCACGACCCGGCCTGGATGGCGCAGAGCCTGCCGGCGCCGCTTCGCTGGCTTGACGGGCTGAAGGCGCCGATCCTGCATTACAAGATCTGCTCGACCTTCGATTCCTCGGCCTTGTCGGGGTCGATCGGTGCGGCGATCGAGATCGGCTTGCGCATCCGCCCGGCCAGGGCGGTGCCGCTGCTGACCGCGGCCCCGCAGATGCGCCGCTATCAGGCCTTCGGGCATCTGTTCGCGGGCACGCTGGACGGCGTGTTCCGGCTGGACCGCCATCCGGTCATGTCCCGCCATCCGGTGACGCCGATGGCCGAATCCGACCTGCTGCGGCATCTGGCGGCGCAGACCGGGCTGCGCTCGGCGCTGATCGACCTGGAGGGCCTGGCCGATCCGCAGGCCGTGGAAACCGCCCTGGCCTCGGGCGCCCGCATCCTGTCCCTCGACAGCATGGGGCCGGTCAGCGAAACCGCCGCCGGGCGGCTGATCTGGGAGAACCGCGCCGCTCTGGGTTTCGTCGCCGGCAGCCAGGGCGTCGAATATGCGCTGGTCCGGCATTGGCAGGCCAGCGGCGCCATCCCGCGCGTGCGGGCCCCCGGAGCCCTGCCGCCTGCCGACCGGATCGTGGCGGTGTCGGGCTCGGTCTCGCCCATTACGGCGCGGCAACTGGGCTGGGCGGGGCGGAACGGATTCGCGCTGCTGCCCTTCGACGCCCGGGCCGTGACCGGCGGCGATGCCGACCGGACGGCCGAGGAAACGCGCCTGACCCAGGCCGCCATCGCCGCCGCGCAGGCCGGCCAAAGCCCGCTGGTCCATTCCGCATCCGGCGAAGGCCCGCAGGTCGACGCCTTTCGCGATGCGCTTTCGCGCAGCGGCATGGACCCGGCCGCCGCCAACCGCCGCATCGGCGAATCGCTGGGCCGCATCCTGGACGCGACGCTGCGCGCCACCGGCATCCGCCGCGCGGTGATCTCGGGCGGCGATACTTCGGGGCACGGGATGCGGCAGCTTGGCCTGTCGGCGCTTGTCGCCCGCGCGCCGACCATTCCCGGCGCGGCGCTGTGTCAGGCCTTCGGCGACGGCCCGCATGACGGGTTGGAGATCGCCCTGAAGGGCGGGCAGATGGGGTCCGAGGATTATTTCGGCTGGATCCGCGCCGGCGGCGACAGGAGAGAGTGAGAGCCATGACCGACCCTATCCGCGTCACCTATCGCATCGAGACGCCGGGCAGCATCGAGGCGATGGCCGCCAGGATTGCCGCCGACCAGTCCACCGGCACCTTCACCGAGCTGCCGGGCGAGACCGAGGCGCTGAAAGCCCGTCATGCCGCCCGCGTCGAGCGGATCGTGCCGCTGCCCGACGCGGACCGCCCCGGCTTCCCGTCCGAGGCGCCCGGCCCGTTCCACCGCGCCGATGTGACGATCGCCTGGCCGCTGGACGCCGTCGGCACCGATATCGCCGCGCTGATGACCATCGCCGTGGGCGGGGTCTATGCCGCGCGCGGGCTGACCGGCGTGCGGGTGATGGATTTCGACCTGCCGCCCGCCTTTGCCTGCCATCCCGGCCCGCAATTCGGCATCGCCGGGTCGCGCCGGCTGATGGGCGTGGCCGAGGGGCCGATGATCGCCTCGATCATCAAGCCTTCGCTGGGCCTCTCGCCCGAGGATACCGCCCGGGTCGTCCGGACCCTGTGCGAGGCGGGCGTCGATTTCATCAAGGACGATGAAAAGCTGATGTCGCCCGGCTATTCGCCGCTGGCCGCCCGCGTCGAGGCGATCATGCCGGAGATCGAACGCCATGCCGACAGGACCGGCAAAAGGGTGATGTATGCCTTTGGCATCTCCTCGGCCGATCCGGACCAGATGATGCGCAACCACGACCATGTGGCGGCGTGGGGTGGCAATGCGGCGGTGGTCAATATCAACTCTGTCGGCCATGGTGGCATGGCCTTCCTGCGCAAGCGCTCGCAACTGTGCCTGCACGCGCATCGGAACGGCTGGGACATCCTGACCCGCCACCCGGCCCTGGGGATGGAATTCCGCGCCTATCAGAAGATCTGGCGCCTACTGGGCGTCGATCAGTTCCAGATCAACGGGATAGGCGCCAAATACTGGGAACCGGACGACAGTTTCGTGCGGTCCTTCGGCGACGTGATGACGCCGATCTTCTCCGAGGCCGACCGGCCGCTGCCGGTGGTCTGTTCCGGGCAATGGGGCGGGCAGGCGGTCGAGACCTATCAGCGCACGGGGCGCACGCTGGACCTGATGTATCTGGGCGGCGGCGGCATCCACGGCCATCCGAACGGCCCGGCGGCCGGCGTGCGGGCGATCCGGCGCGCCTGGGCGGCGGCGGCGGCGGGCGAGTCGCTGCAGGACGCCGCCCGCGACCATCCCGACCTGGCGGCGTCGCTGGCGAAATGGTCCGGGCAAGAGCTGTAGGGCAGAAGGACGGCGGGCTTTCGTCGCCGCTGGCGCGTCGCTGCCCGGCTTGGAGCCGTTGCAGGCGCGGGAAGCCGCGCGGGATTTTCACCGCCGCCGCCGCCGCCGCCGCCGCCGCCGCCCGGCCCGCTTCGGCCGGGTTGGGCTGAGGCGGGACCGCCGGCCAAAGGCCGGCCTGCCAGACCGCCAATGCCCGTCCGCAGCGGGCCGAGCCCGGCATCGCCGGTGCCGCGGCCCCGGGGCGTCACTCGGCCCCGGCGCGGATGGCGGCGATCATGCGCTCGACCGCCGCATGCGCCAGGACCATGGGCTTTTGCCGGGTGATCAGGTCCAGCCGGTCGATGGCCGCCAGCGCCACGATGCCATGCACCGAAAGCAGCAGTTGTTCGGCCAGCAGGCGCGGGTCGCCCTTGGGCCGCAGCGCCGCCACCGGCTGGGTGATGCGGCCGATCAGCCCGTCGATCTGCGCCAGATACCAGTCGGGAAAACTGTTCGACAGGCGCGGCCCCTCGAACAGCGCGCGCCAGACCGCGCGGCGATCCAGCATGAAGGTCACATAGACCTCGGCCAGCGCCAGCAGCCGCGCGCGCGGATCGGTCTCGTGCACCGCATCCACGGCAATGGCCAGATCGACCAGCGCCTGCCGGTTCACCTCCTGCAGCACGGCGCTCATGCTGTCGAACAGGTTGTAGATGGTGCCGGGGGTGGTCTTGACCGCGCTTGCCAGGGCGCGGGCGGTCAGCGCCGTCGGCCCGCCCTCCTCCAGAAGCAGCTTGGCCGCTTCGATCGTACGGCTGCGCAGGGCGTCATGATCGTATTGCCTGGGTCTGGCCATGATGTTCCTGAACTGTGTTCAAAAATAGACTTGACAGAAATCGGCGCGGTTGTCAACGTTAGTGAACATTGTTCATTAATGGTGCCCGAAGATGCCTCAGATCAACCTCACGATTACCGGGACCGGCAGTTACCTGCCCGCGACGGTCCTGCTTTCGACCGATATCGACGACCGCATGGGCTGGGAGCGGGGCGAATGCGAAGCCCGTTGCGGCATCGCCGCCCGCCATGTCGCCATGCCGGACGAGACGACCGCGTTCATGGGCGCCGAGGCGGCGCGGCGGGCGATGGAGATGGCGGGCTGCAAGCCGGCGGATCTGGACATGATCCTGGGCGCCTGCGGGGTGTCGGGCCAGCCGGGGCCCCCGACCGCGGCGCTGGTGCAGGAACGGCTGGGGCTGGCCGGGTCCGGCATTCCGGCCTTCGACGTGAATGCCACCTGCCTGGGCTTCCTGCAGGCGCTGGACCTTGCGGCGACGCATGTCCAATGCGGCCGGGTGCGGCGGGTTCTGGTGTTTTCCTCGGACACGGCCTCGGTCGGGCTGGACTGGAACCGGCCCGAGGCGGCGGCGATCTACGGCGACGGCGCCGCGGCGGTGGTGGTCGAGGCGGGGGGACGGGGCGCGGTGCTGGCGCATGATTTCCAGACCTATGCCCATGGCCATGAAACCGGCATGCGGGCGGCCGGAGACGCGCGGAACGATCCGATCCGCGGCATCGCGCCGGGCGAGGGCCGTTTCCACATGGAAGGATGCAAGGCCTTCAAGCTCGCCTCGCGCTACCTGCCGCGCTTTCTGCAAAGGCTGCTGAAAAAGGCCGATGTCGGGCTGAACGGCATCGGCTGCGTCATTCCGCATCAGGCCAGCGCGCAGGCCCTGCAGCACGCGACCCGCAACCTGTGGCTGCCACCCGAGCGGGTGGTGGACATCTTTTCTCGTGCCGGCAACCAGCTTGCCGCCTCGATCCCCACGGCGCTGGATCATGCGGTGCGCACCCGGCGGCTGGGGCGCGGGGACACCGCGCTGCTGATGGGGACTTCCGCCGGGATCTCGCTTGGCGGCACGCTGGTGCGGTTCTGATGCGGGGCTGCAGCGTCTTTCTGAAGCGAACCCGCTAGGAATACGAGGCCACGGCCGGGCCGATGCGGCTTTCGTCGGGGACGATGCCAAGGCCCGGGCCCTTGGGCAGGTCGATATGGCCGCCCGTGATGCGGATGCCGTTCTCCTCGTCGTAATTCTGCGCGATATAGGGCTGGGCCACCCAGACGCCCTCGTTCAGCCGCGGCTGGATGGTGGCGCCGATATGGGTGCAGGCGGCGGCGATGATGTCGCCGCCCCAGGCATCGTCGCAGGTATGGGGCAGGGCGCGCGCCTCGCAGATGTCGCGGAACGTCGCCATGGCCGGCAAGCCGCCGATGCGGGTCAGCTTCATGCCGAACCCCTCGCAAAGCCCCTGGCCGGCGGCGCGGATCACCGTGGACAGGTCCTCGCCGTTCTCGTCCAGATAGATGCCGTGCTGCACCCGGCCCCGGATGGCGGCGATCTCCTCCAGCGTGTTGCAGGGCTGTTCCAGCACGAAGGGGATCTCGGGACATTCGCGGCTGAGCCGCAGCACATCGCGGGTGGGCAGGCTGCGGTTGCCGTCCACCGCCAGCCGGGTGCCGGTGCCGCGGATGCGCTCCCAGACCTTGCGCACGGTTTCGATGTCGCGTTCGACCGGGCGGCCGCCGATCTTGATCTGCAGGCGCGGAAAGCCCTCGGCCACCTTCTCGGCGGCGATGCGGGCGATCTCGTCCGGCTCGCCGATGCCGGTGGCGTAATAGGAGGGCACGCGCTCGGCCGCGACGCCGCCCAGCAGCTCGGCGACGCGGATGCCGTAATGCTTGCCCATCAGGTCATGGGCGGCGATGTCGACGGCCGCCTTGGCGTAGTTGTGGCCGCAAAGCAGCCCGTCCATCCGGCGGCGCAGCAGCAGCGGTTGCAGCGGGTTCGCGCCGATCAGGCCCGGCGCCATCTCGGCCAGCGCGGCGCGGGCGCCGGCCGCGTGGCTGGGCGCATAGGTCGGGCCGACCGGGCAGGTCTCGCCCCAGCCGACCAGACCGTTATCGGCGACGATCTTGACCAGCGTGCTCGACAGCGACCAGACCGTCGAGCTGGCGATGGTATAGGGACCGTCTTTGACCGGCAGGTCTTGGGCGTGGATGTGGATTTCGGCGATCTTCATGGGCTGTCCCTGTCTTGTGATTGGCGATCGGCGTCACCGTCAGCGCGGTCGGCCGCGACGGCGAGGACGAGATCGCAGAGGTGCGATGCGCCGTCCCGCCGGGCCGGGGCAGCTCCAGCGTCAGGATCTGCCCCGGCTCATGGCTGAACAGCGCGCCGGACCGGCTGCGGAAGCAGAAGGTCTTCACATCCGGCGCCTCCGGCAGGCACGAGGCGCATTCCAGCGCCTCGGCATCGGTCCGGAAGGCCAGCCGGGGCCTGGCAGGCGGGTTCATCGTCACTCGGCCGCCATGCGGGCGGGGGCGGTGGCGCGCTCCATCCATGCGGCATACCAGTCGATGAACTGGATCACGCCGCTTTCCCAGTCCGGCGAATAGGGGCCGGGCACATAGGCGGGCGAGAAGATGCCTTCCTGGTTGGTCTCGACGATCTCGCGATCCTCGTCATTGGTGGCGATCCAGACCTCGGTCAGCCGCTTCAGGTCGTAATCCACGCCCTCGACCGCATCCTTGTGCACCAGCCAGGTGGTCGTCACCTCGGTCTCGGTCGGGCTGATCGGGGTGACGCGGAAGGTCAGCGCATGGTCGGGCAGGAAATGGTTCCAGGTCGAGGGATAATGGAACACCAGCAGCGAGCCGGCATCGGGCTTGGCGACGCGACCCAGGGGCCGCGCCACCGCCGCCTTGCCGTCCATCGTATAGCTGACCGCGGTTTCCTGCAGCGGCATCCGCGCCAGCCGGAACTGGCCATCGCCGCCCAGCCGGAACTGCGCCGGGGCGCCGGCCGCCGCGCAGGCGTCGAAATGCGCCTGCAGCCGGGCCGAGATCGAGCCGTCGGCCGACACGCCCGCCACCTCGGGGTCCAGCGGGAACGAGCGGCACAGCGCCGGGTGGTTGCCGCTGCAATGATAGCATTCGCGGTTGTTTTCCCAGACCAGCTTCCAATTGCCCTTCTCGATGATCGAGGAGGTATGGGCGACCTTGGCGTCGCTCAGGTCATGGACCGCCAGATAGGGCTCGGCCTGGCGGGCGAAATCCTCGAAATCCGGCGGGTTGTCGGCCAGGCAGACATAGATCAACCCGTTGAGATTGCGCAGCGCCACGCCGCGCAGCCCGTGCTGCGTCGGGTCGAAATCCGGGCCCATGCTGTTGGCCCAGATCAGCTTGCCGTCCAGGTCGTAGGTCCATTGGTGATAGGGACAGACCAGCTTGGCCACCTGGCCCTCGCGCGCCTTGCAGACGATCGAGCCGCGATGCCGGCAGGAATTGTGAAAGGCGCGGATCTCGCCGTCGCGGCCCTTGACGATGACGATGTTGTAGGCGCCGACCCGCAGCGTCGCATAGCTGCCGGCCTTCGCCAGCTGGCAGGCCGGGATGGCATAGAGCCATTCCCGGTAAAAGATCTGCTCCAGGTCTTGCTGGTAGATCTCGGGCGCGGTGTAGAAGGGCTGCTCCAGCGCCTGTCCGGGGACGCGGCGCGCAAGCAGGTCATGCAGATTCGGGTGGGTGGCGGACATGCGGGCTTCCATGCGATGGGGTGAATCCTGTCTGCGACAATCGGCAGCATGCGGCATCTTGACAACGGCATAAAAATTCACCCTGGCTTAGATCAGCTAATCTGAAGAACGGCTGGGGCATCTGATGCGCAATCGCTATGATTTCTCGTCGATGACCGCGCTGATCTGCTTCGAGGCCGCGGCCCGCACCGGCGGCTTCAAGACGGCCGCGCGCGAGATGAACGTGACCCCCGCCGCGATCAGCCACCAGATCAAGGCGCTGGAGCGGGATCTGGGCTGCGCGCTGTTCATCCGCCGGCATCGCGGGGTGGAGCTGACCGAGAAGGGCGCCTTCCTGCTGGTCGCCCTGCAGCGCGGCTTCGAGACGATCTCGGACACGGTCGGCCAGCTGCGCGAACGCCCCGAGACGGTCGATGTCACCATCCGCGCCTCGACCGCGGTCAGCGCGCTGTGGCTGACCCCCAAGATCGGCGCGTTCTGGAGACACCATCCCGGCGTCACCGTCTCGCAGATCGTCAGCGATGTGCCGGGCTCGGCCGGACGGCACGATCTGTGCATCCGCTATGCCATTCCCCAGGACAATGGCGAGGAATGGCGGCCGCTGTTTCACGACCGCATCCTGGCCTTGGGGACCGAACGTTTCCGGCAGGAGCATGGCATTCGCAGCGCCGCCGATCTGCTGTCGGCGCCGCTGATCCATATGCGCAGCGAGGACAACGACTGGACCGGCTGGACGGAATGGTTCGCCGCGCTGGAGCTTCCGGTGCCCAGGGGGCGCAGCCTGCATGTGAACAACCACATGATCGCGCTGCAGGCGGCCCAGGACGATGTCGGCGCGGTGCTGGGTTGGGGCGGGCTTCTTGGCCATCTGCTGGACCAGGGCGGGCTGGTCCGGCTGGTGCCGGAAAGCATCCCTTCCCCCGCCGGCTTCTATCTGACCACCCATCCCCGCGCCTCTGCAAAGGCCCGGCTGTTCGCGGACTGGCTGGTGGGCGGCTGAGCCGGCCGGGCCAGCCGGGGCCGGGGCAGCGCGACGGCTTCCCGGCCCCGTCGGCAGGCGCCGGCGATCAGCTCCGCAAGGCGCAGCATGGTCCGGCGCCGCCAATGCCTGCGCCGCGGCTTTCTGGCGCCGGAAGGGGTCCGGCGGCGGCGCGTGCCGCGGCGTTTCTGGAAGCCGGTCGCGCGCTCATCCGGCGCCGGACCCGCCACGGTGGGGCCGTCCCGGTGGGCCCCGCCACGGTGGGGTCCGTCGCCGCAGGCTGCGTCATGTCGGCGGTTTCTTTCCACGACTGCGTCGATGGGGCGACCCGCTCCGGACCATGGCGCTTTGCGCATGGCCCTTTCCGGGTCTCGCGTGTAAGAGCACCGGCACAATCGAAACGAACATGAGGCACAGATCATGCGCAAGTTCACTGCAGCACTCCTCTTTGCGACCGTCACCCTGGCCGGTTGCGCCGGCTATGAGCAATCGATGAACAGCGCCGCGGTTCGGACCGTGGGCGGTGCGGCGGCGGGTGCTGTCGTCGCCGACGCGACCGGCGGCTCGAAAACCAAGGGTGCGCTGATCGGCGCCCTGGCAGGCGGCGGCTCTTGCGCGGTCACCGGCAACTGCCGCTGAACTGAGCGGCCCGCCGGATCTTCCGACGCCGCATTCCAAGGCCCCGGCGCTTGCCGGGGCCTTGTTTCTTCCCCTGGCCGCAGTCCGCGCGACCCCGACAGACCGCCTGGGATTCTGAAAATGGTCGGCGGCCGCCCCGGTCAAGCCTGGCGCCGGCCGCAGGAACGGCGTTCCCGCCGCCGGCGAGCGGCCCCAGCGCCGTCGCAAACCCGTGTCAGGCATTCCGTGTTTCGCTCTGCTGGCCGAACCGCTGCGCGGCGGGGCGCATCCCGCGCGGCCTTACCGGTTGCAGTCGATCCAGCGCGAGAGCAATTGCCGGTCCCGGAAACACTCGTCCGGAACCGCGCGGCGCTTGATGCGGGCCAACCGCTCGGCGAAAGCCACCTGTTTCGAGGTCGGCAGGCTGTCCGACATCGACGGCGTCATCCTGGCCTGGGCGTCGATCCAGGCGCTGAGCGCCCGCCTGTCCTGCAACGCTTCCCATGGCAGAAGCGCGTGGTTCCTGACTGCCAGGGAACGGGCATAGGCGATCTGGCGCGGCGTGGCAGGCAGCGCGAAGCTGGTGGATTCCATATCGGGCCTCCGGTAGCTGTCCATGCCTCGAATCTAGAACATAACGAGAACAAAATCAACCCCGGGGCCGGCGCAGGGCCGAGCGCCGCTTGGCCCCGCGCCGGCCTGCCTTGGCCTGTCGTCGCGGTCCGAACAGCGCAATCAGCCGTTGCTGCCGTCGCTCTCCGAACCGCCGCCGGAATCAGAACCGCTGCCGGAATCAGAACCGCTATCGGAACCCGAGCTGCCGGAATCGCTGCCAGCGTCGCCGCTTCCCGTATCGCCGCTGCCGGTATCGCCGCCGGTCGTTCCCCCATCGGTATCGCCGCCGGTCGTTCCGCCATCCGTGCTTCCGTCATCGCCGCTGTCCGAGCCGGGGTCGCTGCCGGTATCGCCGCCCGTATCGCCGCTGCCGGTATCACCGCTGCCGGTATCACCGCCGGTGGCCCCGTCGTCGCCCGTCCCGTCCTCGGTCGCGGCGGGCGAAGCCCCGCCGTTGGAGCTGTCCAGCGCCCGTTCCGCCTCGCTCAGCACACGCTCGCCGTTAAGCTCGATCAGCCGGCCTTCGACAAGATTGTAGACCAGATTGACGTCGTTGTTGTCCCGGGTCGCGGTGATCGTCATCAACGAACCCTCGCGTAGGATGTGGATATCCTTGAAGCCCTGCGCCAGCAGCGTGCTCGCGATGGTGTCGTTGTTCATTTGCTGGTTGAAGGCCGGATATGCCGACTCCACCTGCGTGGCGACCGGGGAGACGCCTTTCGATTCCGTCGCCGCCTCGGGCACCACGGCGGTCTGACCGTTGCCGGTCACCATTTCCGTGGTCTGGGCCAGAACATGGCCGCTTATCCCCGCGGTCAGAAGCGCCGCGGTCATCATCCGTTTCGCAAACATCTCGTCATCTCCATCAACTGTCTGACAGGCTAACGCTCCGGTCGGAACACTGGTTCTGGACTGTCACGGGAACGTCAATGACGGGTCAGGTCGGCCATGACGCGCGGCCGGACGATGTGCCGGGGCACTTGGTCACGGCGTCGCTCAGCCCTCCTCTTCCTGGAACGCCTCTTCGCGGGACTTGCGGAAGGCGGGGAAGATCATCAGCGCCAGCAGCACCACCGTGGCGATCAGCATGGTCAGGCTGATCGGGCGTTCGACGAAGATCGACGGGTCGCCCTGCTCGATCAGCAGCGTCCGGCGCAGGTTCGATTCCAGCAGCGGACCCAGCACGAAGCCCAGCAGCAGCGGCCCCGGTTCGCATTTCGCCTTGCGGAAGATGTAGCCCACCAGACCGAAGCCCCCCGCCAGCATCACGTCGAAGATGCGGTTGTTAATCGAATAGACGCCGATGCAGCAAAACAGCAGGATCGCCGGATAGAGCAGCCGATAGGGCACGGTCAGCAGCTTCACCCACAGCCCGATCATCGGCAGGTTGATGATGACCAGCAGCGCATTGCCGATCCACATGCTGGCGACCAGGCCCCAGAAGATCTCGGGCTGGTTGGCCAGCACGGTGGGCCCCGGGGTGATGCCGTGGATCATGAAGGCCGACAGCATCATCGCCATCATGTTGTTCGACGGGATGCCCAGCGTCAGCAGCGGAATGAACGAGCTTTGCGCGGCGGCGTTGTTGGCGGCCTCGGGGGCGGCCACGCCCTCGACCACGCCGGTGCCGAAATCCTGCGGGCGCTTCGACATCTTCTTTTCGAAGGAATAGGCGCTGAAGGACGCCAGCGTCGCGCCGCCGCCCGGCAGCAGGCCCAGGAAGGTGCCGACGCCGGTGCCGCGCAGCACCGCGGCCCAGGATCGGCGGAAATCCTCGCGCGTGGGCCACAGCCGGCTGATCGGCGCCAGGGTCACGCCCTCGGACCCCGAGCGTTCGAGGTTGGCGATGATCTCGGAAAAGCCGAACAGGCCGATGGCGATGACGATGAAGTCGATGCCGTCGAACAGTTCGATGGCGCCGAAGGTCAGCCGGTCCTGGCCGGTGGACTGGTCGGTGCCGACCATGCCCAAGAGCAGCCCGATCAGGATCATGCCGATCGCCTTCAGGACCGGGCCGCTGGCCAGGATCGTCGCCGCCAGCAGGCCGAAGACCATCAGCGAGACATATTCCGCCGGCCCGAAGGACAGCGCGAAGCTGGAGAGCGTCGGCCCGGCCACGGCGATGGCAAAGGTCGCCACCGTGCCGGCGAAGAACGACCCCAGCGCCGCGACCGCCAGCGCCGCCCCGGCGCGGCCCTGCTGGGCCATCTGATAGCCGTCCAGCGTGGTGACGACGCTTGACGCCTCGCCCGGCAGGTTCACCAGCACCGCGGTGGTCGTGCCGCCATATTGCGCGCCGTAATAGATGCCGGCCAGCATGATGATCCCGGCCAGCGGCGGCAGGAAGAAGGTGATGGGCAGCAAGACGGCGATGGTCGCGGTCGGGCCGATGCCCGGCAGCACGCCGATCAGCGTGCCCAGCAGCGCCCCCAGCAGGCAGAAGCTGAGGTTCTGCAGGGTCATCGCCTCGCTGAAGCCCAGCATAAGCAGGTCGATAAAGCTCATTGGATCCTCCCCAGGACGCCCGTCAGACGGGCCACAGCGGCACCTGGACGCCCAGGCCATAGACGAAGACCAGCGCGCCGAAAACGGTCAGCCCCACCGCAAGCAGCAGCGTGTGGGTCCACTTGCCGCCCGGATCGGCCAGCGAGCCGGCGACGATCAGCCACAGCGAGGCCAGCACGAAGCCCAGATGCGTCGCCGCATAGGCGAAGACGACGATGGCCAAGGTGATGACCAGCACCGGGCGCAGCCTGACGGATTCGATGGCCTGGGCCGGGCGGCGCAGCGCCGGGATGCCCACCCCAAGCCCCACGGCGATCAGCAGGATACAGACGACGCGGGGCAGGAAGCCCGGCCCCATCTGCGCCAGCGAGCCGGGGTCGAGCCCCCAGCCCATGACCAGCCCGAGCGCGCCGAGACCGACGAAGATCGCCGCCGTCAGCAGGTCGGGCTTGTCGCCCTTGTCGGGCACGCTCGGGCCAGCCATCACTGCTCCTGCTTGATCAGTTGGAAGATCTGGGTGTAGCGCTCCAGCCGCGCCGGCATGGCCGCGGACCAGTCGGCGCCCGACTGATAGGACAGCGGGATGCCCTGCTGCTTGGCCTTTTCCTGGAATGCGGGATCGGCGATGGCGGCATCGACGGCTTCGGACAGGCGGGCGCGGATCTCCTCGGGGACATCGCAGCGGGCGGCAAGGCCGCGTTCCGAGGACATGATCACGTCATAGCCCAGCTCTTTCGCCGTCGGCAGGTCGGGCGCCAGGGTCGAGCGTTCTTCCGAGAACTGCGCCAGCGCCCGGAAGGAATCCTGGTCGCTGGTGGCATATTCGCCGACATTCAGGCCGATCATGGTGACATGGCCGCCCAGCAGCGCGGTCTTGGCCTCGTTCGCGCCGCCGAAGGGCACCGCGGTCAGGTCGATGCCGGCCGCCTGTTCCAGTTGCAGCATCGCCAGATGCTCGTCCGTGCCCATGCCGGTGGTCGCCACCGAGACGGCGCCGGGATGTTCCTTGGCGAAGGCCACGACATCCTCCAGCGACTGGAATTTCGAATCCGGCTGGACGATGAAGGTGCCCGGATCCTCGACGATGCGGGCGATCGGGCAGATCTCGGCCGGGTCGAAACGCAGCTTGCGGTCGATGCGCATGGTCAGGAAGCCCGGCGTGTTCAGCGACGACACGGTATGGCCGTCCGGCCGGGCCTGCGACAGCGCGGTATAGGCGATCTCGCCCGAGGCGCCGGGGCGGTTCAGCACCGGGAACTGGGTGTCCAGCTCGGTCTCGAGAAAGGGCGCCAGGGTGCGCAGCATGATGTCGGTGCCGCCGCCGGGGGCGAAGGCCACGATCATCTCGATCGGGCGGTCGGTCGGCCAGTCCGCCAGCGCGGCGCTGGCCATGCCTGCGGTCAGGGCCGCCGCCAGGGGCAGCGAAATAAGGGCTTTCATCTGATCTATCCTCCCAGAAAGCGGGCCACGGTCCCATCCGTGGCCCAAGTCATGCCGGACTCAGGCCGGAAACTCGCATCCAAGCCGCTTCAGGGCCGCATCGACCCAGGAGCGATCGTTCGTGCCCGCCTCGATGGCGGCCATCTGCTTCACCTCGGCATCCTGCTTGGCGACGGTCTTCTCATAGACCTCCTGCGCCACCGCGCGGGGCACCGCCAGCACGCCGTCGCTGTCGCCCAGCACCAGATCGCCCGGATGGATCACCATGCCGTCGATGGCGATGGGCACGTTGATCTCGCCCGGGCCGTCCTTGTAGGGGCCGCGATGGGTGATGCCGGCGGCAAAGACCGGCAGGTTCATGGCAAGGAACTGGTCCGCGTCGCGGATCGCGCCGTTCAGCACGAAGCCCGCCACGCCGCGCCGGATCGCATAGGCCAGCATCAGCTCGCCCATCAGCGCATTGGTCAGCTCGCCCCCGGCATCGACCACGATCACGTCGCCCGGCTGCGCCAGGTCGATGGCCTTGTGCAGCATCAGGTTGTCGCCGGGCCGGGTCTTGACCGTCACCGCCACGCCCGCCAGCACGCCGTCGCGGTGCATCTTGCGCAGCCGGTCGCCGCCCGCGGTCATGCGGTGCATGCTGTCGCTGACATTGGCGACCGGAAGCCGGGCGAAGCGGGCGACCAGATCCGCCGGAACGGCACGGTCGCGGTTGAGAATGCGGAAACCAACGCTCATGGGCGCTCCTTAGACTTTCGCCCCGGCCGGGACGAGTTCCTGATGATTGACGATGCGGCCGGGCGGGATGTCGCGGCCGGCCAGGCAATCGACGATGCCCTGCGCGGCCTCGATGCCGACGCGGGTGTTGGCGGCCGCGGTCACGCCGCCGATATGCGGGGTCAGGACCAGCCGCATGTCGGCCCAGAACGGATGGTCCGCCGCCGGCGGCTCGGTGGCGAAGGTGTCCAGGCCGGCGCCGCCGATGCGGTTTTCCCGCAGCGCGGCCAGCAGCGCGGTCTCGTCGATCAGCCCGCCGCGCGCGGTGTTGACGATGATCGCGTCCGGGCGCATCAGCGCCAGCCGCTCGGCATTGATCAGGTGGCGCGTCCGGGGCGTCAGCGGGCTGTGCAGGCTGACGATGTCGCTGCCGGCGACCAGCCTGTCCAGGTCGTCGATGAGGGTGACGCCCTCGGCCTCGAAGACCTCGGCCGGGCAGAAGGGATCATAGGCCGAGACCGCGATGCCGAAGGCGCGGGCGAAGCGTGCCGTCTGCCGGGCGATGGCGCCGAAGGCCACCAGCCCCATGGTCGAACCGGCCAGTTCCCGGCCCTGGAAACCCGGCTTTTCCCAGCGCCCCTCGCGCAGGCCGCGGTCCAGCGGCACGATCTTCTTGGCCACCGCGAACAACAGCGCCATGGCATGTTCCGCGACCGAGACGGCGTTGGCGCCCGCGGCGACCAGGACCGGGATGCGGCGCGCGCTGGCGGCGGCGATGTCGATATTGTCGACGCCGGCCCCGTGCTTGGACAGCACCCGCACCCGCGGCGAGGCGGCAAGAAACGCCTCGTCCAGCCGGCCCATCCGCACCAGCACCCCGACCGGGTCGTTCTCGGCCGAGAAGCGCCGCAGCGCCTCGCCCTCGGTATAGGGCGGCACATAGACGGGCCGGTAGCCGGCGCCGGTCAGGACGGCTTCGGCGGCCGGGGCCAGGCTCGGGCCGGTGATCAGAACGTTTTTCGACATATCCCCCCTCGGATCCGACATGGGTCAGATGACTGATCTTCCGAATAAGGATTGTTTTGCTAAATGAAAGCGGATAATTCTGTCTTATAAATTCAGAAAAACTTAATCATATGGATACGCGACAGCTCAAGACCCTGCTGGCCATCGCCGAAACCGGCAGCTTCGCGCGGGCGGCGCAGCAGGTTGCGCTGACGCCCTCGGCGGTCAGCCAGCAGATTCAAGCCCTTGAATCGGAAATCGGCGTCAGCCTGTTCAACCGGCAAAGCCGCCCGCCGATGCTGACCTCGGCCGGGCAGCAGATGGTCAGGGCCGCCGCCGATCTGGTCCGGGCGGCCGAAAACGCCATAGACGCGGTGTCGGGGCGGCGGATCATCGGCACCTTCTCGATCGGATCGGTCCGAACCAGCGCCATCGGGCTGTTGCCGCAGGCGATCTCGCGGCTGGTGGCGAATCACCCGGGGCTGCGGATCAAGCTGCATGTCGGCAGCTCGGACTCCCTGATGCAGGACGTCAGCGCCGGGCGGCTGGACACGGCGATGATCGCCGAACACAGCGTCATCGCGCGGGAATTGCGCTGGAGCCCGTTCATCCGCGAGCCGCTGTTCCTGATCGCCCCGCCCGGCACGCCGGTCAGCGACCTGCGGACGATGCTGGTGTCGCATCCCTATGTCCGCTTCCGCTCTGCCGTGCCGCTGGCCCGGCTGATCGAGGCCGAGCTGGGCCGGCTGAACCTGCCGCTGGTCGATATCGCCGAGATGGATGCCATCTCCTCGATCACCGCCTGCGTGGCGCATGGCCTGGGGGTGTCGGTGGTGCCGCGGGTGGCGCTTCTGGACACGCGCGAGGCGGTGGTGGCGATCCCCTTCGGCGAGCCGGTGATCCATCGGTCCATCGGACTGATCCAGATCCAGAACAGCCCGCGCGCCAGCCTGATCGCCAAACTGCACGGGAAACTGGCCGAGGTCAGCGGCGAATACGGCATCGCGCGGGACGCCCAGGCCGCGGCGCCCTGACGGCCGCCCCTCTCTGGCGCCGGGCGGGCCGGGCGGTCGGCAGTCTTTCTCAGCGATAGCCGATGTTCATGACATAATCGTGCAGCAGGTTCTCCTCCTCCCGGACCTCCTGCAGCAGCATCTGCAGGACGTCGCGGGCGTTCAGCACCCCCAGCGGCAGGCCGGCCGCATCGACCAGCGGGATGTTCCTGAAGCCGCGCGCCTTCATGATGTCCCAGACATCCTGCAGCCAGCCGTCGGCGGTCACGGTGGTGACGTCGCGCGTCATCGCCTCGACCACGGGTGCGGTGCAACCGGCGCCGGCGCAACGGCCGGTCTGGCGCACCACGTCGGTCTTGGTCAGCACGCCCTCCAGCCGGCCGGCGGCGTCGCAGACCACCAGCATGTCGCAATCCGTGCCAAGCCGCCGGGCGGCCTGCAGCAGCGCGGCGCCCAGGTCGATGGTCTGCAGGCGGCGGCGCGCGACGGGCAGAAGTTTGCGGATCAGCATGTGACCCCCCTTTGTGCGATCAGGGAATGCGCGCCGATGTCCCGGCCAGGCCCCCGCAATCCCGGCCCGGACGTGCGGCGGTCATGGTCTCGTTTCCCGCGGCAAGACGGGCGGGGCAGGGGCGTCGATGCCGATGGCGACGGGATCGCTGGCGGGGAAGGTTCCCTGCAGCGCCAGGTCGAGAAGCGTTTCGATATGCGCCTGTTGACCATCCGGGTCCGCGAAGCCCCGGCCGGTGCCGGTCGCCGCCGGCCGGCTTGCGGAACCGGGCGGGCCGGCGAAATCCGCCGCGCCGCAGCTCAGCACATGGCCGCCGGCATCGGCCGTTATCCTGACGCGCCGGCTGGCGGAGAAGAAGATCAGCCGCACGGTTCCGGCGTCCTTGCCCTCGCCGCGCTCGAACCGGCTGGTGATCGTGCCGTCGCGCATGTCCCGTTTCAGATCGTCGGCGCTGATCCCGAAGGCGCGGGCCAGCAGCGCCGCCTCGACCCTGACGCCGTCCTTGCCGAATTCGACCGCACCCATCGCTGCCTCTCTTTCCCGGCCTATTCGGCCGCCACCATCCGCCCGCCCGGGCCTGCCCCGGGCCAGGCGCAATCCTTGATCGTCGTGCGGTCAAGCTCGGTCATGAACGCCTCGCGCGCCGCGGAAAGCTGGGGCCGCAGGCGACAACCCGGCCGCAGGACGCATTCGCCGCCAT
Organism: Paracoccus sp. TOH; assembly: GCF_030388245.1. NCBI lineage: Bacteria > Pseudomonadati > Pseudomonadota > Alphaproteobacteria > Rhodobacterales > Paracoccaceae > Paracoccus > Paracoccus sp. TOH. The sequence continues at coordinate 92,230 of NZ_CP098364.1, forward strand.
CGGCGCGGAAACATTCGACGATGGCGAATTTGCGTTCCAGATGGCGCACCACCTGTCCCAGCGTGATCTCGTCCGCCGGCCGCATCAGCCGCAGCCCGCCGGACCTGCCGCGCTCGGACCGCACGAAGCCGCCCGTTCCAAGATCGCTGACCACCTTGGCCAGATGATGTTGCGAGATCCCGAATTCCCGGGCGATCCGCCCGGTCGAGACCGCCTCTCCCTGCGCCCCCGCCAGGCGCATCAGCACCCGCAACCCGTAATCCGTGAAGGTGGCAAGCCGCATCGACCCTCCTAATTGGTATTGACAATGCCGATTATGTGTGAGGATATTCGGCATTGCAAGTACCGAATAAAAGGGCTTCGCGCATTCTCCTGCCCCGCGGCCCGACCCACCGTCAAAGACAACCGCTTACGGAGACGGCCATGTCCCAAGGACGCATCCCTTGCCCGACCGCACGGCTGGCGAGATCGCGGCAGGTCTGCCCGGCGGCTCGGCATCGGTTCCTGCCGTCGCGGGGATGCGCCGCGGGCGCGGACCCGATGGGGCATCCATCTGGAAAATAACCTGCTGTCTCCGCGCTTTGCGGCGGGGGCGCGCGTCTGACCAAGGGGCTGCAACCCCTTTCGTGACCAGTTCAAGAGGGTGATCCGATGCTTAGACAGATCTGCATTCTGGCCGCGCTGGCGCTGCCGCCGACCGGGGGTCTTGCCCAGACCGCCGCCACGCCGGCGCCGGCAGAGACCTGGCTGCCGACCCTGCAGGTCGATACGCCGCAGCAGGGCTTCGACCTGGCCATCGTCATGGCCCGGCGGGCGGTCAAGACGACCCAGCCCGATGTGGCGGTGCTGAAGGCGCAGCGGCCGCACTATGCCGGGGATGCGGCCCGCCTGATCGACGTCTCGGGCGTGGCGGCGGCCTGGTTCGCCACCATCGCCGCGGCGAACGGCTATTGGCGCGACTGACCGCGCCCGGGGAAAGGGGAAGGGGAAGCCCATGACCGATATCACCATGCCCAAGGCCAGCCCCGAACTGGGCGCGAAACGCCACGCGCTGGCCCCCGCCATCGACGATGCCTTTCTGGCGCTGTCGAAGGCGGTCTTCGCCGAGGGGGCGCTGGACAAGCGCACCAAGCAGTTGATCGCGGTCGCGGTGGCGCATGTGACGCAATGCCCCTGGTGCATCGAGGGCCATGTGCGGGGCGCGAAGCGCGCCGGCGCCAGCAACGAGCAGATCATGGAGGCGATCTGGGTCGCGGCCGAGATGCGCGCCGGCGCGGCCTATGGCCATGCGAACAAGGCGCTGGCGGTGCTGGACGAAATTGATGGCGCGTGAGACCGGCCCGCGCCTTGCCGCCGTTCCCCGGAAACCATGGCGGCGGGCCCGGGCCCTTGCGGCGGCGGTCCGGCGCATCGCGGCGGCGCCCGGCGCCCCGCTTCGCCTTGCCGATCGCCGCGGGGCCCGCCGCATCGCCGTGCCGCCGCGCCGAACCGGCGGCCCGACCCGAGACCCAAGCCAGCGCGGATAAAGGATAGGACCATGGCAGCCCAGATCAGCGACAGCATCGAAGCGCGGCGGGGCGTCTTCACCCGCTGGTTCATGTCGACGAACCACAAGGATATCGGCATTCTCTACCTGTTCACGGCGGGTTTGGCCGGGCTGATCTCGGTCTGCTTCACCGTCTACATGCGGATGGAGCTGCAGCATCCCGGCGTGCAATACATGTGCCTGGAAGGGATGCGCCTCATCGCCGACGCCGCGGCCGAATGCACGCCGAACGGCCATCTGTGGAACGTGGTGGTGACCTATCATGGCGTGCTGATGATGTTCTTCGTGGTGATTCCGGCGCTGTTCGGCGGTTTCGGCAACTATTTCATGCCGCTGCATATCGGCGCCCCGGACATGGCCTTTCCGCGGCTGAACAACCTGAGCTATTGGCTTTATGTCTGCGGGGTTTCGCTGGCCATCGCCTCGCTCTTGTCGCCGGGCGGGGCGGATCAGCGCGGGGCCGGCGTGGGCTGGGTGCTTTACCCGCCCTTGTCCACGACCGAGGGCGGTTACGCGATGGACCTGGCGATCTTTTCCGTCCACGTCTCGGGCGCCAGCTCGATCCTGGGCGCGATCAACATCATCACCACCTTCCTGAACATGCGCGCCCCCGGCATGACGCTGTTCAGGGTGCCGCTGTTCGCCTGGGCGGTCTTCATCACCGCCTGGATGATCCTGCTGTCGCTGCCGGTGCTGGCGGGCGGCATCACCATGCTGCTGATGGACCGCAATTTCGGCACGCATTTCTTCGACCCGGCCGGCGGCGGCGACCCGGTGCTTTACCAGCACATCCTGTGGTTCTTCGGCCATCCCGAGGTCTATATGCTGATCCTGCCGGGATTCGGCATCATCAGCCATGTCATCGCCACTTTCGCCAAGAAGCCGATCTTCGGCTATCTGCCAATGGTCCTGGCCATGGCGGCCATCGCTTTCCTGGGCTTCATCGTCTGGGCGCATCACATGTACACGGCCGGCATGTCGCTGACCCAGCAGACCTATTTCCAGATGGCGACCATGACCATCGCCGTGCCGACCGGCATCAAGGTGTTCTCGTGGATCGCGACCATGTGGGGCGGCTCGATCGAGTTCAAGACGCCGATGCTCTGGGCCTTCGGCTTCCTGTTCCTGTTCACCATCGGCGGCGTGACCGGGGTGGTCATCGCGCAGGCGCCGCTGGACCGGGTCTATCACGACACCTATTACATCGTGGCGCATTTCCACTATGTCATGAGCCTGGGCGCCGTCTTCGCGATCTTTGCGGGCAGTTATTACTGGATCGGCAAGATGTCGGGCCGGCAATATCCGGAATGGGCCGGCAAGCTGCATTTCTGGATGATGTTCCTCGGCTCGAACATGATCTTCTTCCCGCAGAACTTCCTGGGCCGCCAGGGCATGCCGCGCCGCTATATCGACTATCCGGTCGAGTTCGCCTATTGGAACAACATCTCGTCGATCGGCGCCTATATCAGCTTCGCGTCCTTCCTGCTGTTCATCGGCATCGTGTTCTACACGCTTTTCGCCGGCAAGCGCGTCAACGTGCCGAACTACTGGAACGAGCACGCCGACACCCTGGAATGGACCCTGCCCTCGCCCCCGCCCGAGCACACGTTCGAGCAGCTGCCCAAGCGCGAGGACTGGGACCGCAGCCACGCGCATCGCTAGCGGTCAGCCTCCGGCGCAGGACCAGCGATGGATTGCGGCGGCGCGCGCCGATGGTCTTGCGCGCCGCGCCGGCAGCGGCGGCGATCCGCGGCGCCGCGCCGGTCGGGCCAGCCCTTACATGCAGCTTTCGAACAGGGCGCGGGTGTTTTCGCGGGTCATCTGGACGGGATTGCCGCCGCAGCTCGGGTCTTCCAGCGCCATCTCGGTCAGCTCGTCCAGGCGCTCGGGCTGAACGCCAAGCCGGGTCAGGGTCTCGGGGATGGCGAAGATGCTGCGCAGCTCCATCACCCGGGCGCGGAAGCCGTCGAAGCCGCCGGCGATGCCCAGATAATCGGCGGCGCGGGCCAGGTGGTCCTGGATGGCGGAGCGGTTGAAGTCCAGCACCATCGGCATCACCACCGCATTGGTGGTGCCGTGATGGGTGCCGTAGACCGCGCCGACCGGGTGGGACAGCGAATGGATCGCGCCCAGCCCTTTCTGAAACGCCACCGCGCCCATGGCGGCGGCGGCCATCATCTGCGCCCGCGCCTCGATGTCGTCGGGGCTGGCATAGGCGCGCGGCAGGTATTCGTTGACCAGCCGCAGCCCCTCCAGCGCGATGCCCTGGCTCATCGGGTGAAAGAACGGGCTGCAATAGGCCTCCAGGCAATGGGCAAAGGCGTCCATGCCGGTGCCGGCGGTGATGAATTTCGGCATTCCCACCGTCAGCTCGGGGTCGCAGATGGTCACGGCCGGCATCAGCCGGGGGTGGAAGATGATCTTCTTCTTGTGGGTTTCGGAATTGGTCAGAACGCCGGCGCGCCCGACCTCGGACCCGGTGCCGGCGGTGGTGGGCACGGCGATGATCGGGGCGATCCGGCTTGCATCGGCGCGGGTCCACCAGTCGCCGATATCCTCAAGATCCCAGACCGAGACGGTCTGATCCGCCATCAGCGCGATCATCTTGCCCAGATCCAGCGCCGAGCCGCCGCCGAAACACACCACCCCGTCATGGCCGCCGGCCTTATAGACGGCGATGCCGGTCGCCATATTGTGTTCGTTCGGGTTCGGATCGACATCGGAAAACACCGCGCGACCAAGGCCCGCGGCCTCCAGAATATCCAGCGCCTGCGCGGTGATCGGCAAGGCGGCAAGCGCCTTGTCGGTCACCAGAAGCGGGCGGTCGATGCCCACGGCGCGGCAATGCTCGGCCAGTTCGGCGATGCGGCCGGCCCCAAACTTGATCGCGGTCGGATAGGACCAGTTTGCGCGCAGGTTCATTTCGTCACCTTCTTGAGATGGTAGGATTTGGGCCGGGTCACGGCCATATAGCCAAGGCTGGAAAGCGCCGCCCCCCGCCCGGTATCCTTGCAGCCGGTCCAGCACAAAGCCGGGTCCAGATAGTCGCAGCGGTTCAGAAACACCGTGCCGGTTTCCAGCCGCGCACCCAGTTCCGCCGCCGCATCCGCATCCGCCGTCCAGACCGAAACCGTCAGCCCGTAATCGCAATCATTCATCAGCGCGACGGCCTCGTCGTCGTCCTTGACCGGCATGATGCCGACGACCGGGCCAAAGCTTTCCTCGCGCATCACCCGCATGTCGTGATTGACATCGACAAGAATCTGCGGCGCCAGATAGGCACCGCCGTCATCGGCCGGGAAGGCGGCCGGGTCGATCAGCGCGCGTGCGCCCTGGGCCACCGCATCCGCGATCTGGCCGCGCACCACCTCGGCAAAGCGGGTATTGGCCATCGGCCCCATGGTGGTCTCGGGGTCATAGGGATTGCCCAGACGCTGGCCCATCACCCATGCCACCGCCTTTTCGACAAAGGCGTCATACAGGCTTTCATGGACATAGATCCGTTCGATCCCACAGCAGCACTGGCCGGAATTGAACATCGCCCCATCCATCAGCCCGTCGACGGCGGCATCCAGATCGGCATCCGCGCGCACATAGCCCGGGTCCTTGCCGCCCAGTTCCAGCCCGGTTGCGGTGAAGGTGCCCGCCGCCGCGCGCTCGATCGCCTGTCCGCCCCGGACCGAGCCGGTGAAGTTCACGAAGCCGAAACTGCGCTCGGCGATCAGGTCCTCGGTGGTCTGATGGTCAAGAACGACGTTCTGGAACACATCCGCCGGCACGCCACCCTGCGCCATGGCCTGGGCCAGGCGTTCGCCAGCCACAAGCGTCTGACTTGCATGTTTCAACACCACGGCATTGCCGGCGATCAGCGCCGGCACGATGGTGTTGACGGCGGTCAGGAACGGATAGTTCCAGGGCGCGATGACAAAGACCACGCCGACCGGCTCGCGCCGGATCTCGCGGCGGAAACGGTCGCTGTCCTCGGCCACCATGGGGGCCAAAGCCTCGGCGGCGATGTCGGACATATAGGCCGTGCGCTCGTTCACGCCGCCGAATTCGCCGCCATAGCGGGTCGGGCGGCCCATCTGGCCGGCAAGTTCCTGCACCACCTCGTCCTTCATCGCGTTCAACGCCGCGATGCCGGCCCGAACCCGGGCGATGCGTTCCGCAAGCGGCAGCGCGGCCCATGCACCTTGCGCCGCGCGGGCGCGGGCGACGGCGGCGCGCGCCTCAGTACCGGTCAGGGGGGTGCGCTCGGCGTAGACCGAGCCATCGACCGGGGAAATCAGCTTGATCGTCTTGGTCATTTCATCCTCATCTGGCCGGGCCTAGCCGGCGAAATCCGTTCAGGCGCGTTCATAGCCGCGGGCAAGTTCCCAGTCGGTGACGACGCGGTTCTGTTCCTCGAGTTCCCATTCGGCGGCGCGGACATAGTGGTCGATCACCGCATCCCCGAAAGCGGCGCGCAGCATGGCGGATGCGTCCAGCGCCCGCGCCGCATCGCCCAGCGTTTTCGGGATCTGGCGCGCGGCCTCGGCTGCATAGGCATCGCCCGAGAATTGCGGCTCAAGCTCCAGCTTGCGTTCCACCCCGTCGAGGCCGGCGGCCAGAAGCGCCGCGCAGGCCAGATAGGGGTTCAGGTCGGCGCCGCCGATGCGGCATTCGACACGCACGCCCCGCGTGCCGTCGCCACAGACGCGAAAGCCGGCAGTGCGGTTGTCGATCGACCAGATCGACTTGGTCGGTGCGAAAAGCCCGGTCACGAAACGCTTGTAGCTGTTGACATAGGGCGCAAGGAAATAGGTCAGCGCCTCGGCATGGGCCAGCTGCCCGGCCAGATAATGCCGCATCAGGTCCGACATGCCATGTTCGGCATTCGGGTCGTGGAACGCGTTCGCGCCGTCCCGGAACAGCGACTGGTGGACATGGCTGGACGATCCCGCGCGGCCATGGCGGTATTTCGCCATGAAGGTCGCGGACTGGCCATGCGCCTGGGCGATCTCCTTGGTCGCCGCCTTGACCAGCACATGCATGTCGGCGGTGTCCAGCGCGTCGGAATATCTCACGTTGATCTCGTGCTGGCCGGCCTCGGCCTCGCCCTTGGAGTTCTCGACCGGGATGCCGGCGCCGTAAAGCCCGTTGCGCAGGGCGCGCATCACCGGCTCGTCGGCGAAGGTGCCGGTCAGGGCGTAATCGACATTGTGCCGCGCCGTGGGCGTCAGGCCGCGATAGCCGGCATCGAAAAGCTCTTTGTAGCCCTGTGCGAACAGGTAGAATTCCAGCTCGGTCGCCATCATCGGCTCATGGCCCAGGGCGCGGGCGCGCTCGATCTGGCGGCGCAGCACGCTGCGCGGGGCATGGGGGACAAGCTCATGCGTGTGGTGGTCGTAAAGATCGACCATGCAGAAGGCGGTGCCCGGCGCCCAGGGCAGCCGGCGCAGCGTGGTCAGGTCGGGCTTCATCACGTAATCGCCATAGCCGGCCGCCCAGCCCGTCGCCTGATAGCCGGGCACGGTCACCATCTCGATATCCGTGGCCAGAAGGTAATTGCAGCAATGCGTCTCGTCGGGGTTGTCCAGGAAATGCGCGGCGTGGAAGCGCTTGCCCATCAGGCGGCCCTGCATGTCGACAAGGGCGACCATGACGGTGTCGATCTCGCCGGCATCCACGGCGGCTGGCAGGGCCTCGAAACTCAGGTTGGCGGGCATCGCGGACTCCGGATGAAAGGGGACGCGCCGGGACTGGCGCGCCCCGGGGGCGCGGCGGATCAGGAATAGCGATAGGGCGGGCCGGCCTTTTCCATCGCCTCGTTATATTCCTTGATCTTGGCGACGACCTTGGCCTTGACCTCGGATTCGGCGGCGATCTCGTCCCAGAATTCCTTGGCGGCGGTCTCGACGGTCGCCCATTCCTCGGCCGGGATGGTGGTCAGCTTCATCTTGTCGCCGGTGACGCGCAGCTTGGCTTCGCCCGACCAATACCAGTGCTGGCGATAGTAATGCGACTGGTCGAAGACCGCCTTCATCAATTCCTTCAGGTGCTCGGGCACCTCGTCCCAGCGTTTCTGGTTGGCGAAGAAATGCCCGATCCAGGCGCCCGAGATGCTGTTGGTCAGGAAATGCCCGGTCGCCCCGGCCCAACCGACGGTGTAATCCTCGGTGATGCCCGACCAGGCGACCCCGTCCAGCTCGCCGGTCTGCAGGGCGACCTCGATATCCTCCCAGGGCAGGGTGACGGGGACGACGCCGAATTTCGCCAGGAACCGGCCGGCCGTGGGGAAGGTGAAGACGCGCTTGCCCTTCAGATCCGCAAGGCTGTTGATCGGTTGCTTGGTGGCGAAGTTGCAGGGATCCCAGGACCCGGCCGAGATGTGCTGGATGCCCTGCTTGGCGTATTCCTCCTTCCAGATCTCATCCAGGCCGTAGTGGTTGAACAGCGCCGGCACATCCAGCGAATAGCGCAGCGCGAAGGGGAAATAGCCGCCGAAGACGGTGACCTCGGTCGGGCTGGCCATGCTGTCGTCGTCGGATTGCACCGCGTCGATGGTGCCGTTCTGCATGGCGCGGAACAGTTCCGCCGTGGGCACCAGCTGGTCGGCGAAGAACAGCTCGATCTCCATCTGGCCGTTGGCGATCTTGTTGAAGGCCTCGACGGCGGGCTTGCAGACATGCTCGCCAAGGGCGGCGCCGGCATAGGTCTGCATGCGCCATTTCAGCGCCGCGCCCTGGGCGATGGCCGGCGCGGCCAGCGCCGAGGCGCCGGCGGCAAGGGCGCCCTGGGTCAGGAACTTGCGTCTGGTGGTCATCTTCATTCTCCCTGTTGGTTATTGTCCATAGATCGAATGCGGCAGCCACATGGCGATCTGGGGAAAGGCGATCACCAGCGACAGCGTCAGAATCATGATCAGCACGAAAGGCAGGGCCGAGCGGTAGATCAGGCCCAGCGTGAAATCCCGCGGCGCCATGGCGCGCATCAGGAACAGGTTGTAGCCGAAGGGCGGCGTCAGATAGGCGATCTGGCAGGTGATCGTGTAAAGGATGCCGTACCAGACCAGATCGAAGCCCAGGCTGCGGGCCAGCCCGACATAGATCGGCGCCACGATGACCAGCATCGCGGTGTCGTCCAGGAACATGCCCATGAGGATGAAGCTGGCCTGCATCATCAGCAGCACCTGCAGGGGCGTCAGATGCAGCTGGCCCAGAAACAGATCCTCGATGGCGCGGCCGGCGCCCAGCCCGTCGAAAACCGCGCCGAAGCTCAGCGCCGCCATGATGATCAGCATGAACATGCAGGTGATGGCCAGGGTCTGGCGGGTCGCCACCTCGAACACCTGCCGGGTGAAGCGCCCCTTGACCACCGCCGCCGCGACCGAGGCCAAGGCCCCGATCACGCTGCTTTCCGTCAGCGAGGTCCAGCCCCGGACGAAGGGGATCATCATCGCCGCGAAGATCACCAGCGGCAGGATGCCCGCCCGCAGCAGCCGCAGCCGCTCGGCCCAGGTGATCCGGGCGCGCTCCTCGGCCGGCATGGGCGGGGCCAGCGCCGGGTTCAGCCAGGTGCGGATCAGGATATAGGCGATGAACAGCGCCGCCATCAGCAGGCCCGGCCCGATCCCGGCCAGCCAAAGCTGGCTGACCGGCTGGCGCGCGATCAGCGAATACAGCACCAGCACCACCGAGGGCGGGATCAGGATGCCCAGGCTGGACCCGGCCTGGATCACCCCCGAGATCATCCGCTTGTCATAGCGGTGCTTGACCAGTTCCGGCAGCGCGATGGTGGCGCCGATGGCCATGCCGGCGACCGACAGCCCGTTCATCGCCGAGATCAGCACCATCAGCAGCACCGTGCCGATCGCCAGCCCGCCCGGCATCGGCCCGAACCAGACATGGAACATGCGGTAGAGATCCTCGGCCAGCCGGGATTCCGACATGACATAGCCCATGAAGACGAACATCGGCAGGGTCAGCAGCGCGTTCCACTTCATCAGCTTCATCACCGATGAAAAGCCCATGTCGGTGCCGCCCGGACCCCACAGCGCCAGCGCCGCCACCACGGCGACGAAGCCGATGGCGCCGAAGACCCGCTGCCCGGTGATCATCATCAGCAGCATGGTCGAGAACATCAGGGCCGCGATCCATTCGTAGCTCATCGGTCGGCCTCTCCGGCGAAGGGCCGCGCGATCTCGACCCCGCGCAGGATGGCGATGTCGCGGATCAGATGCGCCAGCGCCTGCAGGATCATCAGCAGGAAGGCCAGGGTGATGATCACCTTGATCGGCCACAGCACCGGGCGCCAGGCGCTTGGCGCGCGTTCCCCGATCTGGAAGCTGTAGAGGGTGGAATCCACCGCGCCCCACAGCATCACCCCCAGATAGAACAGCAGGCAGAACACGGTGAAGATGTCCCAGCCCGCCTGCTGGCGGATCGGCAGCCGCGCATAGATCAGGTCCATGCGCACATTCGCGCCAAGCTGGATCGAATAGGGCGCCCCCAGAAGGTAATAGGCGACCAGGGTGAACTGCGCCATTTCCAGCGTCCAGAGCGAGGGCACCTTCAGCACCTTCGTGACCGAGGACCACAGCAGGATGCCCATGATGACGAACAGCAGATACATGCTGGCCCGGCCGATGCGGTAGTTCAGCGCCTCGACCCGGCGGACATAGGCGATGGTCCAGTTCGGCATCACAGGGCCTCCCTCAGGGCGTCGCGGATCGTCGGCGCCAGCCGGTCGGCCATCGCCTGCTGCGCCCGCGGCGTCGCGATCAGGTCGTTGCGGATCTCCAGCATGGCATGGGCCAGGCCCAGCGGCGTCGCATGCAGCGCCAGGGTATGGGCCACGCCGTCGGCGGCGCTGTAGGGATCGTTCAGCCGGGTGACCAGCCCGGTCCTGCGCGCCAGGATCGCCCGCGCCAGCCGGTCGTCGGCATCGTGGATGATGCCGAACTCGACCTCGCGCCGGACGCCGAAATAAAGCGGGCTGAAGCTGTGGACGGTGATGAGCGCCGTCGGCCTGCCCCTGGCCAGCCGGCGCGACAGCAGCGCGAACAGCGCCGCGTGGAACGGGATGTAATGCGTCTCGGTCCGGGCCAGCCGCTGCGCGACCGGCAGGTCGCAGTTGCCGGGGATGTCATGCAGCTCGCTGCGCGCCGCCATGGCGCCGGCGGCATCGGGGGGCCGGTTCAGGTCATAGATCAGCCGCGACGCCGTGGCGTGGATCAGCGTGGCGTCCAGCAGCGCCGACAGCCCCTTTGCCACCCCCAGCGCGCCGGGATCCCAGGCGATATGGGCCAGGCATTGTTCGGCGCTCAGCCCCAGCGCCCCGGGCATCGTCCCCAGGTCGTTCGAGGCGTGTTCGCAGACGATGACCGCTGCGCCGCCGCCTTCCGCGTTCTCGATCTGGAAGAAAGATGCTGAACCAGACATACGCTCACTCCCGTCGCGATCAGGTTGGAACGGCAAGGCCAAGTCTGTCAATTATTTTTCAGGATATGTTTTTGCTGTTAAGATCGTTACGAACGCGGCGTCACCGAAAGGAAGGGCCGATGTCACAGGAACCGGAAGCCGCGGGCACCATCGAGGACCGCCTGACGCAGCGATTTGACGCCCTGACCCCGGCCGAGCGCCTGCTGGCCGGTCACCTGATGCGGAATTTCCCGGTGGCGGGGCTGGCCTCGATGACGCATCTGGCCAAGGAGGCCGGGGTCTCCACCCCCACGGTGCTGCGCCTGGTGCAGAAGCTGGGCTTCCGCGGCTATCCCGATTTTCAGACCCAGCTGCGCGGCGAGCTGGAGGCGCGGCTGGAATCGCCGCTGTCCAAACATGCCCGCTGGGCCGGCGGCGTGCCCCAGACCCATATCCTGAACCGGTTCGCCGATGCGGTGCTGGACAATCTGACAAGGACGCTTGGCCGCATCGACCATGCCGATTTCGACGCCTGCGCGGCAATGCTGGCCGATCCGCAGCGCCGGGTGCTGGTGACCGGCGGGCGGATCACCCAGGCGCTGGCGGATTACCTGGTGACGCAGCTGGGCATCGTGCGGCCCGGGGTGGTTGCGCTGCCCAGCCAGTCCCGGGCCTGGCCCTCGGCGCTGCTCGAGCTGCGGCCCGGCGACGTGCTGGTGGCGTTCGACATCCGCCGCTATGAAAGCACGACGCTGCAACTGGCCGAGATGGCCGCCGAACAGGGCGCCGAGGTGGTGCTGATCACCGATCCCTGGATCAGCCCGATTTCCGCCCATGCCCGGTTCCGCTTCGCCGCGCAGATCGAGGTGCCCTCGGCCTGGGACAGCACCACGGCGCTGCTGGTGCTGATCGAAACCCTGCTGGCGGCGGTGCAGGAACTGAACTGGCCGCAGGCGCAAGAGCGCATGACGCGGCTTGAGGCGCTGTATGAACGCGCCAGCCTGTTCCGGCGCGGAAAGGGGTGAAGCGCCGCGCCCGGCCGGCGCAGCCGGGATCGGCCAGCCGCGCCGGGCGTTGCCGCTGCCGGCTTTGCCTGCGGCCTAGGCCAGGTGGCAGGCGACCGCCTGTCCGGGGCCAAGCTGGCGCAGGGCCGGCATCCGCTGGCGGCAATCCTCGACCGCGATCGGGCAGCGCGAGGCGAAGCGGCAGCCTTTCGGCAGGTTGACCGGGCTGGGCGGGTCGCCCTGCAGCCGCGCGCCGCCGCCGCGCCGCCGATGTTCGGGCGCCAGCGAAGGCGCCGCGGCGATCAGCGCCTGGGTATAGGGATGGCGCGGCGCGGCGAAGATCTGCGCCGCCGGCGCCTTTTCCACGATCTGCCCCAGATACATCACCGCGATCTCGTCGCAGATGTGGCGCACGACGCCCAGGTCGTGGCTGATGAACAGATAGGTCAGCCCGGTCTCGCGCTGCAGGCGGCGGATCAGGTTCAGGACCTGCGCCTGCACCGCCACGTCCAGCGCCGAGACCGGCTCGTCGAAGACGATCAGGTCGGGCTTGGTCGCCAAGGCCCGCGCCAAGCCGATGCGCTGCCGCTGCCCGCCGGAAAACTGGTGCGGGTAAAGCGACTTCAGCTCGGGGCGCAAGCCGACCTGGGTCAGCAATTCCTCGACCCGCGCGTCGCGGCCCCCGGGCTCGCCCAGGCCCAGCAGGTCCATGGGCTGGCGGATGATCCGCCCCACCCGTTCACGCGGGTTCAGCGACGAGAACGGGTCCTGGAACACCATCTGGAAGCGCGGCCGGGCGCGGCGCAGCTCCTCGCCCTCGATGCGGCTGATGGGCGTGCCGTCCAGGTCGATCGTGCCGCCGGTGATCGGGGCAAGGCGCATCACCGCCAGCGCCGTGGTGGTCTTGCCCGAACCGGATTCGCCGACGATGCCCAGCGTCTGGCCGCGCTGGATGCCGAAATCGACGCCATCGACCGCATGGACGGTGCCGCCGTTCGCGGTGGGGAAATGCACCTTGAGGTCGCGGACGGAAAGAAGCTGGGTCATGCCGGGACCTCGCGGGGTTCAAGCTGGATGCAGGCGGCCGAATGCGCGCCGGACAGGGCGACGTGGCGGGGCTGGGCGGCGCGGCAGGCCTCGACGGCCAGCGGGCAGCGCGGCGCGAAGGCGCAACCGCGGCCCAAATCGGTCAGCGCCGGCACGATGCCGGGGATTTCCGGCAGATCGGCATCCGGGTCGGCATCGACGCGCGGGATGCTGGCCAGCAGGCCGCGGGTATAGGGATGGCCGGGATTGTCCAGCACCGCATCGGCCGGGCCGCGTTCGATGATGCGGCCGGCATACATGACCGCCACCTTGTCGGCCATTTCCGCCACCGCGCCCATGTCATGGGTGATCAGGATGATGGCGGTGCCGGTCTTTTGCCGCAACTCGTCCAGCAGGCCGAAGATCTGCGCCTGCACGGTCACGTCCAGCGCCGTCGTCGGCTCGTCCGCGATCAACAGCTTCGGCTCGCAGGACAGCGCCATGGCGATCATCACCCGCTGGCGCATCCCGCCGGAAAGCTGGTGCGGATAGGCGCGGGCGCGCAGTTCCGTCTCGGGGATGCCGACGGCGCGCAGCATGTCGACGGCGCGGGCGAAGGCGGCCTTCGGGCTGACCTTCTGGTGCAGGCGCACCGCCTCGGCGATCTGCTCGCCGCAGGTAAAGACCGGGTTCAGCGAGGTCATCGGCTCTTGGAAGATCATGGCGATGTCGCCGCCGCGGATTTTGCGCATCTCGGATTGGCGCAGCTTGGTCAGGTCGCGGCCCTGGAACAGGATGCTGCCGCCGACCACCTTGCCCGGGGGCGAGGGGATCAGGCCCAGCACCGACAGCGCCGTCATGCTTTTGCCGCAGCCTGATTCGCCGACGATGGCCAGAAGCTCGCCCGGGGCGACGCTGAAGGACACGTCGTCCAGCACATGGGCCACGCCGCGCCGGGTCGTGAAATCGACCTTGAGGTTGCGGATGTCCAGAACGGGTTCGGTCACCATGGCTCAGCGCTCCCTCATCCGGGGGTTGAAGGCGTCGTTCAGCCCGTCGCCGACCAGGCTGACGCCCAGCACGGTCAGGAAGATCATCGCCCCGGGCAGCGTCACCACCCACCAGGCATCCAGCAGGTATTCCCGGCCCGAGCCGATCATCAGCCCCCAGGACATGACGTTCGGGTCCGACAGGCCCAGGAAGCTGAGCCCGGCCTCGAACAGGATGGCCATGCCGATGGTCAGCGTGGCCGAGACGATCAGCGGCGGCAGGGCATTGGGCAGGATGACGCGCCAGATGATGTTGCCGTCGCCGGCGCCGATGGCGCGCATGGCGCTGACATATTCCAGCGTGCGGATGCGGCGGAACTCGGACCGGGTCAGGCGCGCGGTCTGCGGCCAGCTGACGATGCCGATGGCCAGCGCCACGTTGACCAGCGTCGGCTGGAACAGCGTCACCACGACCATGGCGAACAGCAGCGGCGGCAGCACCTGGAAGAATTCGGTGACGCGCATCAGCATGTCGTCGACGATGCCGCCGTAGAAGCCGGCATAGGCGCCGATCACCACCCCGATCAGCATGGTGATCAGCGCTGCGGCGAAGCCCACGGCCAGCGTGGCGCTGCCGCCCGCGATCAGCCCGGCCAGGATGTCGCGGCCCAGGTTGTCGGTGCCCAGCGGAATGGTCGCCTCCTCGCCCGGCGGCGTCAGCGGCGCCCAGACGATCTCGAACGGATCGACCGGGTAGAGATGGGGTCCGGCGAAGGTCATTGCCATGACCAGGATCAGCAGCGCCAGGCCCAGCATGGCCGAGGGGCTGCGGCGGAAGATGTCCCAGGCTTCGGCCATGGGACCGCGGGCGGCTGGAACCGTGGTTCTGGCGGGCGCGGTCATGTCTCAGCGTCCTCCGGCAAGGCGCGGGTCCAGCAGGCGCGACACGAAGTCGGTCAGCAGGTTCGCGATGATGACGATCAGGGTGGAGAAGAACAGGATGCCCAGCACGGTCGGATAGTCGCGCGCCAGGATCGACTGGAAGGCCAGCGTGCCAAGGCCCGGCCAGCTGAACACCGTCTCGACCAGCACCGCGCCCGAGATGATGGCGCCGAACTGCATGCCCGCGACGGTCACCACCGGCAAGAGCGCGTTGCGGAAGGCGTGGCGGCCGAAAACCTGCCGCTCGCTGACGCCCTTGGCGCGGGCGGTGCGGATGTAGTCGGCGCCCAGCACCTCGAGCATCGAGGCGCGGGTCAGCCGGCTGTATTGCGCCAGATAGACCAGCCCCAGCGTCAGCGCCGGCAGCACCAGATGGTGGGCGATGTCCAGGATCCGGCTCAGGAAGCCGCCCTGTTTCACCACGTCGATCATGCCGGCGATGGGGAACAACGGGATGGTAGCGCCGAACAGGATCACCAGCATCAGCCCGGTCCAGAACACCGGCGCCGAATAGCCGACCAGCGACAGCACCGTGACCACCGCCGAGGCGATGCCGCGCGGATTGCGCGAGGCGAGCATCCCCAGCCGCGTGCCGACGACCAGCGCGAAACCCAACGCGGTCGCCACCAGCAGCATGGTCGGCCCCAGCCGCGACAGGATCAGATCGACCACCGGGCGGTTGTAGAAATAGGACATGCCCAGGTCGCCCTGCAGCGCGCGGCCCAGATACAGCCCCAGCTGGGTCAGCAGCGGCTTGTCGAGGCCGTATTGCTGGCGGATCGCGGCCATGACCTCGGCGCTGGCGCCGCCCATCTCGCCGGCGATGACCTCGGCCGGGTCGCCGGGGGCAAGCTGGATCAGCAGGAAGTTCAGGACAAGGACAGCGAGGATCAGGGCAGCCGCATAAAGCAGCTGCCGCAGGATACGTCGAAACATCGGGATTGCCTCCGCCGGTTACTGCTTCAGCCAGACCTCATCCATCGGCCCCATCGTGCCCCAGATCGAGACGGGCGGGTTCTGCACGGCCTGCGAATAGACCGTGTGATAGGGCACTTCGTTGATGAAATGGATCGGGATGTCGGTGGTGATCTGCTTGAAGGCCTGGGCGTAAAGCTGCTGGCGCTTGGCCAGGTCCGGCTCGACCCCGGCGGCGTTCATCAGCTTGTCCACCTCTTCGTTGCAATATTGCTGGGTGTTGGACCAGATGATCCCCTGACGGATGTTCGAGCACAGATAGGTCCGGTTCACCCCGATCACCGGGTCGCCCCAGTTGAAGACCTGGTCCATGGTCATGTCGAAGTCATAGGACGACACGCGCTGCGACCAGGTCGGGAAGTCGGGCGCGGAACGCACGGTGACCGCGATCCCGACCTTGGCCAGCGCCGCCTTGACATATTCGGCGACGGCGCGCTGCTGTTCCTCGATGTCGGGCATGTAGTCGATGCGCAGTTCCAGCTTTTTCCCGCCCTCGCCATAGCCCGCCTCGGCCAGCAGCGCCTTGGACTTGTCAAGATCGAAGTCGTAGCGCTCGACATCCTCGGTATAGAAGGGGCTGCCCTGCACCACCGGCTCGATCGCGGGCTTGGACAGGCCGGAATGCAGCGCCTTGGTGACGAAATCGCGGTCGATGGCATAGGCGATGGCCTGGCGGACCCGCAGGTCCGACAGCGCCGGATGCTTGGTGTTGAAGGCCAGCCAGTTCAGCGGGCCGATGCCGGCATAGCCCTTGTCGGTCACGGTCAGGTTGCCGGATTTCTCCAGCCGCCGGATCAGGCGGGTGCCGTCGAGCAGCGGGAACATCTGCGCCTCGCCCGATTCCAGCGCCAGCACGCCCGAATTGGCGTCCTGGTACTGCCGGATCACGATGCGGTCCAGATAGGGCTTTCCTTCCAGGAAGAAGCCGTCATAGCGTTCCAGGATGATGTGCTGGCCCAGTTCGAAGGCGGTCACCTTGAACGGGCCCGAGCCGATGGGCAGGTTGTTCTTGGGGTTCGACTTGATGTCCTGGCCGTCGTCGAAGACGTGCTTGGGCAGGATCGGCGTCAACGAGGCGGACAGCACCAGCAGGATCGCCGGATGCGGCTGCGTCATGCGGATGACCACGGTCTGCGGATCGGGCGCCTCGAAGGCCTCGACCGGCGCGAGCATGCTGGAGAACGGGTGGTTGTCCTTGACCACGCCCAGCGACCAGATCACGTCCTCGGCGGTGATGGGCGAGCCGTCGTGGAAGGTCGCGCCCTGGCGCAGCTTCAGGGTCAGCACCTTGCTGTCGTCGCTGAACGCCCAGCTTTCGGCCAGGTAGGGCTGCGGGGTGAAATCCTCGCCATAGCGCAGCAGCGTGGCGAAGATCTGCGCCGCCGGCACGGCGGTCGCGACCCCCGACTGCACGGCCGAGTTCAGGTGGCGCGGCTTGTGCACGGACGCCAGCACCAGTGTCCCGCCCTTTTGCGCCTCTTGGGCGGAAAGCGCGGGAGCGGTGGCCAAGGCGGTCAGCGCGACTGCACCGGCCAGCAGGAAACGACGCGAGAAGGCGGGGGGAAGGGTCATCTGGTTCTCCGTGTTGGATGCGCGACAAATTCTGGGCGTTGACGCTGCGTCCTAGAGATCGGGCATGGGGGGGCTTTTCGGCAAATGCATTTTTGCGCCAGAATTCCTCAGAAATCCTGTGGAAGATAGGGCCGCACGAAGGCGCGGTCGAATTCGCCGCGCATCGCCTGCATCTCGCAGGTGGCGATGATCGCTTCGCAAACCGGGGTCAGCTTCACGTCGCGCCGGGTCAGCACCCCGGCGCGCGGCGCGTCGTGCTCGCCGGCCAGCGGCAGTCGCACCAGATCGCCGCGGGCATAGGTCTGCTTGCTCATCGGGCGGATGTTGAAGATGCCATAGCACATGCCGGCGGCGATCAGCGCCCGCATCATGTCGGTCGAGCGCGCCGAATAGACCACGTTCGGCTTGAGCCCGCGCGTCGCGAACAGGTCCATCAGGTAGCGCCGCGACAGTTCCAGATCCAGCACCACCAGCGGCTCGGGCGCCAGCTGTTCCAGCGTGACGAAGCGGCCGCTGGCCAGCGGATGCGTCGCCGGCAGCGCGGCATGGGGATGGCCGACGAAAAGCGGAAGGAAGCGATAGACCAGCTCATTGATCAGCCCGTAGCAGAAGGCGAAATCGGCATCGCCCGTATCGACGGCGCGGACCACCTCCTCCCAGTTGCCCTCCATCACCTCGATCATCAGGTTCGGATAGCGCTCGCGCACCTCGCACAGGATCGTGGGCAGCAGGATCGGCGCCAGCGGCGTGAAGCAGGCGATGCGGGCGGTGCCGTCGATGCGCTGCTCAAGATCGGCGATCTTGCCGTCGAAGCGCGCCTGCGCCGCCAGCAGCAGCCGGATCTCGTCGATGATCTTGCGCCCGAAGCTGGTGGCCGCGATGCCGCGCGACGGCACGCGGGCAAAAAGCGGCTGGCCCAACTGCGCCTCGATATGGTCGATGGCCGCGGCGATGGACGAGGGCGAGACCGCCAACCCCTCGGCCGCGGCGGTGATCGACTGGTGGCGCTCGGCCGCCTCGATATAGCGCAGGTGCTTCAGGGTGTAATGCATCCGTCCCTCAGGAAAATAGCGGAAATCCCGCGCAACTATGCATTTCACGCAGGATGTTTGTCACAGCTAATCTGCCCGCGACGCCGCATCCGACGGAGAAATTGCATGATCCCGACCGTTTTTTCAGCACGCCGCATCATCACCATGGACCCGTCGCGGCCCGAGGCGACGCATGTGATGGTGTCCCACGATGGGCGCATCCTTGCCGTCGGCGGCCCCGAGGAGATGCAGGGCCGGGGCGATCTGCACCATGACGACCGTTTCGCGGGCAAAGTGCTGATGCCCGGCTTCGTCGAGGGCCACGCCCATATGATGGAGGGTTCGGTCTGGCGCTTCACCTATCTGGGCCATTACGACCGCGTAGCCCCGGACGGCCGGCTGTGGCAGGGTGTCACCAGCACCCATGCGCTGGTCGAGCGCCTGCGCGACCGCGCCGCGGAACTGGGCGACGGGCCTGTCGTCGGCTGGGGTTTCGATCCGCTGTTCGTGCCGGGCGACCGGCTGTCGCGGCTGGATCTCGACCGGGTCTCGACCACCCGGCCGGTGGTGGTGCTGCATTCCAACATGCACCTGCTGACCGCCAACAGCGTGGCGCTGGACCTGGCCGGCTATGACGAGCACACCGACGTCCCCGGCGTCATCCACACCGAGGACGGCGGGCTGCATGGCGAGCTGCACGAGATGGGCGCCATGTTCCCGGTCACGCGCCGGGTCGGGGCCAGCTTCCGCGCCATGGGCGGCGACCCCGAGGCGATCTGGAACTTCGCGCGCTCGGCCTGCCGGGCGGGGGTGACGACCTCGACCGACCTGCTGAACGAGCTGGGCGACGAGGTGCTGGCCGACCTGTTCGCCACCACGGCCGAGGCCGGCTATCCGCTGCGGCTGGTGCCGATGCTCTCGGCCATGGCGCTGCCGCCCGAGGCGGTGGGCGCGCGCGCCAAGGAGCTGCGGGCGCAGTCCACCGACCGGGTGCGGCTGGGCGGGGTGAAGATCGTCACCGACGGCTCGATCCAGGGCTTCACCGCGCAGCTAAGCGCGCCGGGCTATCATCGCGGCATCGACAACGGCATCTGGAACATCGCCCCCGAGGCGCTGAACCTGCTGGTGGACGACCTGAACCGGCAGGGCATCCAGATGCATATCCATGTCAACGGCGACGGCGCCAGCCTTGCCGCCATCGAGGCGCTGGAAGCGGCGCTTGCCGGGCATTTCCGCCCCGACCATCGCCATGTCCTGCAACATTGCCAGATGGCCGACCGGGCGCAACTGCGCCGCATCGCCGCGCTGCAATGCTGCGTGAACCTGTTCGCCAACCATCTGTATTACTTCGGCGACAAGCATTACGAGGTCACCATCGGCCCCGAGCGCGCCTGCCGCATGAACCCCTGCGCCAGCGCGCTGGAGATGGGCATTCCGCTGGCCATCCACTCCGACGCGCCGATCACGCCGCTGGCGCCGCTGGTCACCGCCTGGTGCGCGGTCAATCGCCGGACCGACAGCGGCCGGCAGCTGGGCACCTCGGAACGCATCCCGCTGGACGCGGCGCTTTACGCCATCACCCTGGGCGCGGCCCATACGCTGAAGCTCGACGCCGAGCTGGGCTCGGTCGAGGTCGGCAAGCGCGCGGATTTCGCCGTGCTCGAGGACGATCCGCACGCCCTTGGCCCCGAGCGGCTGCGCGAGGTCCGGGTCTGGGGCACCGTCTTCGGCGGCACCCCGGTCGCGGCCGGATCGTTCTGACCATGGCCGCGCCGCTGCCGGTCAACCTGCTTTGCGGCTATCTGGGCGCGGGCAAGACCACGCTGCTGAACCGGCTGCTGGACCGGCAGGGCGAGCGCATCCTGGTCATGGTCAACGATTTCGGCGACATCGCGGTCGATGCGGCGCTGATCGCCGGCCGCTCGGCCGACACGATCCAGCTCAGCAACGGCTGCATCTGCTGCTCGATGGGCGGCGGGCTGTTCGACGCCTTCGAGCGGGCGCTGAGCCTGCGCGACCGGGTGGACCGGCTGGTCATCGAGGCCAGCGGCGTCGCCGAGCCGCGGCGGCTGGCCAGCTTCGCCCTGGCCGAGCCCGAGCTGGACTGCCGGGCGGTGGTGGCGGTGGTCGATCCGCAAAGCCTGGCCGAGCGGCTGGCCGACCCCCGGATCGGCAGGGTGGCGGAAAGCCAGATCCGCGGCGCCGATGCGGTCTTCCTGTCGCGCGCCGATATCGCCGGCCGCCCGGCCTTGCGCCACGCCGCCAGGCTGGTGGCGCGGCTCAACCCGCTGGCCAGCCCGCATCTGGCGCCGGACGACGGCTTTCTTGCGGCACTGGCGGCGCGCCATGACCGCCGCAGCCTGGCCGCTTCTGCCGGCCTTGCCGCGGATCGCGACCATGGCCGCCTGTTCGCCAGCCGCACCATCGCATGTGCCCCGCCGGCTCGCGGCCAGCTTGCCACGATCATC
Organism: Paracoccus sp. TOH; assembly: GCF_030388245.1. Taxonomy (NCBI): domain Bacteria; kingdom Pseudomonadati; phylum Pseudomonadota; class Alphaproteobacteria; order Rhodobacterales; family Paracoccaceae; genus Paracoccus; species Paracoccus sp. TOH. Next base: position 113,184 of record NZ_CP098364.1, read on the forward strand.
GACCGGCACCGCCGCGCCGTCCACCGGCTCAAGGGCTATGTGCTGCTGCCCGGCTCGGACGGCCCGCACCTGCTGCAACTGGCCGGGGGGGCGCTGACGCTGGAACCGGCCGATCTGCCCGAGGGCATGGTCATGAACCGGCTGGTCGCCATCGCGCCGGATGCCGAGGCGCTGGCGCAACTGGCCGCCGACCTGGAACAGCTCTCGGCCCTGTAGCGCCGCGGTTCCCGGGCCGCGTCACCGGCCCAGACGCCCGTCAGCCGGCATAATCCGCATCCGAGACCTGTTCCATCCAGGTGACCGCCGATCCGTCGATGGTTTCCTGGATGGCGATATGGCTCATCGCGGTGTCGGGCGCGGCGCCGTGCCAGTGCTTTTCGCCGGCGGGGAACCAGACCACGTCGCCCTGGCGGATCTCCTCGACCGGGCCGGCTTCGCGCTGGACGCGGCCGCGGCCGAAGGTGACGATCAGGGTCTGGCCGGCGGGATGGGTGTGCCAGGCCGTGCGCGCGCCCGGCTCGAAGGTGACATGGGCGCCGACGGCACGGCCGGGCGCCTCGGCCGCGAACAGCGGGTCGATGCGGACGCGGCCGGTGAACCAGTCGGCCGGCCCGGCGGTCGAGGGCGTCTGCCCTGCGCGGGTGATCTTCATCTGCGGCTTCCTTCAGTTGCCCATGGTGGCGATGTCCATGACGAAGCGGTATTTCACATCGCCCTTCAGCATCCGTTCATAGGCGGGTTCGATCTGATCGGCGCGAATCATCTCGATATCGGCCACGATGCCGTGCTCGGCGCAGAAATCCAGCATTTCCTGGGTCTCGGGGATGCCGCCGATCATCGAGCCGGCCAGGCTGCGGCGGCGCATGATCAGGTTGAACACGTTGGGCGAAGGATGCGGCGTCGCCGGCGCCCCGACCAGCGCCATGGTGCCGTCGCGCTTCAGCAGCGCCAGGAAGGCATCGAGGTCATGCGGCGCGGCCACGGTGTTCAGGATGAAGTCGAAACTTTTGCCATGCGCCGCCATCTCGTCGGGGTTGCGCGAGACCACCACCTCATCGGCACCAAGCGCCAGAGCATCGGCGCGCTTGCTTTCCGAGGTGGTGAAGGCCACGACATGTGCCCCCATGGCATGGGCGAGCTTCACCCCCATATGCCCAAGGCCGCCGATGCCCACGACGCCGACCTTCTTGCCCGGCCCGACGCCCCAATGGCGCAGCGGCGAATATGTGGTGATCCCGGCGCAGAGCAGCGGCGCCACGGCGGCAAGCTGATCCTCGGGATGGGTGATCTTCAGGACATAGCGCTCGTGCACCACGACCGCTTGGGAATAGCCGCCCAGCGTGTGGCCGGGCGCGTCGGCGGTCGGGCCGTTATAGGTGCCGACCATGCCGTCGCAGTAGTTTTCCAGCCCCTCGTCGCAATCGGCGCAACGCCGGCAGCTGTCCACGATGCAGCCGACGCCGACCAGATCGCCGGGCTTGTGGCTGCGGACATGTTCGCCGACGGCGGCGACGCGGCCGACGATCTCGTGCCCCGGCACGCAGGGATAATGCGTGCCGGCCCATTCGCTGCGCACCTGGTGCAGGTCGGAATGGCAGATGCCGCAATACAGGATCTCGATCCGCACGTCATGCGGGCCGGGCCTGCGGCGGGTGATCTCCATGCGCGACAACGGCTGATCGGCGGCGGGGGCGCCATAGGCGAGAACGGTCATGTCATGCTCCTTTGTCTGCATTCATTTGCTGGCGGGTCCGCGCGTCATGCAAGGCTTTCGACGCGCAGCAGCAGGGGCGCGGCGCCGCCATCCAGCCGGCCCAGCCCGCGCGGCCGGCGACAGGGGGCGTAATAGCACAGATCGCCCGGCGCCACATTCCCGAAGCGGATGCTGCCTGCCCCGGTCAGCTTGCGCGGCAGGTGGGCGATCTTCTGGTTGGTGGAACAATCCTTGCTGGTCAGGCCCAACGGCAGGATTGCCCTCCGGCGTCGCGGTGAAGTCCTGATCGGCGCAGGTCGGGCGGATCGGCATCGCGGCTCCTGCGCGGGCGTTGGCGGGACGGGCGAGGCTGGCGGCTGCAGCCAGCAGGAAACGCCGGGACAGGCCGGCGGGTTCATCGGACATCCGCGGATTCTCCATCATGGCACGCCTCGCCCAGCCCAGGCGGCAAGATGCCGAAGACCGCCGCCTGGGCGAGAGCGTGGAACAGGACATGATCGCCGGGCGCATCGGTCCCGACTGGCGGCTGGTGGCAGCGGGCTTGCCCGGTTTAGCCCTCTGCGCTTGCGCAGCGGTTCCCTCGGTCCCTCCGAAGGTGCGCCGGGAACGCCTCACGTCGATCGGATTGAGTGCATCCGGCGCCTCGGCCGGGTTTCGGCTGAAACCCGCCGATGCCGGATCCGGAGTCGGCCATTGGCTGCCGGCGTGCTACCCTTGCCCCGATCAGTCAGATGGGGGGAGAGATGGGACAAAAATTCGTACCCGAGCTTCACGATCCGAATTACCGGACGACTGAGGGACAGAAGGACGAGGCGCTGACGGAGGATGAAGCCAAGCGCCTGTTCGATGCGATGATCGCCAGGCTGGATGCCGAGCAGCGGGGCGTCCGGCGCCCTGACTGAGCGACGCCGCCGGAAGGCGCGGTGTTTCCCGCTGTTCTGCGGGGTGGTTCGGGCTGGCCTGCCGATCCGGCTGGTTCGCCCCCGCGCCGCCTATGCTGCCCGGCCAGGGACAATCGGGCAGGCTGTGCCATCAACCTGCCCGATCCAGTCGGGGCCACCACGAACCAATTACCACCACGAAACCGGCTACCCACCACCGACATCCGCAGTCTGCCCTTGCCGGAGCGTTGCGGGAAGCTGACCATTGGGACATGTCCCGCGGAGTTCCGGCCCCCGGATGCCGCTTCGCCGCCCTGCAGGCGGCCCGGAATTTCGGAAGCCCGGCCTGAAGGCGATCAGGGCGATCGGGGCGGAAGCCGGGCAGATCGGCACCGGCTGGAACGCCAAGCGGCCGGGCGTGGCGCCGGTCCCCCGCGGAACCCCGGCCGAAGCGCGGCGTTGACGACCATCGCCGTTTTGCGTGAAGGAACCCGCGCCATGGCCCCAAGGGCGATCTGGAAAGGCCTGCTGACCATCGCGGAAGTCAGCTGCCCGGTGACGCTGCATGCCGCGGCCTCGACCTCGGAGCGGATTGCCTTTCATACCCTGAACCGCGCCACCGGCCATCGCGTGCGGCGGCAGTTCATCGACGCCGACACCGGCAAGCCCGTGGACAGGGACGACCAGGTCAAGGGTTACGAGCTGGCCGAGGGCGATTACGTGATGCTCGACCCCGAGGAGATCGCCGCCGCGGTGCCGGAAAGCGACAAGGCGCTGGCGGTCGCGCAGTTCATCGACTGCCAGGACATCGACGATGTCTATTTCGACCGCCCGTATTATCTGCGGCCGGCAAGCCCCACGGCCGAGGAAGCCTTCGCCCTGATCCGCGAAGGGATGCGCCGCAAGAAGGTGGCGGCCCTGGCCCGGGCGGTGCTGTTCCGGCGGGTGCGCACGGTGCTGATCCGCGCGCATGGCCCGGGCATGATCGCGACGACGCTGAATTTCGACTACGAGGTGCGCTCGGCGCGCGAGGCGTTCAGCGATATCCCCGCCACCAGGGTCAAGGGCGAGATGCTGGACCTGGCCAAGCATATCATCGCCACCAAGATGGGCACCTTCGACGTCACCGCCTTCGACGACCGCTACGAGGCGGCGCTGGCCGATCTGGTCAAGGCCAAGCTCGAAGGCCGCCGCATCGAGCCCGGGAAGCCGGCCCGGCGCGAGAATGTCGTGGATCTGATGCAGGCCTTGCGCCAAAGCGCCGGGCTGGGGGCGAAGAAGACCCCGGCCCGGAAGAAACCCGCGCCGCGGCAGCGCAAAAGCGGCTGACACCCGGCCCGGGCGACCCGCGCCCGATCCGGGCCGGGTGCTGGCGGGGAACATTGCCCGGCGGCCAGCGGTTGGGTTGCATCGGGGTCCGGCAGGGAAGGAAACGAGCATGGCCGATGCAGGCGGCAGGCGATCCGGGGCAGGGCCTCTGCCCCCGGCCGGGGGGCGGATCTGATGGCGCCGCGGCCATTCTGGAAGGGCTATCTGAAACTGTCGCTGGTCACTTGCCCGGTGTCGATGATGCCGGCCACCGGCGAGGGCGAGAAGGTCCGGTTCCACACCCTGAACGCGCAAACCGGCAACCGCGTCGTCAGCCGCTATGTCGATGCCGAAACCGGCAAGCCGGTGGCCGAGGAGGACGAGGCCAAGGGCTATCCCACCGGCGAGGCGGATCACGTCATCCTGGAGGAGGACGAGATCGATTCGGTGACGCTGGAAAGCACCCGCACCATCGACATCGACATGTTCGTGCCGGCGGATTCGATCGGCTGGACCTGGTATGACAAGCCGCATTACCTGACGCCCGACGACCCGATCGGCGAGGAAGCCTATTGCGTGATCCGCGACGCCATGCGTTCGACCGGCACCGTGGGCATCTCGCGCCTGGTGCTCTATCGCCGGGAACGGGCGGTGATGCTGGAACCGCGCGACCGGGGCATCGTGCTCTGGACCCTGCGCTATGGCGACGAGGTGCGGGCCGAGGCGGATTACTTCGACGATATCGGTCAGGAAAAGGTCGATGCCAAGCTGCTGAAACTGGTCACCCGGCTGATCGAGGAACGCAGCGCCCCCTGGGATCCGGCCATGGTCGCCGATCCGGTGCAGGACAAGCTGCTGGAGATCATCGCCGCCAAGACCAAGGGCCGCAAACGGGCCGCGAAGCCCCGGGCCGAGAAGCCCGCCGCGCCCGGCAATGTCGTCAACATCATGGACGCGCTGAAAAACAGCATCGCCGCCGAAAGCAAGGGCCGGCGGCGCTAGCCGGCCTTGCCGCGCCGGGCGCCCGGCGCCTCCAGCGGGACGGCGGCGGCGCGAAAGCCGTCCCAGGGATCGGCCGCCAGCGTGGCAAGCCGGGTCGGCATGTTCCGGATGGTGAACCAGGCCGGGCCGATGCCACCGTCCAGTTCGTCCCAGCGCAGCGGCGCCGAGACGGCGGCGCCGGGCCGGGCGCGGGTGGAATAGGCGGCAACCGCGGTGGCGCCGCGCTGGTTGCGCAGATAGTCGATCAGGATCCGGCCGCGCCGCTTGGCCTTGCTGATGGTCGAGACATAGCGGTCGGGGTCGTCGGCCGCCATGGCATCGGCCATCGCCTTGGCGAAGGCCTTGACCGCCGGCCATTCCGCCCGCGGCTGCAGCGGCGCCACGACATGCAGCCCCTTGCCGCCCGAGGTCTTGACGAAGCCGGCCAGCCCGTGATCCTGCAGCCGCTGGCGCAGCTCGCGGGCGGCCGCCACCACCGCCGGCCATTCCACCGCCTCGCCCGGGTCGAGGTCCATGGTGATCAGGTCCGGCCGTTCCCAGTCTGCGATGGTCGAGCCCCAGGGGTGGATCTCCAGCGCCGCGGATTGCACCAGCCCCATCAGCCCGTCCAGATCCTCGATGGCGATCAGCGGCTCGCCCTTGGGATCCCTGGGATCCTGCACCTGGACGATATGCCGGCCAAGGCCCTTCCAGGCGTGTTTCTGGAAGAACCGCTCGCCGGCGATGCCGTTCGGGCAGCGCAGCAGCGCCAGCGGCCGGCCGGTGATCCAGGGCGCGATCTGGCGCCAGACCTCGGCATAGTAATCGGCGAGCCCCTCTTTGGTGACGCCGTCCTCGGGCCAGTAAAGCCGGTCGGGATGGGTCAGCCGCACCCGGCGGCGCTGCGGGGCAGGGGGCTTGGCGGCGGGTCTGGCGGTTTCGCGCACGATCTCGGTCGCCGGCTTGTCCTCGCGCAGGCCGCGGAACGCGGCGTGGCGCAGATGGCCGTCGGCCGTCCAGGCCCGGAACTCGACCTCGGCCACCAGCTCGGGGCGGACGAAGCGGGCCTGCCGCGCCTCCTCCGCCGTCAGGCGGGCGGCGAAGGGGCTTTCGGGGATGCGCAGCCGTTCCAGCCGGCGGAACAGATCCTCGGCCACGGCGCCGGAAAACCCGGTGCCGACCCGGCCGACATGCTGCAATGCGCCGTCCTCGTAGACGCCCATGATCAGCGAGCCGATGGCCTTGCGCGACACCGACGAGGGCACATAGCCGCCGATGACGAATTCCTGCCGGGCCGAGCATTTCGACTTGACCCAGGCCTTGCCGCGCCCGGTGCGATAGGGGCTGTCGGCCAGTTTCGAGACGATCCCCTCGAGGCTCAGCCGGCAGGCATGGCGCAGGACCAGGGCGCCGCTTTCCCGGAAATGATCGCTGAGGCGCAGGATGCCGTCGCCGCGGCCGAGAAGCTGCGCCAGCAGCGCCTTGCGCTCGACCAGCGGAACGGCGCGCAGGTCGTAGCCGTCCAGATACATCAGGTCGAAGGCGTAGAAGGCGAAGCGGTCGTCGCGGCCGGCGCTGAGATCGGCCTGAAGCGCCGAGAAATCCGAGGCGCCGGCCGCGGTTTCGACCACCATCTCGCCATCCAGGATGGCCGACCCGGCCGGCAGGCCGCGCAGCGCCGCCGGCACCGCCTTGCCGAAGCGCGCGGTCCAGTCCAGCCCGCTGCGGGTCAGCAGCTTGACCCGGCCCGCCTCGAGCCGGGCCTGCAGACGGTAGCCGTCGAACTTGATCTCGTGCAGCCAGCGCGCGCCAGTCGGTGCGGCCGAAACCAGCGTGGCCAGCATCGGCTCGACAAAGCCCGGCATCGCCGCCTTGCGGGCGCCCTTGACCTGTGCCGGCTCGGGCGGGTCGGGGCTTGGGCGGGGATCGGGCGGCGATGCGGCCGGTTTCGTCGCACCGCCCGCCGATCTGCGGATCCGGCCGGTCTTCGACGACCATCCCGGCGCCTCGCCCGCGACATCGGCGATCAGCCGGCCGGTCTTGACCGATTCCGGCCGCTCGGCGAGGATGTCGGGCGCGTCCTCGCCGCGGGCGAAATCGTCCTCGCCCTTGATGAGCAGCCAGTTCTCGCTCTTGTCGCGCGGTTTGCCGCGCATCCGGACCAGATGCCAGCGCCCGCCCAGCTTTTCGCCGTGCAGCGTGAATTCCAGGTGGCCCTTGGCATATGCCTGATGCGCATCGCCCTCGGGGGTCCAGGTGCCGCGGTCCCACAGGATGACGGTGCCGCCGCCATATTCGCCCTTGGGGATGGTGCCCTCGAAATCGCCATAGTCCAGCGGGTGGTCCTCGACATGCACGGCCAGGCGCTTTTCGCCGGGCACCAGGCTGGGGCCCCGGGCGACGGCCCAGCTTTTCAGCACCCCGTCCAGTTCCAGGCGGAAATCGTAATGCAACCGGGTCGCGGCATGTTTCTGGATGACGAAGGCATGGCCGCCTTTGCGCCGCCGGCCGCCGCGCGGCTCGGGCGTGGCCGAGAAATCGCGTTTCCTGCGATAGGCCTCTAGCGCCATGGCCGGGCCGCGGGATCATGGTGGTCGCCGGCAATACCGGCAGGGTGCCGTTTTCTGCTCTGGAGCCTTGCCAGCGGTAATGTCATGTCCGGTCCTCTCCTGGTCTCCGGATGCATGGGTGAAACCGACCGTGCGGGGATTTGTTCCCCTTGGGCAGATGGCGTTCATGAAGGCGACATAATCCGGATTATTGGTCCATTCCCCGGATGCGGGCGGGTTCTGGTCTGAACCGCGACACGCCATGCTCTCCAGGCGGTTGCCATTCGAGAGCCCCCGCATGCCGGAGGATTTTTCCGCCTCGGCCGCGGCGGCGGACGGCTGGCACCGGGCGGCGCTTTTCCGAAGCATGACCCCTGCCCCGCATTCAGGCTGTTGTCAGCAATCTGGCCTAAGGCTGCATGCAGCCGCGGCCGGTCTGCGGCACAGCCAGGATGGGGAATTGACCGCCACGTTTTCTTCCGACCGCATGATGGCGGTCCTGTCGGCCCTGACCATGGCCGGGCTCGGCCTTGCGGCGATCGCGGCATTCGTCCTTCCCGGCCCCTGGGGAGCCGCCGGGCTGGGCCTGGCCTTTCTGGCCGGCGGCCTGCCCGCCGCGATGCGGGCGCTGATGCTGCTGGGCCGCGAACATGCGCTTGACGTCGACCTGCTGATGGTGATCGCGGCCCTGGCCGCGGCGGCCGTGGGCGCGGCGCTGGAGGGGGCGGTCCTGCTGACGCTGTTCAGCCTGTCCACGACGCTGGAGCGCCGCGCCATGACCAAGGCCCGCCACGCGGTCGAAGCGCTGATGCTGCTCCGTCCCGACAGCGCCCTGCTGCAGGGCGCCGATGGCGCGGTGATCGAGGTCCGGGCCGCGGATCTTCGCCCCGGCGATGTCGTGGTCCTGCGCCCGGGCGCGCGGGTGCCGGCGGACGGCATCGTGCTGGACGGCGAGGGGGCGCTGGACGAGGCGACGATCACCGGGGAATCCATGCCGGTCCGCAAGGGCCCCGGCGGCAAGGTGTTCGAGGCGACGGTGAACCTGAATGCGGTGCTGCGCGTCACCGTGTCGCGCCCGGTGGCGGAAAGCACCGTCGCCCGCATGATCGCGCTGGTGACGCGGGCGCAGGCCGCCCGCGCCCCGTCCCAGCGCTTCAGCGCATGGTTCGGCCGCCGCTATACCGTGCTGGTGCTGGCGGGCGCCGTGCTGGCCTTTGCCGTCTTCCTGGGGCTGGGCCGGACTGCCGAGGACGCGCTGTACCGCGCCGCCACGCTGCTGGTCGCGGCCAGCCCCTGCGCCATCGTCATCTCGGTGCCGGCGGCGATCCTGTCGGCGCTGGCGGCGGCGGCGCGGGGCGGCGTGCTGTTCAAGGGCGGCAGCGCGCTTGAGAGCCTGGCCGAGGTCGAGACCTTCGCCTTCGACAAGACCGGCACCCTGACCACCGGCCGGGCCGAGGTCACCGGCCTTGCCTCGGTCATTCCCGAGGGCGCGCTTCTTGCCCTGCTTGCCGGGCTGGAGGACCAGTCCGAGCATCCGCTGGCCGAGGCGATCCGCCGCCGCGCCGCCGCCGAGGGCATCGCCGCCCGGCCCATGCGGGATGTCGTGAACGCGCCCAGCGAAGGCATCAGCGGCCGGGAAGCCGGCAGCGGCCGGCGGTTCTGGGCCGGCAATGCCCGGATGGCCGAGCGCATGGGCGCGCGCATCGCGGATGCGGGGGTGCGGACCCTGGCGAAGACCGCCGAGACCGTGGTCTATGCCGGAGAGGGCGACAGCCTGCTGGGCGCCGTCACCGTGGCGGACCGGCCGCGCGCCACATCGGCCCGGGCCCTGACCGCGCTGCGCGGCGCCGGGGTCGGGCGGCTGGTGATGATGACCGGCGACCGCCGCGCGGTGGGATTGCGCATCGGCGCCGAGCTGGGCTTCGCGCCGCAGGATATCCATGCCGACCTGCTGCCCGAGGACAAGGTGGCGCTGGTCGGAACCCTGGCCGCCGGCGGGCGCGTCGCCTTCGTCGGCGACGGGGTGAACGATGCCGCCGCCCTGGCGCGGTCGGATGTCGGCATCGCCATGGGCGTCGCCGGCAGCGAGGTGGCGCTGCAGGCCGCCGATGTCGCGCTGCTGTCCGAGGATCTGGCCCGCCTTGCCGCCGCGCATCGCCTGGCCCGCCGCACCCGGGGGGTGATCCGGCAGAACCTGGGTTTCGCGATGGCGGCCATGGCGGTCATGGTGCTGTCCGGGCTGTTCCTGTCGCTGCCGCTGCCGCTGGCGGTGCTGGGGCACGAGGGCGGGACATTGCTGGTGGTGCTGAACGGCCTGCGGCTGCTGGCCGATCCGATCCGGGGCGGCAAGGCACCGTGACGGTGCCGCGAGGACAGGCCGGCGCGGCTATGCCGGCGGCCAGAACACCGCGCGAAACCCGTCGGCCCGGCCGGGGATGGGCGAGATCAGTTCCAGCCGCCCCTTGGCCGCCCGCGCGATGCTTTCGGCGATGGCGAGGCCAAGGCCCGAGCCGGGGCGGTCGCTGCCGGCCCGCGCGAACCGCCGCACCAGATCGGCCAGCCGGTCCGGCGGGATCGGCGCCGCCGCGTTCGAGACCGTGAACCGGCCCGACGGCAGCAGCTCGACCCCGACCGGGGTGCCGGCGGGGGAATGGGTCAGCGCGTTCTCGATCAGGTTCCTGGCCAGGATCGCGAAGGCGTCGGGGTCGAGCGGCGACGGCGCCCGCTCGGGCAGGACCACCTGCAGCCGCGGCCCGGCGCCTTCGCGCCGGAAATCGTCCAGGGTCAGCGCCAGAACCGGAACCAGGTCGCTGGGCGTGTCGCGCAGCACGCCGGCCCCCTCGGCCCGCGCCAGTTGCAGCAGCTTTTCGGCCAGCCGCGCCAGCCGCTTCAGCTCGGCCTCCAGCGCCGCGGCGCGCGGCTGTTCCGGCCGCTGCGCCAGTTCGCGCACCAGCCGCTGCGCCTGGGCCAGCGCGGCGGCGATGGGGGTGCGAAGCTCATGCGCGGCCGATGAGGTGAAGGCCCGCTCCGCCTCCAGCGCCCGGGCCATGCGCGCCATCAGCCGGTTGACGGCGTCGGCCAGCGGCAGGAACTCGGCCTGCAATCCGCCGGTCGGCGCGGCGGAAAGCTCGTGTTCGTTGCGGTGGCGGATGGCATCCGACAGCCGGGTCATCGGCCGCAGCCGCGCCCGGGTCAGCCACAGCACCCAAAGCACGCTGAGCGGCAGCAGCGCCGCCGCCGGCAGGGCCAGCGCCTGCAGGCTGGCCAGCAGCGTCTCGCGGCGATGCGCCAGGGGTTCCGCCACCGCGATCCGGTAGGCGCCCGAGACCGCGTCCAGGCCGAAAAGCCGATAGCCGTGCCGGTTCCAGAACCCGGTATGCGGCGGACCCGAGAACAGCCGGCGATGCGCCTCGTGGGAATAAAGCAGCACCCCGCCGTCGCGGTCATAGACGGCATAGGTCAGGTATTCGTCATGCGGCCCGATGGGCGAGATGCGGCGGGCGGACTGATCCTCGTCGGTGTTGGTCAGCTCCACCACCGCGATGGAGAGGATGCGCTCGGCCGCCTCCTGCAGGGCGCTGTCCGAGACCTCGTTGAGCTGGCGTTGCAGGACGCCGCCGGCCAGCAGCAGCGCCAGCACCCACAGCACCGCCACGCCAAGCGCGATGCCCAGCGACAGGTCGCGCCGCAGGCTTTGCGGGCGGCTCATGCGCCGCCTGCCGGATGGCCCAGGCGATAGCCCAGGCCGCGCAGGGTCTCGATGCAGTCCCGGCCCAGCTTCTTGCGCAGGCGGCTGACATAGACCTCGATGGTGTTGCTTTCGACCTCGCTGTCGAAATCATACAGGCGCTCCTCGAGCTGTCCCTTGGTCACGATCGAGCCGGGGCGCTGAAGCAGCGCCTCGAAGATCGCCCATTCCCGCTGCGACAGGTCGACCCGGCCGCCGGGGCCGTAGATCCCGCGCGAGGCCAGGTCGATCTCCAGCGGCCCCAGCCGGATCAGCGGGTTGGGATTGCCGGCATAGCGGCGCGCCACCGCGCCGATGCGGGCGGAAAGCTCGTCAAGGTCGAAGGGCTTGACCAGATAGTCGTCCGCCCCGGCGTTCAGCCCCTCGATCCGTTCGGTGATGCGGTCCCTGGCGGTCAGGATGATCACCGGCGTCACCATGCCGCGCGCGCGCAGGCCGCGCAGGAAATCCAGCCCGTTCCCGTCCGGCAGCATCAGGTCCAGCAGGATCAGGTCATAGGCCACGCTGTCCAGGCAGGCCCGGGCATCGGCGATCCGCGCCACCCGGTCGGCGCAATGCCCTTCGCCCAGGATCTGGTCATGCACGGCCCGACCCAGCCCCGGGTCGTCTTCCACCAGCAGAATGCGCATACCGGCCTCCATGAGTCCCGCCCATGATGCCGCAAACTGACAGGGGGCTGAACGCGGCTTGTCGTCGCGTTCAGCCCCCTGTCAGCCGGCGCGGGCAGAACGGGGGCGGTTCAAGGCAGAAGGGAACCGCCATGCGCAGAATGCTGATGCTGCTGATGCTGGGGACCGGCCTTGCCGCCGGGACCGCGGCGCTGGCCGATGACGATTGCGACCGCCCGATGCGGGACTGGCAACCGCGCGAGGCGGTGGCCCGGAAGGCCCGCGACATAGGCGTCACGGTGCGCCGCATCCGCACCGACGACGGCTGCTACAAGGTCTATGGCCGCGCCGCCGACGGCCGCGCCGTCGAGATCGAGATGGATCCGGTCACGCTGGAGATCCTCGAGACCGAATACCGCCACGACAAGGACCGCCGCCATCCCGACAGCGACGAGGACGACCGGCCGCGCGGCGAGGACGGCGGCGGGCCGGTCCCGGCCCCGCCCGCCGCTCAGCCGGCCAATCCGCTGATCGGGCCGGCGACCGGCCGCACCAACTGACAGACAACCCGGAGAACCCCGATGAACACCACCACGACCGCCCTGTGCCTGTCCCTGGCGATGCTGGCCGCGCCCGCGACGGCGCGCGAGGTGACGATCACCGCCGCGATGAAACCCTATGCCGGCGACGGCGCCTATCTGGCGCTTTACCTGACCGATGCGCAGGGGGCCTATCAGGGCACCCTGTGGGTGGCGGGGCCGAAGACGAAATACTGGAAGCATCTGTCCGACTGGTACCGCGCGACCGGCGGCGCCCCCGCCGGCATCGACGCGATCACCGGCGCCAGCGTCGGTGCGGGCCGGACCCTGACGGTCAGCGTGGACCTGGCCGAGGCGCTGCTTGATGCCGGCTACCAGATCCGCCTGGACAGCGCGGTCGAGGAGGTCGCCGACCGCCCGGCCGAGGTGGTGGCGCCGCTGACCACCGCCGGCAAGGGCCAGCCCGTGGCCGGCAAGGGCTTCGTCCGATCCCTGCAATATGATTTCTGAGCCCCGCGATGATGCGCAGATTGCATTCGGTGGCCGGGCTGGTCTTCGGGCTGGTCCTGGCCCTGCTGGCGGGCACGGGCGCCATCCTGTCGCTCGACCCGGCGCTTGAACGGCTGGACGCGCGGCCCGGCGGCGGCACGGTCGCGGCGCTGGCGGCCGCGGTCGCCGCGAACCATCCCGATGTCGAGCGGCTGGAGCGGCGCGCCAACGGCGTCTTCGTCGCCAGTTTCGCGACGCCCGCGGGTTACGAGACCGTCAGCGTCGATCCCGCCACCGGCGCGGACCTGAAACCGTGGGCGGCCTCGGCGACGCTGCGCTGGATCCGCGGCCTGCACCGGTCGCTGCTGCTGGGCGATGCCGGCCGCGCCGTGGCGGGGCTGGGCGCCGGCGCCATGGCGGTGCTCGGCCTCAGCGGTCTGGCGCTGCTGGCGGCGATGCTCGGCGGCTGGCGGCGGCTGGGCCGGCGGGTCTGCGCCGGCGGCGCCGGCCGCTGGCATGCCCTGCTGGGACGCGCGGCGCTGGCCGGGCTGACGGTTTCGGCCCTGACCGGCATCTGGATGTCGCTGGCCAGCTTCGGGCTGATCCAGGACGGCAGCGCCGCCGAGCCCGCCTTTCCCGAGGTGGCGGCGGGCGCGGCGCCGGCGCCGGTCGGGACGCTTGCGGCGCTGCGCCTGCTGCCGGTCGGGCAGCTGCGTCGCCTGACCTGGCCCGCCGCCGGCGATCCGGCCGATGTGTTCGGCCTGCAGACGGCCACCGGCGCCGGCTATGTGGACCAGGCCACCGGCGCGCTGCTGAACTGGCAGGACCACGCCGCGGCGGCGCGGCTGTGGGAATGGGCCTATGCGCTGCATACCGGGCAAGGCCTGTGGTGGCTGGGCCTGCTGCTGGGCGCCTCGGCGCTGGCGGTTCCGGTCCTGGCCGGCACCGGCGGCTGGATCTGGTGGAAACGGCGCGCGGCGCGCCCGCGCATCGCCGGGACGACGGCCATGGCCCGGGCCGGCATCGTGATCCTTGTCGGTTCGCAGGACGGGGCGACCTGGGGTTTCGCCGCGACGCTGGCGCGGGCGCTGCTGGCCCAGGGCCAGCCCGTGCATCTGGGCGCGATGAACCGGGCCGGGCCCATGCCGGCGGCGCGGGCGCTGATCCTGCTGACCTCGACCCATGGCGACGGCGATCCTCCGGCCTCGGCGGCGCGGTTCCTGGACCGGCTGGACCGCATGACGCCGGTTCCGGTCGCGGTCCTGGGCTTCGGCGACCGCAGCTTTCCCGCCTTCTGCGGCTTTGCCGAGACGGTCTCGGCGCGGCTGGCCCGCGCCGGCTGGCCCGCGTTGCTGCCGCTGGCGCGGATCGACCGCCAGTCCAGCCGGGATTTCGCCCGCTGGGGCGAGGATCTGGGCCGCGCGCTGGACCTGCCGCTGGCGCTGCGGCACCGCAGCGCCACGCCAAGGTCCGTGCCGCTGCAACTGGCGGCGCGGCAGGATTTCGGCGCCGATATCGGCGCCCCCTCGGCCGTGCTGCGCTTTGCGGCCCCGGACGGCGCGGCCTTGCCCCGCTTTCGGGCCGGCGACCTTCTGGGCGTGATGGCGCCGGGGGCCGAGGCGCCGCGCTTCTATTCGCTGGCCTCGGGCCGCCGGGACGGCTTTGCCGAGATCGCCGTGCGGCGGATGCCGGGCGGGCTCTGCTCGGGCTACCTGCACGGGTTGCAGCCCGGCGACCGGGTGCAGGCCTTTGTCCGCGCCAATCCGGGCTTTCGCGCGGCTGGCGGCTCGGTGCCGGTGATCCTGGTCGCGGCCGGCTGCGGCGTCGGCCCGATGGTCGGCATCCTGCGCCACCTGCGGCCGGGGCGCCGGTCGGTGCTGTATTTCGGCATTCGCGACCCCGGTTCGGATTTCCTCTACCGGCACGAGACCGACGCGATGCTGGCCGACGGCCGGCTGGGCCGGCGCGTCATGGCCTTTTCCCGCGGCGGCACGCCCAGGCATGTCCAGGACCGCCTGCGCGAGAATGCCGAGGAGCTGGCGCGCCAGATCCAGGCCGGCGGCCAGGTGCTGATCTGCGGCAGCACCGCGATGGCGCGCGGCGTGGCCGCCGCCTTTGCCGAAATCCTGCGGCCGCTCGACCTGACGGTCGCCGGGCTGCGGGCAGAGGGGAGGTATCTGGAAGATGTCTACTGATACCGATCGGCTCGTCACCCTGCACGGGCCCACCATGGGCACGCGCTGGACGGCCCGCCTGGCGCAGGGGCGCATCCCGCCCGGGCTGGGCGCGGCGCTGCAGGACTGCGTCGATGCCGTGGACCGCGAGATGAGCACCTGGCGCCCGGACAGCACCCTGATGCGGCTGAACGCCGCCGCGCCCGGCGCATGGGTCCGGACCGGCCCGGACCTGATCGCCGTGCTGCAGGCCGCCGCCCGGATCACCGAGGCCTCCGGCGGCGCCTTCGACATCGGCGTGGGCGAGGCGGTCTTGGCCTGGGGCTTTGGCGCCGCGCAGGGCCACACCGACGCGGCCGCGATCCGCGCCGCCCTGCGCCAGCCGTTGCGCGCCGAGGTGGAATGCTGTCCTGCCCGCAACCGGGTGCGGCGGCTGAATGCCCGGCAGCTCGACCTGTCGGGCATTGCCAAGGGTCATGCCGTGGACCGGATGGCGCGGCTGCTGCGCGGCCGCGGCATTCCCGATTTCACCGTCGGGCTGGACGGCGAGATCCTGGCCGAGGGCCTGCGCCCGGACGGCCGGCCCTGGGCCATCGCGCTGGAAAGCCCCGATCCGGACCGCCGGGCCGCACATGGGCTGATCGAGCTTTCGGGCCGGGCGCTGGCCACCAGCGGCGATTATCGGCACCGGGTCCGGCTGGGCCTGGACTGGCTGTCCCACACCATCGACCCGCGGCGCGGGGCCCCGGTCCGCAACCGGCTGGCCAGCGTCACGGTTCTGGCGGCGGATTGCGCCCAGGCCGATGCCTGGGCAACCGGGCTGATGGTGCTGGGCGAACATGCCGGCCCCGCCCTTGCCCGGGCCCGCGGGATCGAGGCGATCTTCCTGGTCCGCGACGCAGACAGCCTCAGAGAGGTGACGACGCTTCAACCCGGCGATCTGACCGTCTGAGGGGCGAGCGCCGCGCCGCCGCGACAGCGAAAGCCATCCGAAACCGGGCGGGCGGCGGGACGATTCCGCGCGGGAAAGCCGCCGCCGCCTTCAGCAATAGCGCTCGACGAAGGCCATCTGGTGATCGCCATAGCGGTCGCCATGGGCGAAGCCCGGCGGCAGGATCCGGTCGATTTCCGCGAGATCGGCGGCGTCGATCTTGGGAAGCTGCCAGTCGCGCAGGTGATCCGCCGACCGCGTGCCCGGGATCGGAATGATGTGGTCGCCCTGCGCCAGAACCCATGCCAGCGCCGCGCCGGGCACCGTCCAGCCCCGCCGGGCGCAAAGATCCCGAAAGGGCGCGATGGCGGCAAGGTTTGCCGAGAAATTGGGCTCGACGAAGCGCGGATTGGTGTCGCGGAAGTCGATGCCGGCGCGGAAATCCCGTTTCAGCGGCGCGCGGCCGAACATCCCCCGGCCCAGGGGCGAAAAGGCGACGAAGGCGACGCCAAGCGCGCGGCAGGCCTGGATCAGCCCCAGCTGCGGCAGCCGCGTCCACAGCGAAAACTCGCTCTGGACCGCCGTGACCGGATGTTCGGCATGGGCGCGGCGCAGGGTCTGTGGCGCGACCTCGGACAGGCCATAGCCGCCGATCTTGCCCTCCTGCACCAGCTTCGCCATGGTTCCGGCCAGATCCTCGACCGGGATATCGGGCTGGCGGCGGTGGATGTAGTAAAGCTCCACATGCTCGCGCTTCAGCCGGCGCAGCGATTCCTCGAGGCATTGGCGGATATGGGGCTCATCGTTGCGCACCGCGCGCGGCGGGCCGTTGACGATGCCGCATTTCGTGGCCAGGTGCACGTCCCGGCGCCCCCAGCGGCCGATGATCTGTTCCGATACGCCCATGCCGTAGATGTTGGCGGTGTCGAAATGGCCGATGCCGGCCTCGGCCGCCGCATCGAGGCAGGCCAGCGAGGTCGCCGCATCGGTTGCCCCGAACATGCCGCCGAAGCTCATCGCGCCGAAGCCGATGGCGCCGACCTTGCGGTCGCCAAGCCGTCTTTGCTGCATTCCCGTTCTCCTGTGCCGCGCCGCGGCAGGGAAGCGCGGCCGGTCCCGGCCGTCAACCCACCCCCTGCCCGATGCGGCGGTTTCGGCGGTCAGGTCTTTCTGGCCGCGCTGCGCCACATGATGAACAGCCCCGACAGGACGATCATGGCCGAGCCAAGCAGCATCGACGGGGTCAGGCGTTCTCCGAACAGCAGGACGCCCAGGGCGACGCCGAAGATCAGCCGCACATAGCGGAAGGGCGTGACCGCCGACACCTCGCCCGTGCGCATCGCCTTCATCAGGCAGGCATAGGCGCAGACGCCGCACAGCACCGCGCCGGCCAGAAGCAGGCAGGCCCGACCGTCGGGACGGACGAAACCGGCGTCGGTCCAGACGGCGACCATCACCCCGGCCGCCGTCACCGCCAGAAAGCCGTAGAAACCCAGCACATGGGTGCCCAGGGCCGCCGGGGCCGCCCGGCTGGCCAGGTCGCGGCCGGCAAAGCCCAGCATCCCCGCCACCGCCAGCAGCGAAAGCATCGAGAAGCTGTCCGTGCCCGGCCGGATGATGACCAGCACGCCCGCCATGCCCAGCAGGATGGCGCTCCACCGCCGCCATCCGACCCGCTCGCCGAAGACGAGCGCGGCGGCGGCCACCACCACCACCGGCGTCGCCTGCAGGATGACGGTCGCCGCCGAAAGCGGGATCAGCGCCAGCGCAAGGACATAGAACAGCCGGCCGCTGATCTCGAACAGCACCCGCAGGCGCATGGGAAAGGACAGCACCTCGGGCGTGAACAGGCTTTCGCCCGCCCACCGGGCCAGGCAGGCGAAGACCAGCGCGCCGCCCAGCCCGAAGCTCAGCAGGATCTGGGCGATGGGCAGGGTGGCGGACACGCCCTTGATCATCGCGTCCTCGAGCGTGAACCCCGCCATCGCCGCGACCATCCATGACGCGCCCACCAGGTTTGCGGCATGGCGGGCGCGGGGGAACGGGGCTTCTTGCGACGAGGCAGAAATGCGTGTCATGGCTGGGGCTTGTCCAACGGGATCGGGGAAAGTCTTTGCCCGGTTGCTATCAGCCCGCGCCCCCGGGCGCCACCCACCCCGGCCGGCCGGCCCGGCTTTGCCCGCAAGGCCGGACGGGCGGATGCGCGGATAGCGCCCGGGCGGCGCGGCCCGCCTCGGCGCCGATCCGGCAAACCTGTCGCCGCCGCGCCGGAACCGGGATATGCTTGCGGCACAAGACGGGGGATAGTCCGATGAACCGCATCACCCTTGCCATCACCTGCGCCGCCCTGTTCGGGCTTGCGTCCTGCGGCACCCCGGCCGAACGCTGCGAAACCCGCGTCTCGGCCGAGCAAAGGAACGTCGCGTGGCTTCTGCAGGAGGTCGAGACGAATATCGCCCGGGGCTATGCCTGGGAGGACACGGCGGCGAACGCCACCGGCTTCCGCTTCTGCGCCGGGGGCTTCCGGGGCGGTCATGGCCGCCTGGGCCTGGGCTATTCCAGTTGCTATGGCGGTCCCGACACAATGCGCAAAAGGGTGGCGATCGACCCTGCCGCCGAGATGCGCAAGCGCGACGCCCTGCAAAAGCGCCTTGCGGCGCTGTCCTCGCAAGGCGCGGCGCAATGCGCGGCGCGCTACGGCGCGGCGGGCTAGGCCGGGCGCCCGGCCCTAGGACGGCGGCTGGAACAGGTCGTCCACCTGCAGCAGGCCCTGCCGCACGGAATCGATCAGCGCCTGCGCAAGCTGCGAGGTCGGTTCCCATGACGAGGTATAAAGCCACATCATCATGCGCGGCGCCGGCTGGATCGGCACGAAGGCGATGCCGCCGCTGCCCCAGCTCATCCGGGCCATGGCGGGGACGATGGCAAAGCCGAACCCCTCGCTGACCAGCACGCAGGCGGTATCGGCCATCTGCACCTCGGCCCGCGATTCCACATGCACCCCGGCATGGCTCAGCGCCTCGACGATCACCCGGTGGGACTGGTCGTCGCGCCCCAGCACGATCATCGGCTCGCCCTCCAGCCGGGCCAGGTCGATGCTGGCCAGCCCCGCCAGCCGGTGGCTTGCCGGCAAGGCGCAGACCATCCTCATCTGGACGAAGGGCCGGCAATGGATGCCCGGCGCCTGCGAGGGCACCAGCGAGATGCCGAAATCCGCCGCCCGCGCCAGCATGGATTGCGAGATATCGGGCGAGTTCTGGGTCAGGATCGTCATCCGCACCTCGGGCCGGCGGGCCAGGAAGGGCGCCAGAAGCTGCGGCAGAACCCGCATCCCCAGGGCCGGAAAGGCCGCCACCGAGATTTCGCCGCGTTCGGTATTGCGGATGGCGCGGGCCGCGTTCTCGATCCGCTCGACGCCGGTCATGAACTTCTCGGTCTCGGAAAACAGCCGCCGCGCCTCGGGCGTCGGCAGCAGGCGGCCCTGTCCGCGGTTGAACAGGTTGAAGCCGCAGGACGATTCGAACTGCTGGATCAGCTTGCTGACCGCCGGCTGGCTGACGAACAGCATCTCGGCCGCCTTGGTGACCGAGCCGCCCTTCATCACCGCATTGAAGGCCTCGATCTGCCGGATATTGGGGCGTGCCATGCAGACTCCATAACCAAACGGAATGACTCTCCAAACTAAACTCAATTGTCAGGCTTCTGAAAAGCGCCAATCCTTGAGCCAAGAAAAACACCAACAGGGATTGCCAGATGAAACGCTCCAGTTACGCCCTTGCCTCGACGCTGCTTTGCGCCCTGCCGCTTGCCGGCCCGGCGCTGGCCCAGCAGAAGACGCTGACCGTCGGCGGCTATGGCGGCTCTTTCGAGACGCTGATGAAAGAGCTGCTGATCCCCGAATTCGAAAAGACCCATGACGTGAAGATCGCCTTCGTGCCCGGCAACTCGACCGAGAACCTGGCGCGGCTGCAGGCCCAGAAGGGCGCGCAGGAGCTGGACGTGGTGCTGCTGGACGATGGCCCGATGTACCAGACCGACGCGCTGGGATTCTGCGCGCCGCTGGCCGATACGCCGATCAAGAAGGATGTCTACGAACTGGCCCGCATCGGCAAGAACGCCATCGGCCTTGGCTTCGTGGCAACGGGCTTCGCCTATAACAAGGCCTGGTTCGAGCGCGAGGGCTGGGAGCCGCCGAAAAGCTGGCAGGATCTCAAGGATCCGAAATACGACCAGATCCTGTCGATCCCGTCGATCTCCAACACCTACGGGTTGCACGCCCTGGTGATGCTGGCGCGCGGCGCGGGCGGCGGCGAAAAGGATATCGACCCCGGCTTCGCCGCCATGACCAAGGATGTGGCGCCGAACGTGCTGGTCTTCGAACCCTCGGCCGGCAAGATGTCGGAACTGTTCCAGTCCGAGGAGATCGCGCTGTCGGTCTGGGGCTCGGGCCGCACCAAGTCGCTGGCGGATACCGGCTTCCCGGCCGGCTTCGCCTATCCCGAGGACGGGGCGGTGGCCCTGCTGCTGGCCGCCTGCCCGGTGGTGGACAGCGACGTCCCCGACGAGGCGCAGGCCTTCATCGACTATCTGCTGGACCCCGAGGTGCAGGTGAAATTCGCCGATGCCATGGGCGCCGGCCCGGTCAACACCAAGTCGGTGCTGCCGGCGGAACTGGCCGAAAGCCTGCCCTATGGCGACAAGATCCAGTCGCTGGTGACGGTGGACTGGGACACGATCAACCAGAACCGCGACGACTGGACCCAGCGTTGGGCGCGCGAGGTCGAGCGCTGACCGCCTGAACCGTCGCGCGGGGCCGGCAGCGGCCTCGCCCGTTTCCCGCACCCCAACGGCACGGAGAAATCGCATGGCCTTTCTGGATCTGGTCAGCCTGACCAAGAACTACGGCACCTTCACCGCCGTCGATTCGCTCAGCTTCAGCGTCGAGCGCGGCAGTTTCGTGTCGCTGCTGGGCCCCTCGGGCTGCGGCAAGACCACCACCCTGCAGATGATCGCCGGCTTCGAGGACGTCAGCTCGGGGCGCATCCTGCTGAACGGCCGCGACCTGGCCGCGGTGCCGGCGCGGCAGCGCGGGCTGGGCATCGTCTTTCAGACCTATGCGCTGTTCATGCACATGACGGTGGCCGAGAATGTCGCCTTCGGGCTGGAAATGCGCAAGGTCGACCGGGCCGAGCGCAAGCGCCGCGTGGCCGAGGCGCTGGACCTGGTGCATCTGTCGCATCTGGCCGACCGCTATCCGCGCGCCATGTCCGGCGGCCAGCGCCAGCGCGTGGCGCTGGCCCGGGCGCTGGTGATCCAGCCGGAACTGCTGCTGCTGGACGAGCCGCTGTCGAACCTGGACGCCAAGCTGCGCGAGGAGATGCAGCTGGAACTGCGCCGCATCCAGCGCGAGGCCGGCGTCACCACGCTGCTGGTCACGCATGACCAGTCCGAGGCCATGGCGCTGAGCGATCAGGTCATCGTCATGGAACGCGGTCGGCTGCAACAGGCCGCCGCCCCCTTCGACGCCTACGAGGCGCCGCAGACCTCGTTCGTCTCGGGCTTCCTGGGCAAAAGCAACAGCCTGCGCGGGCGCCTGTCCGGCAAGGGCCCCGAGGGCTCGGCGCTGGATCTGGGCGGGCTGCGCCTGCAGGGCCCCGCGGCCGATCTGCCGCCGGGCGAGGTGGAACTGGCGCTGCGCCCGGAACGCATCGAACTGGTGGCCGAGGGCAAGGGGCTGGTCTCGGGCACGGTCTCGGAACAGGTGTTCCTGGGCGATCAGTGGCTGCTGAAGGTGGAAACGCCGCTGGGACCGCTGCTGATCCTGCGCCGCAATACCGGCCGCCCCGAGGCGGCGCCGGGCGAAACCGTGCACCTGTCCTGGCAGCGCGACCACCTGCGCATCCTGCCGGTCGAGGGCGCGACATGACCATGGCATCCACCGAAACCCTGCGCGAGACCGCCCGCCCCGCGCTGCCGCCCGCGGCGCGCAAATGGCTGCTGTCGGCGCCGATGCTGCTGCTTTTCGCGCTGATGCTGCTGGTGCCCTTGCTGATGACGCTGGTGCTCAGCTTCAACAGCTTCGACTTCTACAAGGGCATCGGCAGCGATCTGAGCCTGGCGAATTATGCCGAGGTGCTGGGCGACGGCTATTTCTACGAGATCTTCGGCCGCACCTTCGGCATCGCGCTGGCCACGACGCTGATCTGCGCCGCCATCGGCGTGCCGCTGGCCTGGTTCCTGAACCGGATGACGCCGTTCTGGCGCTCGGTCATGGTGCTGGTGGTGCTGGGCCCGCTGCTGATCTCGGTCGTGGTGCGCACGCTGGGCTGGGCGATCATCCTGGGCAACAAGGGCGTGCTGAACGGCGCGCTGATGGATCTTGGCCTGATCGAGCGGCCGATCCGGCTGATGTACAGCTCGGGCGGGATCGTGCTGGCGCTGGTCCATGTCATGCTGCCCTATATGGTGCTGGCGGTCTGGGCGGCGCTGCAGCGCGCCGATGCCTCGGCCGAGGCGGCGGCGGAATCGCTGGGCGCACGGCCCTGGACGGTGTTTCGCCGCGTGGTGCTGCCGCAGGCGATGCCGGGGGTGCTGTCGGGGTCGCTGATCGTCTTCGCGCTTTCCGCCTCGGCCTTCGCCACGCCGGCGATCATCGGCGGCCGCCGGGTCAAGGTCGCCGCCACCGCCGTGCATGACGAGTTCATGAACACGCTGAACTGGCCCTTGGGCGCCGCCATCGCGATGATCCTGCTGGTGGCGATCATGGCGGTGATGCTGACCTGGACCCGGCTGGTCGAGGCCCGGGTCGGAAAGGAATACGCATGAGACGCAACGGCATTTTCGCCAAGGCCTTCTGCGCGCTGTTCGCGCTGTTCATGCTGGCCCCGATCATCGTGGTGATCGGCGTGTCCTTCACGCCGACGGGCTACCTGGAATTTCCGCCCAGCGGCCTGTCGCTGCGCTGGTTCCGGGCCATCCTGGACAATCCCGACTTCATCACGGCGGCCTGGATCAGCCTGAAGCTGGCGCTGATCGCGGCGACGCTGGCCACGGTGCTGGCGGTGCCGGCGGCGCTGGCCATCGGCCGCGGCAGCTTCCGTGGCCGCGAGGCGCTGCAGGCGCTGTTCATGTCGCCGCTGATGGTGCCGACGGTGGTGCTGGGCATCGCCTTCCTGCGCTTCCTGACGCTGGTGGGCATCAGCGGCACCTTCACCGGCATGATGCTGTGCCATGTGGTGATCGTCACCCCCTTCATCCTGCGGCTGGTGCTGGCCTCGGTGGTGGGGCTGGACGCCGCGACCGAGCGGGCGGCCATCGCCATGGGCGCCTCCGACTGGACGGTGTTTCGCCGCATCACCCTGCCCAGCATCCTGCCGGGCATCGTCGGCGGCTGGGTGCTGGCCTTCATCACCAGCTTCGACGAGCTGACGGTGACGGTGTTCATCGCCAGCCCCTCGACCACGACGCTGCCGGTGCGGATGTTCTCGCATATCGCGCAGACCACGGACCCGCTGGTCGCCTCGGTCTCGACGGTGGCGATCCTGTTCACGGTGGCCCTGATGCTGGCGGTGGACCGGCTTTACGGGCTCGACAAACTCCTGATCGGAGAAGGCAAGTCATGATTTCCAACGAACGCGCCGCCGACACGCTGGTGGTCGGTGGCGGATTGGTCGGCGCGGCGCTGGCCTACGGCCTCGCGCGCGAGGGCGAGCGGGTGACCGTTCTGGACGAGGGCGACGTGGCGCTGCGCGCCAGCCGGGGCAATTTCGGGCTGGTCTGGGTGCAGTCCAAGGGCGACGGCCTGCACGACTATGCACGCTGGACCCGGCATTCCGCCGATCTCTGGCCGGAATTCGCCGGGATGCTGCAGCAGGACAGCGGCATCTCGCCCGATTACGAAAAGCCCGGCGGCGTGCATTTCATGCTGTCGGAATCCGAGCTGGAGGCCAAGCGCGCCCAGATCGCCCGCATGCACAACGTGAACGGCGCCGCGGGCTACGGGGCCGAGATCATCGACCGCCGGCAGCTTGACGCCATGCTGCCGGGGCTGGGGCCGGACGTGATCGGCGCCAGCTGGTCGCCGCATGACGGCCATGCCAGCCCGCTGCGGCTGCTGCGCGGGCTGCACGCCGCCATCGCCGCGCGGGGCGGCCGCTATGTCGCCGATGCGCGCGCCGATCAGGTCGGGCGCGACGGCCAGGGCTTCTTTGCCCGCACCGCCAAGGGGACATACCGCGCCGGCAAGATCGTGCTGGCCGCCGGGCATGGCAATACCGCGCTGGCGCCGGCGCTGGGGATGACCATCCCGCTGCGCGCGGAAAAGGGCCAGATCCTGGTGACCGAGCGCGCCGCGCCGCTGCTGCCGATGCCGACCCATGTGCTGCGCCAGACCGCCGAGGGCACGGTGATGATGGGCGACAGCCACGAGGATACCGGCTATTCCACCGACAGCGTCAGTGCGGTGATCCGCGACATCGCCCGCCACGCCGTGCGCTGCTTTCCCGCCATCGCCCGGCTGCGGGTGGTGCGCAGCTGGGGCGCGGTGCGGGTGCTCAGCCTGGACGGCTTTCCGGTCTATCAGGAATCCCCGGGCTTTCCCGGCGCCTTTTCCATCAACTGCCATTCCGGCGTCACGCTGGCCGGCGCCCATGCGCTGGCCCTGGCGCCGATGATCGCGCGCGGCCGGTTGGACGCGCAGGTCGAACGCTTCACCGCAAGGAGATTTGGACATGCCACGGCGCATTGACCCCGAAGGGGCGACGCTCAGCTTCACCTTCGAAGGCCGCCGGATCGAGGCGCGGGCCGGCGACAGCGTCGCCGCGGCCCTGACCGCGGCCGGCATCCGCGACCTGCGCGACAGCGCGGTCTCGGGCCAGCCGCGCGGCATCTTCTGCATGATGGGTGCCTGCTTCGACTGCCTGGTGGAAATCGACGGCCAGCCGAACCGGCAGGCCTGCATGATCCCCGTGACCGAAGGCTTGACCGTGCGCCGCCAGCGCGGCGCGGCAGAGGTGCATCCATGACCGCGACCCCCTCCACCCCCTTCGCCGATCTTGTCGTCATCGGCGCCGGCCCCGCCGGCATGGCCGCCGCGACCGAGGCCGCCAAAGCCGGGCTTTCCGTCACCCTGCTGGACGAGGCCCCGGCCCCCGGCGGCCAGATCTATCGCGGCATCGAGACCGCCGGCCCGCGCCGCCTGCAGATCCTCGGCCCCGACTATGCCGAGGGTCGCAGCCTTGCCGACAGTTTCCGCGCCTCGGGTGCAAGCTACCTGCCCGGGGCGCTGGTCTGGAACATCGGCACCGACCGGGTGGTCGATTATTCGCATCGGGGCGTCTCGCACCAGCTGCGCGCCGGCGCCATCATCGCCGCCACCGGCGCGCTGGAACGGCCCATGCCGATCCCCGGCTGGACCCTGCCCGGCGTCACCACGGTCGGCGCGCTGCAGATCCTGCTGAAGGGCTCGGGCGTGGTGGCGGAAGACGCGGTGCTGGCCGGCTCGGGCCCGCTGTTGTGGCTCTTGGCGGCGCAGATGGTCGATGCCGGCTGCCCGCCGCGCGCGGTGGTCGAGAACCTGCCGCGCGGGCGGATGCGGGCGGCGCTGCCGCATCTGCTGCGGGCGCTGCCGGCGCGCTCTTACCTGGCCAAGGGGCTGGCGCTGATGCGCAAGGTCAAGGCGGCGGGCGTGCCGATCCACCGCCATGCCACCGGCCTTGCCGTCGAGGGCGCGGACGCCGCCCGGGCGCTGGTCTTTGCCGCCGGCGGCCGCGCGCAGCGGATCGAGACGACCAGCATCGCGCTGCATCAGGGCGTGGTGCCGAACCAGCAGATCACCCGGCTGATGCGCGCCGATCACCGCTGGGACGCCAGCCAGCACTGTTTCCGCCCGGTGCTGGACGCCAGCGGCCAGACCTCGGTCCCCGGGCTTTACGTCGCGGGCGACGGGGCGGGCATCGGCGGCGCCAAGGCCGCCGCCCTGCAGGGCCGGCTGGTGGCGCTGTCCATCGCCGGCGGCGATCCCGCCCGCATGGCGCGGCTGCGGGCGGCGCTGGCGCGCGACGCCGCGGTCCGGCCGTTCCTGGAAACGCTCTACGCCCCCGCCCCCGAGGTGCTTGCCCCCGCCGACGACACCGTCATCTGCCGCTGCGAGGAGGTGACGGCCGGCACGATCCGCGCCACCGTCGATCTGGGCGCCCCCGGCCCCAACCAGGTGAAATCCATGCTGCGCGCCGGCATGGGCCCCTGCCAGGGCCGGGTCTGCGGTCTGGCCGTGGCCGGTATCATCGCCGCGCGCAAGGGCGAGGATCCGCAGGTCACCGATTATTACCGCATCCGGCCGCCGCTGAAGCCGATCCCGCTGGCCGAACTGGCGCGCTTCGAGCCCGGCCCCGCCAGCGGGATGGCGGCGGAATGAGCAGCGCGGCGCCGCATTCCGGCCGCTCGGCCGAGCTGCTGGTGATCGGCGGCGGCATCCATGGCTGCTCGGCGGCGCTGCATGCGGCGCGGCGCGGCATGTCGGTGATCGTGCTGGAAAAGGACAGCATCGGCCGCCATGCCTCGGGGGTGAACGCCGGCGGGGTGCGGCGGCTGGGCCGGCATTACGCCGAGGTGCCGATCTCGCAGCATTCCATGCAGATCTGGTATGGCATCGCCGATCTGCTGGACGACGATTGCGGTTTCCAGATCGCGCCGCAGATCAAGGTGGCGGAAACCGAGGCCGAGCTGGCCCGCCTTGCCGCCCGCGCCGCCGACCTGCGCGCCATGGGCTTTGACCATGAAGTCATGCTGGACCGCGCCGCGCTGCGCCGCCTGCTGCCCGCCGTCGCCGATCACGCCCTGGGCGGGCTGGCGGCGCTGCGCGACGGCTTCGCCCAGCCCTACAAGACCACCTTCGCCTTTCAGCGCAAGGCGGCCGCGTCGGGCGTGCGCTTCCACGAGGGCTGCCCCGCCACCGCCATCCGCCGCGACGCCGACTGGATCGTGACGACGCCCCAGGGCGATTTCCGCGCCCCGCACCTGCTGAACGCCGCCGGCGCCTGGGGCGGGCGGCTGGCGGGGATGCTGGGCGAGCCGGCGCCGGTCGAGGCCATCGCGCCGATGATGCTGGTCACCAACCGGCTGCCGCATTTCTGCGACGCCGTGGTGGGGGCGACCGGGCGGCTCCTGTCCTTCAAGCAGATGCCGAACGGCACCGTGGTCATCGGCGGCGGCAGGCGCGGCCGCGCCGATGCCGCCTCGAACCTGTCCGAGATCCTGTTTCCCGAACTGCGCCTGACCGCGCAGGTCGCCGCCGAACTGTTCCCGATCATGCGCGACGCCCAGATCGTCCGCAGCTGGTCCGGGGTCGAGGCGCGCATGCCCGACGACATCCCGGTCATCGGCGCCTCGGCCCGCCACGAGGGGCTGTTCCACGCCTTCGGCTTTTCCGCGCACGGCTTCCAGATGGGCCCGGGCGTGGGCGAGATCATGGCCGGGCTGATCGCCACCGGCGGCACCAATGCGCCCCTGGCGCCCTTCTCGATCGCGCGCTTCGCCGCGTGATCACAACCTTCCCAACGAAAGGAAACCCGATGATCCAGCGCCATTTCCCGACCCGGATCAACCACCGCATCGTCGAGGCCGGCGGCATCCTGCATTTCGGCGGGCTGATCGCCGACGACCTGACCCAGGACATGAAGGGCCAGACCGCGCAGATCTGCGCCAAGATCGACAAGCTGCTGGCCGAGATCGGCTCGGACAAGGAAAAGCTGGTCACGGCGATGCTCTACATCACCGATTTCGACCAGAAGGAGGGCATGAACGAGGCCTGGCTGGAATGGCTGCCCGCCCAGCATCTGCCGACCCGCGCCACCATCGGCGTGGCCGAACTGGGCAAGGACGTGCTGATCGAGATCGTCGTCTCGGCCGTGCGCTGACCCCGCGGCTGGCCGGGCACGACCCGGCCAGCCCGCCGCGCGCGGCAGTCATAAAAAACCGCCGCTGTGCGCCAGGACACATCGCCGCGCCGGCGGCCGCGCTAGTCTGTTCCTTGCCAAGATGGCCATCGCTTTCGGCAAGGAGCTACCATGACGGATATTCTGGATCGCGACAATCACCTGGTCCTGTCCCGCACCACGGATCTGGGCAAGGCCTATGAGGTCGGATACCCCAAGCAACAGGGCTATTCCGCCGCCTCGCTCGCCGATGAGCTGGCCCATGGTCCGACCACCCCGCCGGGCTATCAGGCCCTGTTCTGGGAGCCGGGCGGCGCCGGCTATACCTCGCCCGGCGCCGAGAATATCGGCATCGTCAACGGCTATGTCAGCCATGACCGGGGCGTGATCTATTCCTATCGGATCAATTTCTACAACAGCAAGGGCTGGCATTTCAAATTCATCGACGAAAGCGGCGATGTCTATTCCATCACCACGATCCGGAATGGCTGGCATTACATCGACTACAATTCCGACAAACCGATCATCTGCGGCGTTTCATGACCAAGCACTTTTCAGGGTGTTGACGAGTGACGTTTTGACAAGTTCCGGGGGGCGGACCCGCGCCGCCCCCCGCCCACCGGAAAACCTGGTCGCCTCGGATTCCGAACAGCGAAGCCGGGGAGATGCGTCCATCATGACAGGAGAGGAAATCATGTCGCATCTTCAAAGCCCCGATATGGTTGCATTCACCATCGGCAGGGTCGCGCTTTCCCTTGTGCAGGACCACGAAACCATCAGCGGCGACGCCATCGAAGTCGCCTTGCACCGGATCGCCAAGGGCCACATCACCGACCGCATCTCGAAAGAGATGGCGCAGGGCGCGCTGGCGGTGATCGCGGCCGCCGCATGACTACGGGCGCTAAAGATCCTGATCCAGCAGGCCATCGGGGTCGGCGATGATGATCTCGCCGCGCCCGGCGCGCAGGATGCCGTCCTGCCGCATCGCCGACAGCGCCCGGCTGACCGCCTCGCGGTTGGCGCCGATCTGCGCGGCGATCTCGGCATGGGTGGGGAAATCCCGCAGCACCGCGCCGGGGCGCAGGCAGTCGGCCTGGACCGCGCGGCGCAGGACGAAGGCCTTGACGCGATCCGGCACCGACAGGGATGTCAGCTGGCACATCCGCTCGGTCAGGTCGCGCACCCGATGCGTCAGCCCGGCCAGAACCCGGTCGCGGAACAGGCCGCTGTCCCGGATCAGCTCGCGGAAGACGGCGGCCGGCATGATCGCCAGCTCTGCCGCCGTGCGCGCATAGACGCAGAGCGAGCGCGGCACCCCGTCCAGCGCGGTCAGCTCGCCGAAATAATTCCCCTCGGACATCGACGTGAAGATGATCTCGCGCCCGTCCCGGGTCCAATAGACGGCCAGCAGCTGGCCGCGGGCCAGGAAATGCACGTCGGCCTGTTCCTCGTCGCGGTCGATGACGATGGCGCCGCTGGCGAAATGCTGCCAGCGCAACGACCGGGCCGCGCGCTGGCGAACGGCGTCCTCCAGCCCCGAAAGCAGCGGAAACTGCCCGATATCCCGCGCCGAATCCGGGGTCATTCCGGCATCCAGCCGATGCGCTCGCCCGCCCGTTCGGCATGGGCCAGCCACAGATGCGCCCGCATCGCGCGGGCCTGGCCCCATGCCTGCGCCAGGCCGGCGCGCGCCGCCTGCGGCTGGCCCTGCGCGGCCAGAAGCTGCGCCTCGGCGATCAGGGCCGGGGCCAGGAACTGCGCCTCTCCGGTCTGGGCCAGGCGGGCCTTCAGCCCCGGCAGATAGGCCTGGGCGCGGGCCGGCTCGCCGGCCTTGACCAGTTCCTCGATCACCATGGCCTCGAACAGCGACTGCCAGGCGATGAAATTCGTCCGCCGCCAGCCCTCGAGCCCGTCGATCATCGCCGCGATGCCCTCGGTGCGGGTCGCCGGCTGCCGGGTCAGCGCCCAGCCCTGCGCGAAGCCGGCCATGGCCAGGAATTCCGGGAAATGATGGGTGCGGGCCAGGGCTTCGGCCTGTTTCGCATGGGCGATGGTGGTTTCGGGATCGCCGCGGAACATCTCGGTCAGGAACATCGCCAGCAGGGAAAAGCCGCGGGCATGGGCGATGCCCAGGGCCCGGCCCAGTTCGAGCGCGCGGCTGGCGAAATCCTCGGCCGCCTCGAACTCCGCCGCGACCGAGGCGGTCAGCCCGGAATAGAACAGGCTGAACACCCCGAAATCCTTGAGATATTTGGAAAAGAGCGGCGCGTGCCTCTCGGGGCGGTAAAGCGCGATGGTGCGGGCCAGATGATGGCGCGCCCGCCCCAGATCGCCCTTGTGCCAGGCCACCAGACCGGCCAGCGTGTGCCCGGCCAGCTGCGCGCCCTCGCCTTCGTTGGGCAGGGCCAGCACCGTCCGGGCGGTGGTTTGCGCCGCGTCCAGCCGGCAGCAGGCCCAGTCGTGCAGGCCGGAATTGTAGTAAAGATGCGCGCGATCCTGGTTCAGGCCCAGCTCGCGCATCAGGTCCATGCTGCGCCGCTGGGCATCGCCGAAGGCGGCATTGCCCGGCCCGCCCAGGATCATCTGCAACGGCCCCTCGAGACTGTAGAGCGCCAGCTCCTGCTGGCGGCGCTCGTGGTTGTCGGTCAGGTGGGGCAGCAGGGCGAAGGCGCGGCCCAGATGGTCGCGCGCCTCTTGCAGGGCGCCGACGCGGACCGAGGCCAGCGTGGCATTGACCAGATAGCGCAGCGCCCGCGCGGGCTGGCCGCCATTCTCGAAATGCAGGGCCAGGAAATGCGCCGGCACCTCGGGCCAGCGCGTCTCGATCACCGCGGCCAGATCGGCATGCAGCCGCCGGCGCAGATCGGTGCCGAGATTGCCGTAGATCGCCTCGCGCACCAGGTCATGCGCGAAGGCCATGCCCAGGATGCCGGCGCGTTCCGCGGCCAGCTTTTCCGCCACCAGCCGGTCGACATGGCGGCGGATGCCGTCGCCGCTTTCGCCCAGAAGCGCGGCGATGATCGTCGGCTCGAAATGCGGGCCCATGACGGCGGCGGCCTGGGCGAAGCGGCGGGTGCGCTCGGGCAGCCGGCCCAGGCTTTCCTCGATCACGTCGAGCAGGTCCAGCGGCAGGTCGGGCGCGCCGAAATCGGCCTTCTCCTTGCGCAGCGCGTAATCGGCGAAGGCGGTGAGGTAAAGCGGCACGCCGCGCGCCTTGTCCTGCACCCATCGGACCATGTCGAGGTCGTCGGCGCGCGCGCTCAGCAGGTTGCGGATCAGGTCCTGGGACTGGGCGCGCGACAGCGGCTGCAGGCGCAGCGCCAGATCGGCCGCCAGCACCGGCTGGTCCTCGGGGCCCGCGGTGCGCTGGCTGAACAGCATCAGGACCGGCCGGTCCCGCAGCACCGCCTGGAAGCCGGCCAGGAATTCGACCGAGCTGGGGTCGAGCCAATGCGCATCCTCGACCACCACGATCAGCGCCGGCGAGACGCCCTGCAGATCAAGGATGCGACTGGTCAACTGGTCGCAAAGCCAGCGCCGCAGCAGCACCGGATCGGCGCTGAGCTGGCGGTCGGCGTCGGAATGCGCGTCAAGCAGCACCAGCAGGTCGTCGATGGCCGTGCCCTGCAGGCCCCAGACCGCGCTGAACATCTGCCGCAGCTTCGCCTCGCGCCGGTGCTCGTCATCGTCCAGCACCACGCCGGCGACCCACAGCAGATGCGCCTTGATCGGGTGGAAGTCGCCGCCCCTTTCGTCGCGGCGGCCGTTCAGCACCAGCCGCTGACAGGCCTGTGCCAGCGGCGAATGGGCGAATTCCTCAAGCAGCCGGGTCTTGCCGAAGCCGGCCTCGCCCATGACGGCGACGGTCTGGCCCCGGCCCGCCATCGCCTCGGCCAGGGCCGATTCCAGCGCCGCGCTTTCGGCCACGCGGCCGACCAGACCCGGGCGGGCGGGGTTTGCGGCGCGTTCGCCGCGCAACTCGCCCGCCTCCCAGCAGCTGACCGCCTCGGCAAAGCCCTTGAGCGGCTGGTCCGGCAGGGCGCGGAACGCGAACAGCCCTTGCGCGCCGCGCCGGCTTTCGGCGCAGACCAGCACGCTGCCCGGCGGCGCGACCGCCTGCAGCCGGGCCGCAAGATTGATGCAATTGCCGACCGCGCGCACCCCGGCGGCGCTGGCCCCGTCGCTGAACAGCGCCAGCCCCGAGGCGATGCCGATGCGGACATTGGCGGGAAAGGCCGATCCGGGCCGCTGGATCGCCCCGGCGATGCGCAGCCCGGCCGCGATCGCCGCCGCCGCGCGCGCCATCTCCTCGTGGCCGCGATGGAACAGGCACATCACGCCGTCGCCCAGATATTGCACCACCTCGCCGCCAAACAGCCGGACATGCGCCGTGACCAGGTTGTGAAACGCCCGCAGCGCGGCGTTGTAGCGTTCCGGCCCCAGCGTGCCGATCAGCTCGGCCGAGCCGACAAGATCGACGAACATGGCCGAGACCGGGCGGTATTCCGACCAGTCGGCAGCTTCGTCACCCGCGGCGAAAGGCGCCGCGCCGGCCTGCTCCATGCTAATGGACATCGACGGTCTCTTGCTCCAGCCGCGCGTTTCCGGCGACCTCGTTATAGGCCGAAACCGCGAACATCAGCGCCATGTCGTAATCCAGCGCCACGATCCCGGCGCTTCTGGTCATCGGCTCGGATCCGGGCCGGTTCTGGAACCAGCGCATCCAGTCGGGCGAGCCGGGCTCGTACAGCAGGAAGGGCAGGTCGTCGCGGGGAAAGCTGCGATTGGGCGAGGGGTAGAGATTGGCCGCCCGCGGGAACTCGGCCGTGCCGTGGCAGCTCTGGCAGGACGAGGCGTTGACATGCTGGTCGTTCACATAGCGTTCGCCGCTGGGCAGGATGACGTTGTGCCGGCTCGAGACATCCATCGGCCCGGAAAGGCGCCCGCCCCAGCCGAAGGTCTCGCGGGTAAAGGCGGGGGCCGCCGGGTTGATCCAGCTTTGCCGGATCGCGGCCCGGCCGAAGCGGTCGGCCCTGGGTCCGGTGACCTCCGGGTCGTTGCCCCATTGCAGGCCCAGCGGCACGAAGCGTTCCCATGCCGAAAGGCCGGGCGCGTCCTTGTCATAGACGAAGACCGCGAACACCCAGCCGCTGCCCGGCGCGGCGGCGCTGTCCTTGACGCGGACGGCCATCTGCAGCGGGCGCACCGGCAGGACATGCGGGCGCAGGTTCGGCCCGCCCGCCAGCTGGTCCTCGGTCGTGGGGCGGAAGACATGCCAGACCGAGGTGTTTTCCAGGACGGGCCAGTCCTCGGGCGTGTTGGTCACCGCCTCGACCTTGGTCACGACCGAGCCTTCGGGGAAGCTGACCGCCTTCAGGTTCGGGGCATAGAGATTGGCCCAGACCCGCCCCAGCATCGCGGCGGCCGGCGCATTGTAATAGATCACCGCATGGTTCTGCACCGGGCCTTGCGGCGCCTGGCCTTCGGGGAAGGTCACGGCCGGCATGATCTGTCCGGAATAGGTGTTCATCAGCGCCTCGCGCCCCGAGGTCGGGTCCGTCACCCCGCCCGCGACCGTTCCTTCGCCGCTCCAGACCATGTCGTACCAGCCGGCCTTGACCGGATCCCAGTCGTCGGGACTGTCCACCAGCGTCCCCAGCGTCAGGCCCAGATAGGCCTTGAGGCGGCGGGCATATTCGGGCGCGGTCTCCTGCGACAGCGGGCCGGCGGTCTCGCGGAAGGGCCAGCCCTTCTGCTCGGGCTGCTCGGGATAGTCCAGGTTCGCCAGCAGGAAGCGCCCCCGCCAGTTGTCCGACGGGTAAAGCCCGTTGTTCGACGCCAGCGGGTCCTGCGCCCATGCGGCCCCCGACAGGGCGATCCATGCCGCCGCGGCGACGAGGACAGGATAGTCTGCAAGCCTGCAGGAGAATGACTGGCGCATCAGAACGACTCCCGAGCAACGGCGGCGGGCGGTGAAACGCCCCGGATCGCCAGGCGCGCCCGGCCCTGGGACCGGTGGGTCCGTTCGGGATGACTGGCCCATGCGATTTGTTATTCTAGTAACTTACGCCGGCCGCGCCTGTAAACCTAGCCCATAGGGCTGTCGTCCGGCGATCGCGGCCGCGATGCGGTGCGCGCGGCCGCCGTGACCCCGCCGCCCCGGCACGAGGCGGCATGGCGCCCGCCCCCGACAGCCCCGATGCCGCCTTGCGCAAGACCTGATACGCTGAACCCTCGCATCCCGGACCCACGAAAGGAGCCCGACATGAGCTGGAACCCCACGCAGAACCCGGATTGCCCCGATCGCCAGGGCCTGGAATCCATCGAGACGCTGATCATTCCCCGCGCCCGCGACCTGGGCGGCTTCGAGGTGCGCCGCGCGCTTCCCGCGCCGCGCCGGCAGATGGTCGGGCCCTTCATCTTCTTCGACCAGATGGGCCCGGCCGAATTCCTGACCGGCGGCGGCATCGACGTGCGCCCGCATCCGCATATCGGGCTGGCGACGGTGACCTATCTGTACCAGGGCGCGTTCCAGCACCGCGACAGCACCGGCGCCGACCAGATGGTCCATCCCGGCGAGGTCAACTGGATGATCGCCGGCAAGGGCGTCACCCATTCCGAGCGCACCAGCGAGGCGATGCGCAAGCAGCCCGGCTCGCTTTTCGGCATCCAGACCTGGGTCGCGCTGCCCGAGCAGGCGGAAGACCGCGATGCCTCGTTCGAACATCACGGCAAGGAGGCGCTGCCCTTCCTGGAGGACGGGGGCAAGCAGGTGCGGCTGATCCTGGGCGCGGCCTGGGGCGCGCGCGCGCCGGTCAAGACCTTCACCGAGACCTTCTATGCCGATGTGGTCCTTGCGCCCGGCGCCAGCCTGCCGCTGCCCGACGACCACGAGGACCGCGGCGTCTATGTGGTCGAGGGCGGCATCCTGGTCGCCGGCGACCGCTTTCCGGCCGGCCGGATGATGGTGTTCCGCCCCGGCGACCGCATCAGCCTGAAGGCCGGCGAGGCCGGCGCCCGGCTGATGGTGCTGGGCGGCGAGACGATGAAGGGGCCACGCTACATTTCCTGGAATTTCGTCGCCTCGTCGCAGGAACGGATCGACGCCGCCAAGCAGGCATGGGCGCAGGGCGACTGGCAGCATGGCCGCTTCCAGCTGCCGCCGGGCGACGACGGCGAGTTCATCCCCTTGCCCGACCAGCTGAGATGAGGGTTCCGGCGGCAGGCGGCATGGGGACAGGGATGCGGTCCCGCCGCCGGCACGGCAGGATCGCCCCGATCCGGATGCCCCCCGCCGGCCGGCCGCCGGGGCCGACGGCTCAGGTCGCGGGGCCGTTGCGGTGCCCGGTCTCGCGCCCTGAACCGCCGGTTGCGGAAGCGCCGATCAGCTGATCCTTCAGGCTGACCGAGGAGACCGGCGGCAGGTCGAAATTCAGCCCCGCCTCCAGATGCCGCAGGTGTTCGTCGGTCAGGCGCAGCAGCAACGCCTCGTCCCGCGCCATCAGGGCATCGGCGATCCCGATATGGTCGTCGCAATTCGCGCAGGAATGCCCGGCGCTGGGATACATGCCCAGGATCAGGGTGCTGCGCATGGTCAGTTCGGCCAGGAATCGTTCCAGCACCCGATTGCCGGAAAGCCGCGCCAGATACATGTGGAACTGCTGCGACAGGCGCAGTTCGGTCGGCTTGTCCCGGCGGGCCCGCGCCTCGGCCTCGGCGGTGATATTGGCGCGCAGATAGGCGCCATCCTCGTCGCTGACCCGGGCGACGGCCTGCCGGGCGATGGTGCGCTCGATGGCGCGGCGGGCCTGGAAGACCTCGCGCGCCTCTTGCGCCGAAGGGGTGACGACGAAGGCGCCGCGATTGGGGCGCAGCTCGACCACCTGCTTGGCGGCCAGCGAGGCCAGCGCGCGGCGGACATTGGCGCGGTTGCAGTTGAACAGCTCGCTCAGCGCCTGTTCGCCCAGCTTCGCCCCAGCGGGCAGGCGCTGTTCGGAAATCGCGTTCAGGACCGCGTCGACGATCTGGCTTTCGGGCTGGGCGTCCATCGGTTCTGGTCTTCTTTCTGATCGACCTTCGGAAATTACCGGCAAATCCCGGGCCAGGCAACCACCCCACAGAATCGTTGACTTGATGACAATCATTGTTAACAATCTTTGTTAACATGAATGGAGGTAGTGGTGGAAATCCTGGTCGTCAACCCGAACTCGACCCAGACAATGACCGACAAGATCGTCGAGGCCGCGCGCGCGGCGGCCGGTCCCGGCACGGTGATCCAGGGCGCCACCGCCGCCGGATCGCCCGCCAGCATCGAGGGCCATTACGATGAGGCGATGTCGCTGCCCGGCCTGCTGGCCCGGGTCCGCGAGGCCGAGGCGCAGGGCATCGACGGCATCGTCGTCGCCTGTTTCGACGACCCGGGCATCGCCGCCTGCCGCGAACTGGCCAGCGGCCCGGTGCTGGGCATCTGCGAGGCGGCGGTGAAGGCGGCCAGCATGCTGGCGACCTCGTTCTCGGTCGTCACCACGCTGCCGCGCTCGGTCCCGGTGATCGAGCATCTGATCCACGGCTACGGCCTGTCGCATCAATGCCGCCGCGTGCGCTCGGCGGCGATCCCGGTTCTGGCGCTGGAGGAGCCCGGCTCGAACGCGCGCATCAAGGTCCGCGACGAAATCCTGTGCGCCATCCGCGAGGACCGCTGCGAGGCCGTGGTTCTGGGCTGCGCCGGCATGGCCGATCTGACCGCCTGGCTCAGCGAGGAAACCGGCATTCCGGTGATCGACGGCGTCAGCGTCGCGACCCGCATGATCGAGGCGCTGGTGGGCGCAGGGCTGAAGACCAGCAAGATCAACGCCTACGCTTTCCCCAACCAGAAATAGGGAAACGGAGACAAGGGAGGAGAACATGACAATGACAACCCAGGAGGCGGCGCCCGACAGCGCCGTGATCGAGCACAAGGCCGTGGGCGAGGAAAGCCTGGCCCCGCAGCAGGCCCGGATCATGGACCCCTGGTCCTATCTGTTCGCCTGGCTGGGCGGCTGCGTCTCGATCGGCACCTTCACCATCGGCTCGGGGCTGGTGGGAACGCTGAACCTGCTGCAGACCTTCGTGGCCATCGCCATCGGCTGCACGGTGATCGGCATCGCGCTGATGATCAACGGCCAGGCCGGGCACAAATACGGCATTCCCTTCATGGTGCAGGCGCGCTCCGCCTTCGGCTTCACCGGCACCCGGATCCCGGCGCTGGTGCGTTCGGTCCCGGCCATCGTCTGGTTCGGCTTCCAAAGCTGGATCGGCGCCGGGGCGCTGAACCTCGTTTCCGACACGCTGTTCGGCTATTCCAACATCTGGGTGTTCTTCATCGGCTTCCAGGCCCTGCAGATCGGCCTGTCGGTGCTGGGCTTCCACGGCATCAAATGGCTGGAGAACATCGGCTCGGTCTTCATCATCGGCTCGCTGATCTACATGTTCTTCAGCGTCATCAACAAATACGGCGACGAGATCAGCGCCAACCTGATCAATGTCGAGGGCACCTGGGGCGCGCCCTTCTGGGGCGGCACCATGCTGTTTTTGGGCATCTATTCGACGATGATGCTGAACGTCTCGGACTATTCGCGCGAATTGCGCAAGGATGTCGGGCCGGTGCGGCAGATCGCGATCTATGCCAACTCGATCCTGCCGGCGACGCTGTTCATGGGCCTGATCGGGCTGATGGTCTCGGGCGCGACGGGCGAGGTCGATCCGATCAAGGTGTTTTCCAGCGCCGTCGACAACAAGCTGCTGCTGGTGGTGACGCTGCTGTTCATCGCCTTCGCGCAGGTCACCACGAACATCCTCAACAACGTCGTGCCGCCGGCCTATGCGCTGATGGACGTGTTCAAGATCAACTTCAAGACCTCGGCGGTGATCGTCGGCCTGCTGGCCTTCGGCACCTTCCCCTGGGAACTGGTCAAGGACGAATCGGCAGCCGGGCTGAACCTGTTCATCCGCACCTATTCCGCCTTCCTGGGCCCGATCTTCGCCATCCTGGTGGTGGATTACTTCATCCTGCGCAAGCAAGAGCTGAACCTGGACAAGCTCTATGATCCCGAAGGGCCCTACAAGGGCGTGAACATGGCCGCCGTCATCGCCATGGCCGTCGGCGTAGTCTTTGCGCTGATCTTCTCGGGCATCTCGTGGTATGCCAGCCTGCTGCCCGCCGGGATCCTCTATTACCTGCTGATGCAGCGCCTGCCCTCGGCGCAGCGCTTCCGGGAGAACTGAGCCATGACCATCACCATCACCGCCCGCGCCCGGCACTGGGCCATGGCCGCCGGTTGCAGCCTGGGGCTGCTGTCGGGCCCGGCCGCCGCCCAGGATACGGCCCAGGATGTGGCCCAGAACCCCGGCCGGATCATCGTGCTGATCAACCCGAACTCGAACGAAGCGGCGACGCAATCCATGGCCGGGCTGGCCCAGGCCGCGATCGGGGATGCCGCCAAGGTCGAGGGGCGCAGCAATGCCGGCGCCCCGGCGCTGCTGACCACGCCCGAGGACATGGCCAATGCGGTCCCCGGCGTGGTCGCCATCGGCACCGAGGCGGCCGCCGACCCGCGCGTCGCGGCGCTGATCGTCTCGGCCTTCAGCGATCCCGGCCTGCCGGAGCTGCGCGCCGCGGTGGAAATCCCGGTCTTCGGCATCGGCGAGGAGGTGTTTCACGAGGCCGCGCGCGACGGCCGGCCCTTTGGCATCGTGACGGTGACGCCGGACGAGAAACTGGTCGAATCCTTCCGCCAGAAGGCGGCCGCGCTTGGCTACGAGGCGCAATATCGCGGCGTCCGCGTGACGCCGGGCGATCCGACCGAACTGGTGCAGGATCCCGCCCGGCTGGACGCCGCGCTGGCCGAGGCGGTCGGGCAATCGACCGGCAAGGACGGCGCCGAGGCGGTGATCATGGGCGGCGGCCCGCTTTCGGCCTCGGCCGTCCGGTTGCAGCCGCAATTCGACCAGCCGTTGGTGGTCGCGGTCACCGCCGCCGCCCGCGCCGCCGCGAAGCAGGTCGCAAGGGCCGACTGACCCGGACAGGCCCGCCCCGCATCGGGACCGATGCGGGGCGGCGCCGTGCCGGCTGTTGCCGCGCAGGGATGCCGGCGCCGGATCAGCCTTCCGGCGGCGGCGCGACCATGCCGGCCTGCGCCACGGCCTTGCGGTCGAAACTGAAGGTGGCGCTGCACCCGGCATCCCGGGCCGCAAGCACGATCATGTGGTCCGAAAAGCCCGCGCCGCCCTGCCGATAGCGCTCGACCGCAAGCCCGACCCGGTCCGCGGCCTCGACGACGATCTCGGGCGCGGCCAGCAGCCCGTCCAGCGCCGCGGCAATGTCCTGCCGGGGCAGGTCATAGGCCCGTTCCAGAACCCAGACGATCTCGACCAGCACCTCGCGGCACAGATAGCCGGGGCTGTCCGCCGTCAGGCGGGCGAACAGGGCGCTGGCCTGCGGGAACTGCGCCGGGTCGTCCTGCGTCAGGAAGCGCAGGACGACATTGGTATCCAGCGCGATCACCGGTCTTGCGCGCCAGCGGCGATGGCTTGCTCCATCTCCTCCAGCGATACCGGGCGCTGGCCCTCGCGGCGCAGCATCCCGGCCAGCTGGGCGACCGGGCGGGTCCGCATCAGCCGCACCTGCCCATCGTCCAGGATCACGTAGCGCAACCGGTCCCCCGGCCCCAGCGCCAGCGCCTGCCGGACGGATTTCGGCAAGGTGGTCTGGCCCTTGATGGTGACCGTCGATTCGGACATCTCGCCCCCCAATGCGTTTTTGCGTTTCGCATTACCATATGGGCATTCGCATGGGTTTGGCAAGCGGCGCCGGCTAAAGCACCGCGCCGATGCGCCAGGGCACGAATTCCGCGTCGCCATAGCCGAAGATCTCGGATTTGCTGCGCGCGCCCGAGGCGGTGTCGAGGATCTGGCCATAGATCTCCTCGCCCATCTCCTGCAGCGAGACCGCGCCTTCGGCGACCTTGCCGCAGTCGATGTCCATGTCGCCGCGCATCGCCCGCCACAGCGCCGTGTTCGAGGCGAGCTTCAGCGACGGCACCGGATGGGCGCCGAAGCAGGAGCCGCGCCCGGTGGTGAAGGCGATGACATTGGCGCCCGCCGCCACCTGCCCGGTGGCCGCGACCGGATCATAGCCGGGGCTGTCCATGTAGACCAGGCCGGGGCCGCGGATCGGCTCGGCATAGCCATGCACGGCCGACAGCGGCGCCAGCCCGGCCTTAGCCACCGCGCCCAGCGATTTCTCCAGGATGGTGGTGATGCCGCCGCGCTTGTTGCCGGGGCTGGGATTGTTGTCCAGGCTGGCGCCGTTGGCGCGGGTGTAGTCTTCCCACCAGCGGATCATCGTCCGCAGCCGCTGGCCGTCCGCGGCGCTGGCGCGGGCGATCAGCAGATGCTCGGCGCCATAGATCTCGGGCGTTTCCGACAGGATCGAGGTGCCGCCCGCCGCGACCAGCAGATCCGAGGCGACGCCAAGCGCCGGATTGGCGGTGATGCCGGAAAACCCGTCCGAGCCGCCGCATTGCATCCCCAGCGTCAGCCCGGAAACCGGCAGGGTCCGGCGGCGGTCGGCATCGGCGCGGGCGGCGATGGGGGCAAGCCGCTCCAGCGCGCGGCGCACCGCCTCGGCCGAGCCGCCCACCTCCTGGATGTTGAAGCTGGCATGCCGCTGGCGCGTCTCGTCGTCGCGCCGGTAGAGGGTCAGCTGGTTGACCTCGCATCCCAGGCCGACCAGCAGCACGCCGCCGAAATTCGGATGGTCGCGATAGCCCCTGAGCACGCGCACCAGCAGGGCGAAGCCCTCGCCCGCCGTGGCGATGCCGCAGCCCTGGTCGTGGACGATGGGCACGAAGCCGTCCAGGTTGGGGAATTGCGGCAGAAGCCGGGCATTCGCCGCGCGCGCGATGGCGTTGCAGACGGTGGACGAGCAGTTGACCGAGGCGATGATGCCGATGAAGTTGCGCGTCCCGACCCGGCCGTCGCGGCGCGAAAACCCCTGGAAGCTGCGCCTGTCGGGGGGCGCGGGCAGCCGTCCGGCCTGGCCGGCGGCGGCCCCCCGGCCCGGCACGCCCATCCCGGCGTTCTGGACATGCACATGCCGGCCGGGCGCGATGGCGGCGGTGGCCTCGCCCATGACCTGGCCGTATTTGATGATCGGATCGCCCGGCGCGTGCGGGCGCAGCGCGAACTTGTGCCCGGCGGGAACCGGTTCGGCAAGCCGGACGCCCAGTTGGGTTTCGCCCGGCTCCAGCGCCCGCAGGGCGATGCCGACGCTGTCGCCGGGGGAAAGCAGCAGGGCGGCGGGACGGTCGGCCATGGCAGGGTCAGGCATCAAACGGTCAGGCATGGACAAGGCCCTCGGCCGCGGCCCGCGCCCCCCGCCGGATCAGCACCGCCAGCGCCTTGGTCAGCGCGGCGGCAAAGCCGGCATCGTCGCGCAGGGCGGGCGGAAACACCTCGGCCAGGGCCAGGAAGCCGCGCACTGTCGCGGCCGGATCGCCGGTCCACAGCGCCGCCAGGCGCGGGGCAAGCGGGTCGCGGACCTCGATCGGCAACCCCTGCTCGTCCCGGCCCGAGACGTAGCGCATCCAGGCCGCGACGGCCAGGGTCAGGCCCGGCACCGCCCGTCCGGCCGCACGGGATTCGGCGATGGTGCCCAGGATGCGCTGCGGCAGCTTCTGGCTGCCGTCCATGGCGATCTGCCAGGTCCGGTGCCGGATCGCCGGATTGGCATAGCGGGCGGCCAGGGCATCGGCATAGGCCGCCAGATCCTCGCCCGGGGGCGGGGTCAGCGCCGGGATGATCTCGTCGCGCCACAGCCGGCGCGCGAAACCGGCAAGGACCGGATCGGCCATGCTATCCGCGATCGTCTGGTGCCCCGCCAGATAGCCCAGATAGGCCAGGCTGGAATGGGTGCCGTTCAGCATCCGCAGCTTCATGTGCTCATGGGGCGTCACGTCGGCGACCAGCTGCGCGCCTGCCGTCTCGAAGGCCGGGCGCGGGCCGCGGAACCGGTCCTCGATCACCCATTGCCGGAAGGGTTCGTGCATCACCGGCGCCGCGTCGCGATAGCCGGCGGCGGCCTCCAGCCGGTCCAGGTCGGCGGGCATGGTCGCGGGCACGATGCGATCCACCATGGTCGAGGGGAAGGCCGCTTCGGCGGCGATCCAGCCCGCCAGCGCGGGGTCGATCAGCCCGGCCAGGTCCAGCACCACGCCGCGCAGGACGCGGCCGTTTTCCGGCAGGTTGTCGCAGCTGAGCACCGTGAAGGGCGGCAGTCCCGCCGCCCGGCGCAGGGCCAGGGCGCGGACCAGGAAGCCCGGCGCGGATTGTGGCAGCGGGTTCGCCAGGTCATGCAGGATGCGGGGATGGTCGCGGTTCAGCCGGCCGGTGGCGGGTTCGTGGCAATAGCCCTTTTCCGTCACCGTCAGGCTGACGATATGCGTGCCCGGCGCGGCCATGGCGTCCAGCACCGCCTGCGGATCCTCGGGCGCGACCAGCACGTCGCGCAGCACCGTCACCACCTGCGGCCTTTCCCCCTCGGGCGCCAGTTCCAGCGCGGTATAGGCCCAGCCCTGCGGGCGCAGCCGGTCGCGGGTGTCCGGCGATTGCAGCGAAACGCCGATGACGCCCCAGCCGCCCGCCTCGGCCACATAGATCGCGCCATGGGCGCGAAAGAACGCCCCCAGACCCAGATGGACGATGCCCGCCGGCGCCGCGGTCGGGGCGCGATACAGCCTATCGGGCAAGCCAGCCTCCATCGACATTCAGCACCGCGCCGTTGACATAGTCCGAGGCCGGCGCGGCCAGGAACACCGCGGTCTGGCCGATATCCTCGGGCCGGCCCCAGCGCCCGGCCGGAATGCGCCCGAGGATCGCGGCCGAGCGGTCGGGATCGTCGCGCAGCGCCCGGGTGTTGTCGGTCTCGATATAGCCCGGGGCGATGGCGTTGACGTTCAGCCCCCGCGCCGCCCATTCGTTCGCCATCAGCCTGGTCAGACCGGCCACGCCATGCTTGCTGGCGGTATAGGACGGCACCCGGATGCCGCCCTGAAAGGACAGCAGCGAGGCGATGTTGACGATCTTGCCCCGCCCGCGCGGCAGGGCGGCGCGGGCGAAGGCCTGGCAGGTGAAGAACAGCGCCTTCAGGTTCACGTCGATCACCGCGTCCCAGTCGGCCTCGGTGAAATCCACCGCATCGGCGCGGCGGATGATGCCGGCATTGTTCACCAGGATGTCGATGCGCCCGGATGCAAAGACATCGCGCGCCGCCATCGGGTCGCTGAAATCCAGCCGCATCTGCCGCCCGCCCCCCATCAGCGCCAGCGTCTCGTCGCAGTCGCGGCGGCCGGCGGCGATGACCTCGGCCCCGGCCCGGGCCATGGCGACGGCGATGGCCTGCCCGATGCCGGTATTGGCGCCCGTCACCAGCGCCACCTGGCCTTGCAGCGAAAACGGGTTCACCGCAGCGCCTCCGGCTGGACGAAATCCATGTCGGTATAATCGACGTTGTCGCCGGCCATCGCCCAGATGAAGCCATAGCCGCCGATGCCGGCGCCGGAATGGATCGACCAGGGCGGCGAGATCACCGCCTGTTCATTGGCGACGAAGATGTGCCGCGTCTCCTGCGGCTCGCCCATCAGGTGCAGCACCCGGGCCTGCGGCGCCATGCCGTGATAAAGATAGGCCTCCATCCGCCGGTCGTGGACATGGGCGGGCATGGTGTTCCAGACCGAGCCGTCCTCGAGCGTGGTATAGCCCAGCACCAGCTGGCAGCTTTCCATCACCAGCGGGTGGATGAACTGCCGGATGGTGCGCTTGTTCGAGGTCTCGACCGCCCCGGTGGTCATCTGTTTCGCGTCGGCCACCGGGACAAGGCGGCTGGGCAGGGCGCGATGCGCCGGGCAGGAGGCGATGTAGAACCGCCCCGCTCCGCCGAAGGTCACCGGACCCGAGCCCATGCCCAGATAGAGCACGTCGCCCTGCCCCATCCGCCAGGTTTCGCCCGCGGCCGCGACATGGCCCGGCCCGCCGATATTGACGATGCCCATCTCGCGCCGGTCCAGGAAGGTCGCGGTCCGGGTCTCGGCCACCTGGTCCAGCACCAGCTCGGCGCCGCCGGGCACCGCGCCGCCGACCACGAAGCGGTCGTAATGCGTATAGACCAGCCGGATCCGGCCGTCCCGAAACAGGCCTTCCGCCAGGAAATGCCGGCGCAGGGTTTCGGTGTCCATGGTCTTCGCATGGTCCGGGTGGACCGCCTGGCGGGTTTCGACATGGGTCACGATATGTCCTTTCACAGAAAATCGTCGCGGCGGGGGGTGAAGCTGTCGATCAGCTCGCCGGCTTCCAGGCAGGTGCAGCCATGCACCGCGCCCGA
The DNA here is from genome assembly GCF_030388245.1 of Paracoccus sp. TOH. Lineage (NCBI taxonomy): Bacteria > Pseudomonadati > Pseudomonadota > Alphaproteobacteria > Rhodobacterales > Paracoccaceae > Paracoccus > Paracoccus sp. TOH. The sequence continues at coordinate 157,456 of NZ_CP098364.1, forward strand.
GGGGATGACGAAGGCGTCGCCCGGCCCGACCTCGAACGCGCGGCCGTCCAGGGTGAAGCGATAGCGCCCCGACCGGACATAGGTCGATTGCACATGCGGGTGGCGGTGCGGCGTGCCCCGGTCGCCCGCCGCGAAGGCGAAGCGGACCACCATCAGCTCGGGCGCATGGGCCAGCACGGTGCGGACCGGATCGCCCATCACTGCCCCCGGAACAGCGCCGGCAGCCACAGCGACAGCGCCGGCACATAGGTCACCAGCAACAGCACCGCCAGCCCGGCGGCGTAGAAGGGCCAGACGCTGCGCATCGCCTCCCAGATCGAGATGCGGGCCACGGCGGCGGCGACGAACTGCACCGGCCCCAGCGGCGGCGTGTTCAGCCCGATGCCCAGGTTCAGGATCATGATGACGCCGAAATGCACCGGATCGACGCCGAAGGCGCTGACCACCGGCAGGAAGATCGGCGTGGTGATGATGATCAGCGGGCTCATGTCCATGAAGGTGCCCAGCAATCAGATGGTGAGGAAGATGGCCGGTGAGAGCCTGCTCATCAAGCGTATCGTCCGCTCGACAGGCCTCAGCCGCAAGCTGGTTCGCCAGATCCTCCGAGGGGAACGTGAAGATGTATTCCGCATCCGCGAGAGCAGCCTGACACCCTGGCTGCCACGGTTGGAACAGGAATGGAACGGCGCCGAACTTTGGCGCCGTCTGAGGGCCGATGGTTTCCGCGGCAGTCTTCGGGTCGTCGGAGAATGGGCGACACGCCAGCGCCGCGCCGAGCAGGCCGTGCCAAACGGGACGGGCAAATCACCGCCGGCCCGTAGGATTGCGCGGCTCCCGACCAAGGGACGGGATCATCTGTCCAGGGCCGACGCGGTTCAGGTCGCGAACCAGTGGGCATTCAGGTATTCGGTCTTAGGTAGCGAACGCACCAAATTGCCGACTGGAACAGGGGCGTGACGTTTGTTCCAATGTCGGCATGTCCGAACTTTTGGTGATCCAGACGTTGACGCAGAAGCGCGCCGAGATGCTCGGCCGGATCAAGGCCTGTGAAGCGCAGATCGCCCAGGCCAAACACGACCTGGCGCATGTGAACGCGGCGATCGAACTGTTCGCCGCTCCAGAGCGGCAGCGGGCGCGTTACATGGTCAGCCATGGCTTCTTCAAAAAGGGCGAGATCGCCGACATCTGCGTCCGCCATCTCGCGCGAGCCCGCCGAGCGCGTCATGGCCGAACGGGATCTCGAGATCTCGGATACCGCCCTGAGGAATTCGGTGGTGTTCAAGGTGGTCCAAGCGTTGCGCCAGAATCGCCGCCATCACCTTGCGCGACATCTCCGTCGTCAGCAGCCGGTCGCGGTTCTTGGTGAAGACCGTCGGCACCCAGACCGGGTCATCGATTCCCAAGCCGACGAACCAGCGGAAAAGCAGATTATATTGCATCTGCTCCATCAGTTGCCGCTCGGAGCGGACCGAGAACAGGATCTGGATCAGGCTGGCCCGGATCAGTCTCTCCGGGGCGATAGAGGGGCGGCCAAAAAATCGGTGTAGAGCGCCTCAAACTCGGCGTCCAAGCTGGCAAGCGCGCCGTTCACCACCTGCCGGATCTTGCGCGGTGGATGCCGTGCGGGATATGTGCCTCCAAGTCGACATAGCTGAACAGCGACCCGCTCGCCTTGTCCGTCCCGCGCATCATCACCCCCGCCGTTGCCGCGCAAAGGGTGAAACATGTTCCGCAAACCAGGGTCGAGGGTCGACTTCTTCTACAGCCTGCTAACAGCGTCGATTCGCTGTGGGACGCTTGCTACGGCGGGAGCTCTGCAACGACGCCGGTTGCTCTGGGCGTTGCTGTCCCCCCCGTCCACCGTCATGGAAAATTTACCTCGGTCATTATGTAATATATTGATATATCTAAATAAATATTGTTGGCAGTCCGGAAGTGGGCATTTGCCCAATGAGCGGATAGTTGCTCATGCCGCGAATGCCTTGGATAAAATCTTGCCACGTCGTGATTTTGCATCAATCGTTAAGCTTACAGGGAGACGTGAAATATTTTCAGTTTCGCGAGGGGGAGGCGAGCATTGTCGGATAGAGCGCTTGAGTTGGACGAGCTTGAAAGACTTCTGAATCACGATCCGGCTGGCGTTGAGCTGAAGCGATTACTGGAAAAGTTATCGGCTGCAAGGAGCATTGTGATCCGCGAGATGGATCGTGGGGTAAGTCCTGAAGTTTACGCCCAGCTTACCCTTCTTGCTCAGGCATATAATTCAGGAATTGATGCCCTGCCGAAACTTTGGGCGAATATTAACCACTCAGAGTGAACGGAGACTAAAATGGCTACTCCCATTACCGGAGATTTCAATGCGGGCATGCAGGACGTGATCAACCAGCAGCGTGCGATTACGCTGGAAGCTGCGAAAACCAATGTGGAAATTGCAAAACAAACTACATTGAAAGACGCCTACGGCAAGATCCGCTAATTATATTATGTGAGACGGGATTTCGTTTCGTCTCACATTTTTCTCTTGAATTCCGGAGCTCGCCATGGGGGAACAGGCAGGGCGCCGTTCCTCTGCGGACAGTTTCGTGCTGAGCGTCCTCGCCGGACCGAACGCAGGGGCATCCGTTTCGCTGGAAGCGGGGCGCTACACGATCGGCAGCGAGGACGGCAACGACATTGTCCTGGCCGGATTGGGTGATCGGATCATCAATCTGACGTTGAAGGGTACGGCGATTATCGCCAATCCGGTCGTCGACGGCATAGGGCTGGTGGGCGAAGGAGCGAACGGCGTCGCGCCGCTGACCGTGAAGGGCGCGCCGTACCAGATCAAGCTGCCCGCGCGGCTTTGCCTTGGCTCTGATGTGATGGTGCAGCTTTCGGGCGGCGTGCAACGGCCCTCCACGGATCGGCGTATGCTTGTCGGCGTTGGCCTGGCGGCCTTGTTCATCGGCTGCTGGTTGGGCGCAGCACTGTTTACGCAATCGCCGACGCCTGTACTTGCCGGCCTCAGCAGCTCGGCGGCCGCCGATGTGTCGGACCGGGTAGCGCCGACGGAACCGGCAGAGCCTGCGGTCGCATCGCGGATCAACAGCTCGCCGCAGCTCGAGTGTTTTAGCGATTGCGTCCTGGCAGCCGAAACCGAGCTGAAGGCCCGGCTTGCGGCGGCGGGCCTCACCAATCTGACACTCAGCCATGATGGCGGGGTTCTTCGTCTTGGCGGGACGGTGCTGCCCGAGCAGGTGAACGACTGGCGTCAGATCCGCACCAAGTTCGAGGCAGAGTTCGGGCAAAGCCTGCCGATTGTCACGGCGATCGAATCCGAGACGGCGCCGATGCTGGCCGTGTCTTCGGTCTGGTTGGGCGAGAATGCCGAGGTTCGCACCAAGACCGGCAATGTCTATCGGGTCGGTGACCGGACACGCGATGGCTGGGTCGTGCGAAAGATCGACCGCGGCAGCGTCGAGTTCGAGCGTGACGGCCAGCTTGTCGCGGTACGTTTTTAGGGGAATGCAGAATGGCTGACTCGATCCATCCTTCTTCCCGTCTTATCTCCAGCACGCCGGCGACGCATGAGTTGCCGCGCCTGGGCCGGATCGGGCGTCCGCATCAGCCCGCGCCGATCGGGGATGCCGACGATATCAGTTCGCGCCCCCGCCCGCGCGGTGAACGGGTCGGGTTCCAGTCGATCCTCGAGACCGGGCTCGGCAATGTCAGCCTGCCATCAGCGCCCGACCTGATCACCGCGCTGGAAACGGCCCGCAGCTATGCCGACCGCGCCGACAAGGCGGTTCCGGGGCTTGGGCGTCTGGTCGATGCCGTGCTTGAGGACGAGTGCCGCAAGCTGTCGTGTTACATGGACATGCAAACAACATGAATGCTCCGCTTTCGATCATCACGAATTCGATCAGGCTGCCGGACCGGGCTGTGGGCGATGAGCCGACGGATGAGCAGCTTGAGGATATCTATGGCGAACTTGGCAACTGGGATGAGGCCGAGGCTCTGCCCGACAATCTGATCGCTGCCGACGCGCGCAAGCACGGACACATCCTGTCGTCGCTGGCGCTGCTTTATCTGCGCCACGGCAATCCGTCGAGAGCAATGGTTCTGGCGCTGGCGGCGCTATCGATGGGTGATGTGCGGCCCTCCGCGCTGCTGACCCTGGCGGAATCGCTGCTGCGGGCTGGGGATCCGGAACAGGCGATGTCGGTGCTGACCCGGTTCGACGAAACGGATCCGGGCCTGATAGATCCGGCGGCGACCGATATCCAGCACGCCGCGCGCCAGTATATCCGCGCCAAGGCGCTGCATCGGCAGGGCGATGCCATCGGAGCCCGGGATGCGCTTGCGCTGGCCCGCGATCTGCGGGTCGCAGCCGAGACCCGAAAAGGGAGCGGCTGATGGCGGAGGGCGGGTTCAGACGACGGCTCAACGCGATTGCGGCGCGGCAGGATCTGGTTCTGGTGATCTTGCTGATCCTGATCGTCTTCATGATCATCGTGCCGTTGCCGACCTGGTTGATCGATCTGTCGATTGGCTTCAATCTGGCGATCTCGGTCCTGATCATGATCGTGGCGGTCTATCTAAAATCGCCGACGACGCTGTCCACGCTGCCCTCGATCCTGCTGTTCAGCACATTGTTCCGGCTTGCCATCAGCATCTCGACCACACGGCTGATTCTGCTACAGGCCGATGCCGGCCAGATCGTCCAATCCTTCGGGAACTTCGTCATCGGCGGCTCGCTTCTGGTCGGCATGGTGGTGTTTCTGATCATCACCATCGTCCTGTTCATCGTCATCACCAAGGGCTCTGAACGCGTGGCCGAGGTCTCGGCGCGCTTCTCGCTTGATGCGCTTCCGGGCAAGCAGATGGCGATCGACAGCGATATGCGTGCGGGCGAGATCGATCTGGCCGAGGCGCGCCGCCGCCGCGAGACGCTGCAGACCGAAAGCGAATTTTACGGCGCGATGGACGGCGCGATGAAGTTCGTCAAGGGCGATGCGGTGGCCGGGCTGATCATTATCGCGGTCAACATTCTTGGCGGGCTTGGCGTCGGTGTCGGGCAAATGGGAATGCCCTTTGGCGAGGCGCTGCACCGCTATTCGGTGCTGACCATCGGCGATGGCATGGTCAGTCAGATCCCGGCGCTGATCATGGCGATCAGTTCGGGCATCGTGATCACCCGGATCGCGAACGAGCGCTCGGTGGATCTGGCGCATGACATTACCGAACAGGTATCGGCCAATCCGCGGGCCTTGCAGGTGGCGGCAGTGGTGCTGCTTGGCTTTGCACTGATCCCCGGCTTTCCCACTCCTGTCTTTCTGACGCTGGCGCTGGTCTTCGGGACGGCGGGCTTCCTGATCGCGCGGCGCAAGCAGGCCGAAGAGATCGAGGAAAGCCAGCGTCCGACGACCGATGGCAAGCAGGATCTGTTGATGGCGCCGATGGCACCGGTGCGGC